>DBYP01000018.1:151098-155291 GCA_002309885.1 Verrucomicrobia bacterium UBA1183
CGACAATCGACAATCGACAATCGACAGCTAAGATCGTTTAAATCCAGTAGGCGTGCGGCATTTGGGCTTACTGAGATTATGGTTACAGTAAGTATCGTTGGTATCTTGGGTGTGTTTGTCATGTGGGGTGTTAAAAAAGTTTTTTGCGATTTTAAAACAAAGGACCTTGGTAGTTCTCTAAGTGTTGTATGTCCTATGAAACGCTCGTTTTACCTGGTAATGAATCAGCCTACGTTTGTTGTTGGGCGAGCGTTGAAAAAAGGATGATGCCGGTTGGTTTGCCAAGTTTAAGGCGTGTCTACATAAGCTAGAAATATGACGTTTTTTGAAGGTTTAAGGGAACTTTTTTCAAAAAGTTCTCTTAGGATTTATGCTTTTATAATTTTTTATCTCCCATAGATACACGCTAGAAATTCTCTCTCCAAATTTAAAGAGGAGCCCAAATAAAGCTGAAAATTGAAAGCTTGTTTTTGTATTTTTTTTAAAAAAGCCTTGACGGAAGTGAAAAATATTGCTCGAATGAGAACACTTGAATTACAAGTGCGGGCAGGTGTAGTTTAGTGGTAAAACTCCAGCCTTCCAAGCTGGATTCGTCGGTTCGATTCCGTCCACCTGCACCATGTTTTTCGTAGAAGTAACGGGAAAAGTGTGCTTTCTGGTGGTGATGTACCTCTGGAAGCTTGATTTTCGTTAAAAAATGATTGACATGTGAGGAGCGTTTGCAATTCTAGGGAAAAAGAGAGATAGGTTATGAAAGTCGTTTCCTCGATAAAATCTTTGAAAACCCGTAATGCAAAGTGCCAAGTGGTAAGACGCAAGGGACGTATTTATGTGATTTGCAAGACAAATCCGCGTTATAAGGCACGTCAGGGCTATTGATAAGGAGAAAAAATGAAAAAAGATATACATCCAGATTATCATCCTGTTTGTTTCGTCGATGTTTCAACAGGGAAGCGCTTTTTGACGCATTCCACCATGGCTTCTAAAGAAAAGGAAGTCATCAACGGTGTTGAGCACTTCATTATTATTCGCGATGTGACTTCGGATTCGCACCCGATTTATACGGGAGAAAAGCGTTTCGTTGACACGACAGGTCGCGTAGAGAAGTTCCAACGCAAGTTCGGTCGTCGTCGTTAAGTGAGCTTGTAGGACGCTTGCAATTGCTTTTAATTTTTATGGGGAAACCTCACGATGCGGTGGTTTGCTTTTTTCGCCGTCTGTTTTTTATCTGTTGGTTTTTTGCGAGGTGGGCTTAGGGAGAGCTATTACGCAAATTTTTGGAGTGCAGGGAAAGAAGTTCCTCGTTGGAAGACCGGTCCAATTAGACAGCCGCTTTCCTTCGAGAGATTGTCGATAGAAGAGACGCCTGGTAATATTGAAGCTATCCGTGACGAAATATCGCGTTGGAGTTTGAATGAATGTTTGTTTGCGCTACAAACATTGGTGGGACGAGATATGGCAAGACTGAAAAATCAGAGCGGTGTTTCGTGGGAATCGTTTCTAAAAGATGTGAAGTATTACGATGACTGCCGTAAAGAAGAAACGCCTATTAGTGTACAGGATGATTTTTGTGAAAAGGTTCTCTTTGCTGTTTATAATGTAGAAAACTTTAGAAACCTTCTGAGGATCCGATTAAAGGTATTGGGGAAAGAATCTGATTTAGAATTGCAAAAAGCGGTTGGTCGCTATTGGTTTGGCGAAATCGAAGAAAGAAGGACATCTGCCAGCGTCGTTAAAACGCCCCCGCTTCTCTTTGGACAGTACGGTTGATAGCGAAGCGCTATCCCTTCTGTTATTGCTTAAAATGTGCCTAGGGGAGATAGGAGATTATAAGGGAACTTTTTGAAAAAAGCTTCCTTTAAACCCTCAAAAACTTTTCTTGTTTTGCAACAATGTTGCAAAATGACCGGGGTGCAGGACTTCTGCTCTGCTTTTAAGGGGGGGGGTTGAGGGATTTTTTTTGCAAAAAATCCTTCAAGGCTGTACTTTTTTAATTCGTGTAGACATACGCTGAAAGATTATTCTACGAAAACCTCTATTAATTCCGTAATGAATTTCCCGTTTCGATTGACGCAGATGTTAAAGCCTTTCATTTTTTTAAGTTTTTTGCAATAATCACAATAAACCCCATAAGGCATATGCACTTTTTCTATTTTTTTCTTCTGTATTTCCGATAACAATGCGTCGAACTCTTTAGCTAAGTCGCTATTTGCGGGACATAGAGGGACACGTTCTTTCAGTCTTTTATGGAAAATCCATTGATTTAGATTCAGCTGCCTTTCTTTTTCTGGGAAAGCCATTTCGAAAATTTGGCTTAAGAAGGTTTCTTCGGATTCACTTTCTGGCGGTTCCATACGGCTTATTATTTCCCAATATTCCTTTACCATCTTATAAAATTTCATATCCGTAATGGCAATGTTTTTCAGCGTTTCTGAGCCATAATGCATAAAAACGTAGGCATAAGCGAGCGCTACAGCGCGCATATCATTGCCGAATATGCCACACCCAATGGGACCAGTAATGAACGTTTCAGCTTTTGTTTCTTTTAAAGCGCTCATCTGGGTTTTCAAATCTTCTACCAAGGCTTTAAGGTACTCGACAGATAAGAACGTGTTTATGGGGAGTTCGCGAAGGGGGAGCTCGGGCGCAGCAGTGAAAATCAAATTAACGTCTATAGGGGTTTCAAGAGGATTATAAGCACACATCTTTTTGTTGTGTTTATCTCTAATTTCTTCAAATGTTTTGGTCGTGGAAATGAAAACCATACAGGCATCTTTTATGGCGAAGGTCGAAAATTGAGGTGCTTTTTTAAATCCTAAAGAGCCCTCTTCTACTTTGATGATTTCGGGGTCTGGAGCAAGGTCTTTATCGATGCCCTTTTGACTATATCGATAACGAGGTAAAGCGCCTTGTGCTAATGTTTTTTCTCGATTGAACGGTTCGTATACGTCATTCCCTTCTTTATCTTTGCCTGCCCATGTAACTTTATGGACAAATTTTAATGCCTCCATCGCTGAAAAAAGGCCTGGGAAGCATAAAAAGGTTTGTTCTTCTTGACCAGTATTCATGTAAAACAAACTTTCTTTATCATTCGTGCCTCCGCCCAAGAATTTCGGATTTGCAAATATTGCGACGGCTACATTTTTGTACCCAAGCCGGATAAGTCCAAATGCGGCTTGATCAGCAGGAAGGAAAGGTGCACCTTCAGGTGCTATTAATGGTATAAAATTGAGATCGGCGGTTCTTTTCTTAGGGGAACACGTGGCCGGTTCTTGATCTGTAAAAAATGCTTTTAGATCACCTGCGCTTTCCTCCTTAAAAAGTTCTTCAAGGGAGAGATTGCTCAGAAAACGGGTATAAAATGGATGCCAAGTAACCATGGGATTAAGAAAATTTTCACATAAAGAGAGGGATAGGTCGGTTTTGGTGTAAGGGGTAAGCTGTGCATAAGTTACTTCTTTTGCAAAATTTTTTTGTAATTGCTGGTAAGCGTTTTTTATGGAGGCTTTAGCGCTTGTGGGCGTTGCAAGTGGGGTAAACGTACGATCTTCTCCCGATTTACCCAATTGTATCGATTGAACCTCCACTCCAAGGCATTGAATTCCTTCGTCGAACCATTGCGTGTCGCCCTGAAGTATAAAGCTAGAAGTTATCCCTAACAATACAAGATGAGTTTTTGTGCTGTCCATAGATTCTTCAGTCTATGGCTCGTTAAGAAAGGAGTCAATAAATTTGTCATCTTTTATGGCGGTATGCGCTTAAAGAAATGGCGATGATTTTTTTGATAAGGGTGTTTTATAAGGGTGTTTTTAAAAAAGTATTAAATTTGCTTGACAGATCATAATATTTGTTAAGAGCATAACGTTTATTATGAATAAATGGTTGAAATTAATAGGGTTATCTTGGTTAGTTATTCATACTTCTGTTTTAGATGCGAATAAGGCTGTCTTTGAAGATGGTAGTAAAATTTTGTTTCAGGACGATGAGACAATCGATGAGATTGTAGCAAGTTTGGAGGGAAAAAGTGTTGTGGAGCTTAGTTTGCGCATGGGTTATGAAGATGCAATCAAAATTGCAAACCTATTGAGGAGAAATAAAACACTTACAAAACTTTATTTGGCGAACAATGCCATAGGTGACAAAAGCGCGGCAGTGATTTCAGAGGCGTTAAAGGTAAATGAGACGTTGACAGA
>DBYP01000018.1:155423-177617 GCA_002309885.1 Verrucomicrobia bacterium UBA1183
ACGAAGGTGCAGCAGCGATTTCAGAAGCGTTAAAGGAAAATACAACGTTGACAGAACTTAATTTGTCTATCAATGAAATACATCCCGAAGGTGCGATGGCGATTTCAGCGGCATTAAAGGTAAATAAGTCGTTAACGAAACTTGATTTGATCGACAATAAAATAGGTGCCGAAGGCGTGAGGGCGATTTCAGAGGCGTTAAAGGTGAATGAGACGTTGACAGAACTTGGTTTGTGTGGTAATAAGATGCGTGCCGAAGGCGCGAGGGCGATTTCAGAGGCGTTAAAGGTGAATGAGACGTTGACAGAACTTGATTTGGGTCATAATAAGATAGGTGACGAAGGTGCAGCAGCGATTTCAGAGGTGTTAAAGAGCAATACGACGTTGACAGAACTTGATTTGAATTATAATAGGATAGGTAACGAAGGTGCAGCAGCGATTTCAGAAGTGTTAAAGGTGAATGAGATGTTGACAGAACTTAATTTGTCTATCAATGAAATACATCCCAAAGGTGCGAGGGCGATTTCAGAGGCATTAAAGGTAAATGAGACGTTGACAGAACTTGATTTGAGGTATAGTGAAATAGGTGACGAAAGCGCGGGGGCGATTTCAGAGGCGTTAAAGAGCAATACGACGTTGACAGGCCTCCTTTTGGGGGGTGGCAGGATAGGTATCGAAGGTGCGGGGGCGATTGCAGAAGCGTTAAAGATCAATAGGGCGTTAATGGAACTCGATTTGGAGGATAATGAAATAGGTGCAGAAGGTGAGAAGGCGATTTTAAAGGCGTTAGAGAGCAATACGACGTTGACAGAGCTTCGGGGGGTGGATATAGGGAAAGAGTGGCCCGTAGATACAACGTCAACACAGCCTGGAGGTGTTGAAGGGCAAGAGTTGCCTAAGAAAAAAGCGAAAAAAGGTGAGTAATATGCTCGCTTTTCAGGGGTGAAATTATAATTTTCACCTCTTCTTATCTGATGCAAAGCGAAGAAGACCACGGGTTCCGCCCGTGGGTATCTATTTTTCAAGATTTTGCTTTTTTAATAGCGCTTCAAGGTTGAAGTTGCACAATTTTAAAAAAAAATGTTGACTCGCGCTTAAGAATGCTGTTGCCTATGAGAATAACATTTTGGTTGAAAGGCCAAAAAGTGGATGAGATATGCCCTTGTAGCTCAGTTGGCAGAGCACATCCTTGGTAAGGATGAGGTCGGCGGTTCAAGTCCGCTCGGGGGCTCCAGAAACCAGAGAAAACGGAAAGCGATTTTTTGATATGGCTAAAGAAACCTTCACAAGATCAAAACCCCACGTAAATGTGGGAACCATTGGTCACGTCGACCACGGAAAAACAACATTAACGACGGCCATTCTCAAGGTCCAAGCGGACAAAGGTTTGGCGGAAGTAAAGTCCTATGCGGATATTGCAAAGGGTGGTACGGTTCGTGATGCTTCTAAGATTGTAACAATCGCGGTTGCGCACGTTGAGTACGAGACAGAAACACGTCACTATGCGCACGTTGACTGCCCAGGACACGCTGACTTCGTAAAGAACATGATTACGGGTGCTGCCCAAATGGATGGTGCGATTTTGGTCGTAAGTGCTTATGATGGACCGATGCCTCAGACGCGTGAACACATTCTGTTGGCTCGTCAGGTAGGTGTTCCTAACATCGTCGTTTTCTTGAATAAGGTAGATCTGGTTGACGATCCCGATTTGTTGGAACTTGTTGAGATGGAAATCCGTGACCTCTTGAAGAAGTATGATTACAAAGGTGACGAAATTACCATCGTTCGTGGTTCGGCTTTGGGAGCTTTGGAAGGAAAGCCGGAGTGGGTAAAATCGATTTCGGATTTGTTGGCTGCGGTTGATAAGGATATTCCTTTGCCGGAGCACGATTTGGATAAGCCTTTCTTGATGTCCATTGAGGACGTATTCAGCATTACTGGACGTGGTACCGTTGTAACGGGACGTATTGAACGTGGTTGCGTAAAGGTTGGTGACACGGTAGAAATCGTCGGATTGAACGAAACACGTTCGACAACATGTACCGGAGTTGAAATGTTCCATAAGTTGTTGGAGCAAGGTCAGGCCGGTGATAACGTCGGTGTATTGTTGCGTGGTATTGAAAAGAAGGATGTTGAGCGTGGACAAGTTTTGGCCAAGCCAGGATCCATTACCCCTCACACCAAGGCTAAGGCTGAAATTTACGTTTTGACCAAGGATGAAGGTGGTCGTCATACCCCATTCTTCAAGGGTTATCGTCCACAATTCTTCTTCGGAACCGCTGATGTAACCGGTGTTTGCGAATTGCCAGACGGAACTGAGATGGTAATGCCAGGCGATAACTTGGGTATTACAATCGAGTTAGGTAAGCCTGTTGCGATGGAAAAAGGTCAGCGTTTTGCTATGCGTGAAGGTGGCCGTACAATCGGTGCTGGACGTATCACAGAAGTTATTGCTTAATTTCTGAAAAATAATTAAAAGCAAAAATCGGGATGTTTTTTCATTGACAAGATGAAAGACATCCCGGAAGCTTTTAGGCAA
Source organism: Verrucomicrobia bacterium UBA1183 (assembly GCA_002309885.1). Classification (GTDB taxonomy): domain Bacteria; phylum Verrucomicrobiota; class Verrucomicrobiia; order Opitutales; family UBA9783; genus UBA1183. Next base: position 157,962 of record DBYP01000018.1, read on the forward strand.
ACAATTAATTGTAGGGGAGTGGCGCAATTGGTAGCGCAGCGGTCTCCAAAACCGTCGGTTGGGGGTTCGAGTCCCTCCTCCCCTGCCAAAGGCCTGAGAAAAAATGAATGTTTTTAAGAAGATACGCGTGTTCGGACGCGAGATGGTAGATGAGTTAAAGAAGGCTTCATGGCCTGGCTGGCGTGAATTGCGCGAGTCAACGGTGGCTGTGTTGTTGGGAATTATTTTTCTCGGTTTGTTTGTTAGTTTGGTGGATTTTTCTTTGTTTCAAATGGTGGATCTTCTGATGCACTGTGCGGGGCATTAATCGGTGGTTAAAAAATGGCGGAAGTAAGCACGAGTGACGGATTCAAGTGGTATGCAATTCAGACCGCATCCAACCAAGAATTAAAAGTTAAGCGCTACCTAGATCGGTTCATTGAGCCGGAAGGTTTTGGGGATTTTATTAAGACTGTCTTGGTACCTACAAAGACAGTTGTTGAGGTAAAAAATGGTAGGAAGACAAGCAATGTTCGTAAATTCTATCCGGGATATGCGTTCTTGTGCATGAAATTGTACGATGAATCGGGAGAGTTTTTACAAAATGTTGCCTCATTCGTTAGAAATGTTCAAGGCGTTCTCGGCTTCATGGGCGGCGATCGTCCGATTGCTTTGAAAAAAGCAGAGGTCGATGGCATCTTGGGTCAGGTTCAAGAGACTCAGGGCAAGAAGGTCATGAAGGTCAGCTTCGAATTGGGGGAACAGGTAAAAATTACGGATGGCCCATTCTTGAATTTGTCGGGAAAGATCGATGAAATCGATACCGACAAAGGAAAGTTGAAGGTTTCCGTCTCGATTTTTGGACGTTTTACACCGGTAGAATTGGAATTCTGGCAAGTACAGAAGGAAGAACAATAACGGAAAGTCATTATGGCAACAAAAAAAGTAGTTGGTGAAATTCGGTTGCAGTTACCGGCAGGAGCTGCGAACCCGGCGCCTCCGGTTGGACCGGCTTTAGGTGCTAAGGGTGTCAATATTATGGGCTTTTGTAAGGAGTTTAATGCTCGTACAAAGGATCAAGCGGGGTTGATTATTCCTGTCGTTATAACGGTTTACGCAGATAAGTCGTTTACGTTCATTTTGAAGACGCCACCGGCTTCGGTGCTTTTGTGCAAAGCGGCGGGCATCCAAAAAGGTTCCGGCGAGCCGAACAAAAATAAGGTTGGTACGGTTACTACGAAACAGTTGAAAGAAATTGCTACAGCGAAGATGGCAGATTTGAATGCCTCGAATGTCGATCATGCAGCTAAAATGATCGCGGGTACTGCTCGTAGTATGGGAATCCAGGTTGTCGATTGATCAGGAGGCGAATGAAATGAAAAATCATAGTAAGCGTTATCGTTCAGCTCTTGAAAAATTGGAGGCTGGAAAATTGTACGAATTGAAGGAAGCCTTCGAAGTGTTGTTGGCTTTGCCGGCTGCGAAATTCGATGAGACGGTTGAGTTGGCTTTGCACCTTGCGGTAGATCCCAAGCAGAGCGATCAGATGGTTCGCGGTGTTGTTGCCTTGCCTAACGGAAATGGTAAAGAAGTTCGCATCATTGCGTTTACCAACAAGCCGGAAGAAGCTTTAGCAGCGGGTGCTCGCGAAGCAGGTATGAACGAATTGATCGAGAAGGTCAAAGGCGGTTGGTTGGATTTCGATGTCGCGGTTGCTACGGTAGATGCGATGAAAGAAGTTAAGACCATCGCGCGCGTTTTGGGTCCCAAAGGTTTGATGCCAAGTCCGAAAGCGGGTACGGTGACCGACAATGTTGTTGCCTGTATCGAAGCTTTGAAGAAGGGGCGCGTTGAGTTTAAGATGGATAAAGCGGCGAACGTACTTTTAGGAATCGGAAAGCGTTCGTTCGGTGTTGAAAAGCTGTTAGCTAATGCGGAAGCAGCTTTGGAAGCCATTAAGCATGCACGTCCAGCAGTATTCAAAGGTCGTTTCGTCTTGAACGCAGCGGTTTCATCGACCATGAGCCCAAGTTTAACTTTAAAGGATGCCTTGTTTGCTAAATTCTAAAGTACCGAGGAGAGAATCAAAATGAGAATTGAAAAAACATTTTTATTGAATGAGATTTCGGCGAAGGTACAGGATACAACGTTTTTGTATCTGGTAGATTTTAGCCGTGTGACGGTCAGTGAGATTGCAGAATTGCGTAAGAGTTTGTCGGCGGAAGGGGCTCAGTTCCATGTCGTCCAGAACACACTCATTCGCAAGGTTGCCGAATCGTTGTCCTGGCCTGCATTCACGCAATGGCTCACGGGACAAACCGCGATTGTTTTCGGTGGTAATAATCCAACCGGCGTTGCTAAGATTTTGCTGCAGTTTGCTAAAGACAAAGAGAAGTTAGCCGCCAAGGGTGGTATTATGGATGGAAAACTTTGCGATGTTGCCCAAATGGAAGCATTGTCGAAGTTGCCAGACTTGCCAACATTGCGTGCAACTCTGTTGTCGTTGATGTTGACACCTTACCGTCAATTCTTGTATGTTGCGCAAGGTGTACCGCAGGCGTTACTCAATGTTTTGAAAGCAAAGGAAAGCAAATAACAATTTTTCAGATCAGGTTAGGGAGTTGGGACTCCTTAAACGCTTCGTCTGGGAAAGAAAAGATGAATACTAATCTGTTCTAGGAGGAAATATGAGCGATATAACAAAAGATCAAGTTATTGAATGGTTGAGCAATCAATCAGTTTTGGAAATTGCAGGTCTTGTGAAAGATCTCGAAGAGAAGTGGGGCGTAAGCGCCGCAGCTCCTGTTGCTGCCGTTGCCGCAGCTCCTGTTGCCGCAGCCGCAGCTGCTGAGGAGAAGACTGAATTTAACGTTGTTTTGGTAGACGCTGGTGCTAACAAGATCAACGTTATTAAGGAAGTTCGCGGACTCACAGGATTGGGATTGATTGAAGCCAAGGACTTGGTATCGAATGCACCTAAAGCCATCAAGGAAGGCGTAAGCAAGCAAGAAGCTGAAGAGATGAAAGCCAAATTGGAAGCTGCTGGTGCTAAGGTAGAGTTGAAGTAATCGAATACGCAAGTATTGGGTTATTAAATGAGGATGGGTTGGGAGAGAAATCCTTGTTTTGGGTCACTATCTATGTCAAATCGTATCAATTTTGGAAAATTAAACGAAGTCGTTCCACCGCCCGATTTAATCGGTTTGCAATTAGCTTCTTATAGGGAGTTTTTACAGTCGGATGTGGCGCCAAGTCAACGTAAAAAGGTTGGGTTGGAAGCCGTGTTTCAAGAGATTTTTCCGATCGAGAGTTATGATAATAAGTGTCGATTGGAGTACGTTTCTTATCAATTGGTTGATCCAAAAATTTCGGATTACAATTGTATTCGTGATGGTATTTCTTATGCCGTATCTTTGTACGTTACCTTGCGTTTGAAGACTGAGGATAATATACAAGAGAGTGAAATTTACATGGGCGAGATTCCGTTGATGACATCGCGTGCGTCCTTTGTTGTGAATGGTGCTGAACGTGTTATCGTCAGTCAGTTGCATCGTTCGCCAGGAATTTCGTTTGAGCAGGAAACCCACACGACCGGAAAAACGTTGTATTCCTATCGTATTATTCCAGATCGTGGAACGTGGATCGAGGTTCAATTTGATCCGAATGATCTGATTTATGTCTATCTGGATCGTCGTCGTCGTCGCCGCCGTTTCTTAATAACGACGTTCTTGCGGGCGCTCGGATTCAGCACAGACATGGATATTTTGAAACTATTTTATAAGCCGGAAACCTTAAGCGTTGCGGAATTATTGGCGAAAGAGGATTTAACCGGATTTGTTTTGGTCGAAGATGTTGTGGATGCTACCAAGGGTTTGGTTTTGGCGCGTGCTTTCGAGCCAGTAACTAAGACGGTACTTCAAAGCTTCCAAGATTCGAACATTGAAGAGGTTTTGGTTGTAGATAGCAGCTGTGATGATGGCGTTATCATTCGTTGTTTGAAAAAGGATACCGTTCCTAATGATGACGAGGCTTTGCGCGATATATTTAAGCGCTTGCGTCCTGGAGATCCAGCGACATTGCAAAATGCTCGCATGTTTTTCAAGCACCTGTTCTTTGATGAGAAGCGCTACGATTTGAGCCGCGTGGGTCGTTATCGTTTAAACGAGAAGTTTAACGAAGATGAATCTTTGAATAAGCGCTTGTTGCAGCCACATGATATCGTTGAAGCGACACGCTATTTGTGCGGTCTGAAAAAGGGTCAAGGCATGGTGGATGATATCGACCATTTGGGCAGCCGTCGTGTGCGCCCAGTGGGTGAATTGCTTTACCATCAATGCCGCTTGGGATTGTCGCGTACTGAGCGTATCGTCCGCGAAAGAATGGCGTTGTATGATCAAACGGTGGATGCGATGACGCCACAAAAGTTGATGAACACAAAGGCGTTGACAACCGTGGTTCGCGATTTCTTTGCGCGTAGCCAATTGTCCCAGTTAATGGATCAGATTAATCCTCTGGCGGAAATTACCCACAAGCGTCGTTTATCGGCGTTGGGACCCGGAGGTTTGAATCGTGATCGTGCGGGATTGGAAGTTCGAGACGTACATGCTTCCCATTATGGTCGTATCTGTCCGATTGAAACTCCAGAAGGTCCGAATATCGGTTTGATCAACTCTTTGACGACTTATGCGCGTGTCAACGAGTTCGGCTTCATTGAAACACCGTATCGTGTGGTTCGCAAGGGCGTTGTAACGGATGAAGTTCGCTATTTAACAGCTGAACAGGAAGAGCGCGAGGTGGTTGCACAAGCGAACTCGAAGATGGATGAGAAAGGCCGTTTGGAGGGTCGTATCACCGCTCGTAAGCGTTTTGAGGTGGTTGAAGTGGATCCCAAAGAGGTTACCTGCATGGACGTATCGCCTAAGCAGTTGATTTCGGTTGCGACCGGTTTGATTCCTTTCTTGGAACACGATGATGCTAGCCGTGCTTTGATGGGATCTAACATGCAACGTCAAGGTGTTCCGTTATTGCGTGCCCAGGCGCCTTTGGTCGGTACGGGACTTGAAGAGAAGGTTGCTCGGGATTCCCGCACAATTCTCGTTGCCGATGGAGACGGTGTTGTTGCGGCCGTGGATGGTCGGCACATCGTTATTACACCGGATGGAAAGTTACCGAATGTTCGCTCCGATCGTCCGTTAAAAACCGATCCTAAGAAGGGTGTTTACGTTTATAACTTGTATAAATTCATTCGTTCGAATGCCACGACATGTTTCAATCAGCGACCGATTGTCCAGTTGGGTGAAAAGGTTAAGGCAGGTCAAGTGTTGGCGGACGGTGCAGCAACCGAAAATGGTGAGTTGGCGTTAGGAAGCAATGTTTTGGTCGCTTATATGCCCTGGAATGGTTACAACTTCGAAGATGCGATCATTTTGAGTGAGCGCGTGGTCAAGGAAGATGTCTTCACGTCCATTCACATTGAAGAATATGAGGTGGTTGCCCGTGATACCAAGCTGGGTGCGGAAGAAATTACGCGCGATATTCCGAATGTTGGCGAAGAAGCTTTGAAACATTTGGATCGCAACGGTATCATCTGTGTAGGTTCGGAAGTTCATCCAGGTGACATCTTGGTGGGTAAGATTACACCGAAGAGCGAAACCGAATTAGCTCCAGAAGAGAAGTTGTTGCGTGCGATTTTCGGTGAAAAGGCAGCCGATATCAAGGATTCATCGATGATGGCACCTCCAGGATGTACGGGTATCGTAATGGATGTTCGTACTTCGACGCACAGCGAAAAGGGTGATAGCGATGAGTCGGTTCAATCGGCCGATCAGCGTCGTCAGCTCAAGAAGATTACGGAAGAACAGCGTGCGGCCAAAGAGCGGTTACGTGAAGAGTTAACCGAAGCGCTTTCGAATGTCCTTTTGGGTGAAAAGATTCCGTTGGAGATCGTAAACGGTGAAACCGGGGAAGTCATTATTCCGGCAAATCGTAAGATTACCAAGACGTTGTTGCGTAAATTAGCATCAGCGCCCGATAACTTGAAGATCGAACAATCGCCGGTTAAGGTTAAGATTTTTGAAATTGTTAACCAGTTTAAGGCGCGTTTCGAAGAGTTGGATAACGAATTCGATGCGAAGGTTCAGCGCTTGAAGGAAGAAGATGGCGATGCGGGCGTTATTAAGAGCGTCAAGGTCTTCATTGCGGTAAAACGCAAGATTCAAGTGGGTGACAAGATGGCGGGACGTCACGGAAATAAAGGTGTTGTTTCGCGCATCGTTCCGGTTCAAGATATGCCGTTCTTGGCGGATGGTACACCGGTGGATATTATCCTAAATCCGTTGGGTGTTCCGAGCCGTATGAATATCGGTCAGGTTTTGGAAACGCACCTCGGTTGGGCTTGTAAGCTGCTAGGCTTGAAAATTGCAACGCCGGTATTTGATGGCGTTTCTGAATCCACCATTAAAGAGTTCTTACGCAAGGCGCAATTGCCGGAAAGCGGTAAGGTTACGCTCTACGATGGTTGCACAGGGGATGCTTTCTGTCAGAAAGTTACCGTGGGTTGTACCTACATGATGAAGCTGAATCACTTGGTTGCTAACAAGATTCACGCGCGTGCGGTTGGCCCTTACAGCTTGATTACGCAGCAGCCGTTGGGAGGTAAAGCGCAGTATGGTGGACAGCGTTTCGGTGAAATGGAAGTCTGGGCGTTGGAAGCTTACGGTGCGGCTTACTCTCTGCAAGAGTTGTTGACGGTAAAGTCCGATGATGTGCAGGGTCGTACGCGGGTCTATGAGTCGATTGTTAAAGGTTATCATTCATTGCAAGCGGGTATTCCACAGTCGTTCAATGTTTTGGTAAAAGAAATGCAAGGCTTGTGTTTGGATATTGAATTGGAATCCAAACAGCAGCAGTCCTTGGGAGAAATGAAGTTCTAGTTTTGATTATGGCTAAAGAAGAAGTTCGTGAAGTATTGGGTTTTGAAGAGGAGCCAACGTTTGATGCCGTTAGTATCGCGGTGGCATCTCCAGACGCCATTCGTCAATGGTCCAAGGGTGAGGTAAAAAATCCGGAAACGATCAATTACCGTACGTTTAAACCGGAACCCGGAGGACTGTTTTGCCAGAAGATTTTTGGCCCTGTCAAAGATTATGAGTGTGCTTGCGGAAAGTACAAACGTATCAAGTATAAGGGCGTTGTTTGCGATCGTTGCGGCGTTGAGGTTACCTTGTCGCGCGTACGTCGTGAATGGATGGGGCACATCGAATTGGCGGTTCCCGTCGCTCATATCTGGTTTTTAAAGACGATGCCGAGCCGTTTCGGTTTGTTGCTCGAAATGACGATGCGGGATTTGGAAAAAGTTATCTACTACGAAAACTACATCGTTATTGAGCCCGGTCGTACCTCTTTGGAAGAGAAGCAGTTGCTGACCGAGCAGGAGTATCAAGCCGCACAGGAAGAGTTTGGTGAAGATGCTTTCGTAGCTAAGATCGGTGCTGAAGCCATCAAGGAATTGCTCCATAAGATGGATTTGCCGGCAGAAGTTGCTGCGATTCAGATAGAGATTGCAAATACCAAGTCGAAGCAGGTGAAGAAAAAGCTCGCTAAGCGCTTAAAGGTTTTGAATGGTTTTATCAATTCGAAAGCCTTGCCGGAGTGGATGGTCTTGGATGTTATTCCGGTTATTCCGCCGGATTTGCGTCCTTTGATTCCTTTGGAGGGTGGCCGTTTTGCAACCAGCGATCTGAACGATTTGTATCGCCGCGTTATCAATCGTAACAATCGTTTGCGTAATTTGCTGCAATTGAAGACGCCAGATGTCATTATTCACAATGAAAAGCGTATGTTGCAGGAAGCGGTGGATGCCTTGTTCGATAACGGTCGCCATGGTACGCGTCCTGTTACGGGTTCCTCCAATCGTCCATTGAAGTCTTTGAGCGACATGTTGAAGGGTAAGCAGGGTCGTTTCCGTCAAAACCTTTTGGGTAAGCGTGTCGACTATAGTGGTCGTTCGGTTATCGTTATTGGCCCAGATTTGAAGTTGAATCAGTGCGGTCTTCCCAAGAAGATGGCGTTGGTGTTGTTTGAGCCGTTTATCATCTGCCGATTGAAGGAATTGGGCTTTGCGCACACGGTTCGTGCCGCACGTAAGATGATTGAAAATAAGTCGCCGGAAGTTTGGGACATTTTGGCAGAAGTAGTTAAAGGTCATCCGGTTTTGCTCAACCGTGCGCCTTCATTGCACCGTTTGTCCATTCAAGCGTTTGAGCCGGTATTGATCGAGGGTGAAGCGATACGTTTGCATCCTTTGGTTTGCTCGGCATTCAATGCGGACTTCGATGGTGACCAGATGGCTGTGCACGTTCCGTTATCGACGGAAGCGGTTATGGAGTCTAAATTGTTGATGCTTTCGACCAACAATATGTTCGCGCCATCCAGCGGTAAACCTATTTTGACCCCTTCGCAGGATATCATCTTGGGTAATTACTGTTTAACGGCGGAAACTAAGGAAAAACCGGCTAAAACAGAGCACGTTACGTTGATTTCGGACGCGAATGAAGCCTTGCGAATTCAGAGCGAAGGTATCCTTTCGTATCACGATTGGGTCGATATGCCGAATCCGGATTACGGAAAGGAAACGCGTTTTGGTATTCCGAATGAGAAGTATATTCGTACGACTATCGGACGTGTGTTGTTTAACACCATTTGGCCAAAAGGTATGGGCTTTGTTAACGATGTTGTTGATAAAGGAAAGCTTTCTGAATTGATCGTTGCAACTTACGATTTGGCGGATCACGCAAAGGCTGTCGAAACATTGGATGCATTGAAGCAGTTGGGATTCTCAATGGCAACCAAGTTCGGTGCTTCTATCGGTATCGATGATATGTCGGTTCCTGAAGAAAAAACAGCTATCGTTGAAAAGAGCCGTAAGAAGATTAAGGAAGTTGATGCTCAATTCAAACGTGGTATTATCACAAGTGGTGAGCGTTATAATAAGGTCGTTGATATTTGGACGAATGCCACCGATGATATCGCTAAGATCGCGTTTAAGGGCTTGGAAGGTGTGAAGAACGGCGAGATGAATCCGGTTTACATGATGATGGAATCGGGAGCTCGTGGTAATAAGCAGCAGGTACGTCAGCTCTGCGGAGCGCGTGGTTTGATGGCAAAGCCTTCCGGTGAAATTATCGAACAGCCGATTTTGTCGTCGTTCCGTGAAGGTTTGAATGTATTGGAATACTTCATTTCCACGCACGGAGCTCGTAAAGGTATGGCCGATACCGCTTTGAAGACCGCGGATGCAGGTTATTTGACGCGTAAATTGTGCGATGTCGCCATGGATTGTATCGTCGAAAAGACGGACGAAGAGCTTGATTACAACAAAGGTATTTGGAAGCAAGCCATTTACGAGGGTGACGAAGAAATCGTAAAGCTGTCAGAGCGTATCATTGGACGTTGTTCTTGCGATGATGTGATCAATCCTATCAAGCCGGATGAAATCGTTATTCACCGCGGTGAGATGATTTCGGAAGAGCAAGCGAAGCGCGTTGAAGCTTTGGGCATCGAACGTATCAAGGTTTTGTCGCCGTTGACGCATTCCAAAAAGAATGCCATTCCGGCAAAAGCCTACGGTTTGGATCCTTCGACGCATAATTTGGTCGAGGAAGGTACTTCGGTGGGTATCATCGCGGCGCAATCCATTGGTGAACCGGGTACACAGTTGACGTTGCGTACCTTCCACGTTGGAGGTGTTGCGAGCCAGGTCTTGAAGTCGCCAGAATTCCGTGTAAAACATTCGGGTACCGTAAAATACGATGGTTTGCGTATTGTAAAAACCGCAGATAATGCGACGGTCGTCTTGAATAAGACTGGTGTTGTTCATATCATGTCGGAAGATCACCGCGAATTGGAAACGGTGCATATTTATGCCGGTTCGCTTTTAACGGTGGAAGACGGCGGAAAGATTGAAAAGGGTAGCGTATTAGCCATGTGGGATTCGCACAATATTCCGATTCTTTCCGAAAAAGGTGGTATTGTTCGCTTCAAAGATATGATGCCGGGAATAACGATGCGTCGTTCGACCGACAGTTCTAGCGGAGAATCGACCGGTATCATTATTGAACACCAGGAAGATTTGAATCCATCTGTTGAAATTGTGGATGCCAAGGATAACGATAAAGTCCTCGCGACGTACGCAATTCCGGTGGGTGCGCAGGTTATCGTCAATGTCGGCGATGAAATTTTCCCAGGTGCCTTGTTAGCGAAGACGCCACGTTCGGCTTCTAAGACACAGGATATTACCGGTGGTTTGCCACGTGTTGCGGAATTGTTCGAAGCGCGCCGTCCCAAGGATGTCGCTGAGATTTCGCGTATCGATGGTGTTGTTTCCTTGTCCGGTATGGTTCGTGGTAAAAAGCGTATGCTGATTACCAATGCGGAAAATGGTACCGTTGAAGAACATTTCATTCCACATGGGAAGCAGATGATCGTTCAGCCGGGCGACTTTGTTAAAAAAGGTCAGCTGTTGACCGATGGTTCTGCGGATCCGCACGAAATCCTTTCGGTTATGGGGCTTCATGCGTTGCAAGAGTACTTGTTGTCGGAGATCCAGAAGGTTTACCGTCTGCAAGGGGTTGTCATCAACGATAAGCACTTGGAGGTTATTATTTCCAGAATGTTGGGCAAAGTCCGCGTTGTAGATCCGGGCGATTCCGAATATTTTTGGGGTGAGCAGGTCGATCGTTTTGATTTCTTGAGCACGAACGAAGAGATTATCCAAGCGGGTGGTAAGCCAGCGGAAGGTGAACCGATACTGTTGGGTATCACAAAAGCTTCGTTGGAAACCGATAGCTTTATTTCGGCAGCTTCCTTCCAAGAAACGACGCGTGTTTTGACAGAAGCCGCGACGTTGGGTAAGAAGGACGTGTTGAAGGGATTCAAGGAAAATGTTATCATGGGTAATTTGATTCCAGCCGGAACCGGTATGCCGAAGTATCGTCATATGCGTGTAAAGACGCTGGTCGAAGTTTGTGATAATATGCAAGAAAATCAGGTAGAAGGAGAAAAAGAACCGGAAAATCTTTCAGAGAATTGATAAGAAATGTGGGATGTAAGCGAGTTTTTTAAAAAAAAGCTTGCATCCTTTCATGGTAACTCTAATTTTTTGGTATAAAGAGAAAAATGCCTACAATTAATCAGTTAATATCGAAACCAAGGACAAAGGTTAATTCTAAGTCGAAAGCGCCCGCTTTGGGTGGAAATCCTTTCAAGCGCGGAGTTTGTATTCAGGTTATGACACGTAACCCGAAGAAACCTAACTCGGCTGTACGTAAAGTTACGAAAGTTCGCTTGACGAATGGTGCGGAAGTTATTGCGTACATTCCGGATGAAGGGCATAATTTGCAGGAGCACAGCATTGTCTTGCTGCGTGGTGGTCGTGTACCGGATTTGCCGGGTGTTCGTTATCATGTTGTCCGCGGTGCTTTAGATGCGCAAGGTGTTGAAAAACGTCGTCGTAGCCGTTCCAAGTACGGTGTTCAGCGTCCTAAAGATAGCAAGAAGAAATAGGTTGTATTATGGCACGTCGTAGAAGAGCAGAACGTAGAGAATTAAAAGAAGATCCACGCTACAAGAGCACGTTGGTTGAGCAACTTACGAACCGCGTTATGCGTTGCGGAAAGAAAGCTTTGGCTCGCCGTATCGTTTATGGGGCGATTGAGCGTGTGAGTGAAAATTTGGGTAAAGGCGATCCCATGGATTTCATGTTGGCAGCCTTGGAAAATATTCGCCCAAAATTGGAAGTAAAGAGTCGTCGTGTTGGTGGAGCAACGTACCAAGTTCCGATGGAGGTTCCCTATCAGCGTCAAGTAGGCTTGGCGTTTCGTTGGCTGGTTCAAGCTGCGAATAAGCGCAAGGGAGCTATGGTTGAGGGCTTGGCGAATGAGATTATAGATGCTTACAATAACGTTGGCGAAGTTGTTAAGAAAAAGGAAGAAGTCCATCGTATGGCACAGGCCAATCGCGCCTTTGCTCATTTGCGTTGGTCCTAATCTAGATAGGTAATTATATGAGTAGTAAGGAACTTTCTTCGGCCAATGCGCCGCAGCGTAAGAATCCATTGGAGTACCTGCGTAATATCGGTATTGCAGCGCATATCGATGCCGGTAAAACAACAACCACCGAACGTATTTTGTTCTATTCGGGTGTTGTTCACAAGATGGGAGAAGTGCACGAGGGTGCCGCCACAACGGACTGGATGGAACAGGAACGTGAACGTGGTATTACCATTACTTCCGCGGCGATCAGTTGCGATTGGACCAATAAATCGGGTTTATTCCCCGGAATTCACCACCGTATCAACATTATTGATACCCCAGGGCACGTTGACTTCACCGCTGAGGTTGAGCGTTCATTGCGTGTTTTGGATGGTGCCGTTGCAGTATTTTGTGCTGTAGCGGGTGTTCAACCCCAGTCTGAGACCGTATGGCGTCAGATGGACAAGTATCATGTCCCTCGTTTGGCGTACATCAACAAGATGGATCGTACCGGTGCTGACTTTTTGGGTGCCGTTAAAGATATTCGTGAAAAATTGGGCGGAAATGCACATCCGTTGTTCTTGAATATTGGTGCTGAAGATCAGTTCAAAGGTCTTATCGACATCTTGGAGCAAAAAGCCTATGTTTACGATGAATCCGATCCTCAAGGCATGCGCTATGATGTTGTTGAGATTCCTGCACAATATAAGGAGGATGCGCAACATTATCGTGAGTCTTTGATCGAAGCGCTTGCCGATTTGGATGATGCGATTGCCGAAAAGTATTTGGAAGGCGCTGAAATTTCCGTTAATGAGTTGAAAGCGGCGATTCGTCGGGCGACATTGGCGCTTAAGTTTATCGGCGTCATTCCCGGAAGCTCTTTCAAGAATAAAGGTATCCAGATGGTGTTGGATTCGGTTGTAGATTATCTGCCGAGTCCGTTGGATTTGCCACCAATGACGAGCGAACGCGATGGTGAAAATGTAGATATCGTTCCAAATGATAATGCAGCGCCTTGCGGTTTGGCGTTCAAATTGATGACTGATCCCTTCGTTGGAAAATTGATTTTCTTCCGTGTTTATGCCGGTATCATTCGCAAAGGTATGGTGCTTTATAATCCACGTACAAGAAAACAAGAGCGCATCAGCCGTTTGGTTGTTATGAAGGCTAACGATCGTATCGATATCGAAGAAGCTTATTCGGGCGATATTTGTGCTTTGATCGGACCGCGCGAAGTTGTAACGGGTGATACCTTGTGCGACAAGGAGTTGAATGTTCATTTGGAACCTCCGACATTCCCGGAACCGGTTATCAGTATGTCGATTGAGCCGAAGACAAAGTCCGACCAAGAGAAGCTTTCGATCGGATTGCAACGCTTGGCTGAAGAAGATCCGACGTTCCGCGTAAGTTCGAACTTGGAAACCGGGCAGACACTTATTTCCGGAATGGGTGAATTGCACTTGGATATCATTCGCGATCGTTTGTTCCGTGAATTTAAGGTAGAAGCGGATGCGGGTCGTCCTCAGATTGCTTATCGTGAAACCATCACACAAGCGGCTGAAGGTGAAGGTAAATTTATTCGTCAGACCGGTGGTCATGGACAGTATGGTCATGCGATTATCAAGATTGAACCGCTTGAAAAAGGTAAAGGTATTGAAGTGGTCAATGAGATCGTTGGTGGAGCGATTCCGAAGGAATTTATTAAGCCAACGCAAGACGGTTTGATGGAAGGTGCCCAGAATGGTGTCGTTGCGGGTTATCCGGTGGTTGATTTCCGCGTACGCATCGTTGACGGTAGCTTCCACGAAGTGGATTCGTCGGAATTGGCGTTTAAGATGGCGGGTATTTTCGCATTCAAAGATGCCATGAAGAAGGCGAAGCCGATCTTGTTGGAACCGATCATGAAGGTTGAAGTTACCACGCCCGATGAGTATCAAGGCGATATTATGGGTGACTTGAACCGACGCAGAGGTCAAATTCAGGGAATGGAAAGCAAGGGCAATGCGACTATTGTTACGGCCTTCGTTCCGCTGGAGATGATGTTTGGTTACGCAACCGATATTCGTTCGTTGACCAAGGGTCGTGCTTCTTACTCGATGGAGCCTTCGCATTTCGAACAAGTTCCGGCAAGTTTGTTGGCGAAGATTGTTGAAACAGTTTCAAAGGCGCCGGCGCGTTCATAACTAATTTAGGTAGTAAAATAATGGGACAAAAAATTAGAATTAAATTGAGAGGGTTCGATTGTCGGACGGTGGATCAATCTACTTTTGAGATTGTCGACACGGCTAAGCGTTCCGGATCGCAAGTTTGCGGTCCCATCCCCATGCCGACCAAGATCGAACGTTTTTCTGTTAATCGGTCTCCTCACGTAAATAAGAAATCGATGGATCAATTTGAATTGCGTACGCATAGTCGATTGATTGTTATTGAGGATCCAACAGCACAGACGGTAGATGATTTGAAAAAATTGAATCTGCCAGCTGGAATTGAGATTTCTATACATCTTTAATTTTTGGGATTGACAGTCGAGTAGTAAATAGTTTGAGTCTAATGCAGGTTTGTTGAAAAAACAGAAATGTTTCCCTGCCGCTTAGTGTTATGCAAGATAGATTATTAATAGTTGGAAAGAAGATAGGAATGACGCAGTTGTTCGATGAGAACAACCGTTTGTTGCCTGTTACAGTTATTTCTGCAGAACCTTGCCGTGTTAGCCAGATAAAGACTTTAGAGAAGGATGGTTATACGGCGGTACAGTTTGCGTATCAGCAGAAAAATCATGCAAATAAAGCCCAAGAGGGTCACCTGAAAAAAGCGAATATCGAAGAGACGTTGTGCAGTTTTAAGGAGTTTACAACGGATGCGATCGATCAGTTCACTTTAGGTCAGGATCTGAATGTGGATTTGTTCCCGGAAGGTCAGTTAGTGGACGTTGTTGCAACCACCAAGGGAAAAGGTTTCCAAGGTGTTGTTCGCCGTTGGGAGTTTGGTGGTGGACGTGCAACGCACGGTTCTATGTCGCACCGTCGTGGAGGTGGTTACGGTCACTTCCGTCGTATGGGTCACATTATCAAAAACCAAAAAATGCCCGGTCATATGGGATTGATCCGCGCGACGGTTCAAAATTTGGCGGTTGTTAAAGTTGATCCTGAGAAGCGTCTCATTTTGGTTAAAGGAAGTGTTCCGGGCGCCAAAGGAAGTTTCGTAATGATCCGTAAATCTAAAAGCGTAAGGTAATAAGATGAAAGTTAAATTTTACGGTATCGAAGGTGATTTTGTTGAAGAGCGCGAGTATGCTATTCCAACGTTCGAAGGTGACCGCGGTCTTCAGGTTTTGAAGGAAGTGGTTATTGCTTACCAAGCTAATTTGCGTCAAGGAAATGCTTGCACGAAGACACGCGGCGACGTTAACGGTTCGGGAAAGAAACCTTTCCGTCAAAAGGGAACCGGTATGGCGCGTCAAGGTGAAAAGCGCAGTCCGTTGGCTCGCGGCGGTGGTGTTGTATTTGGTCCCAAGCCGAGAGATTTTTCGATCAACGTTAATCGAAAAGAAAAGAGGTTGGCTTTGCAGCGAGCGCTGTTCGATTCGGTCGAAGAAGGAAAGTTGATGATTTTGGAAGCCTTGAAGCCGATGGAGGCTCCGAAGACGGCTACAATGGCTGCTGTTTTTAACAAGATGGTTCAAGACAAGCGCAGTTTGTTGATTGATAGCGACTTTTCGGAGAATCAGTTGTTGTCGGTTCGCAATTTGAACAATATCTTTTCAATCGATGTTGCTTCTGTGAATGCGTTGGATTTATCGCGCTATCCCTGTGTTGTTATGACAGAGCGCGCGCTGAATGCGTTTTTAGAAAGAGCACAAGCCTAAAGGATGTAAAATGATAGAATCTTGGAAAATTTTAAAAGAGTATCGGGTTACGGAAAAAGCGAGTGCTTTATCGGCGAATGAGAATTGTTATACGTTCGAAGTCGCTCCGGATGCGAATCGTACCGAGGTGGCCGAAGCCGTTGAAAATACATTCAAGGTCAAGGTCAGCAAGGTCTGTATTTTGAATCGTAAGCCCAAGGTAAGACGCAGCCGTATGCGCAAGAGCTTGCCGGGACAGGTTGGTGGAATGAAAAAAGCCATGGTTGTCTTGGAAAAGGGTTATAAAATAGACATCATTTGAGGGGAAGTTGTATGGTATTAGTTAAGACAGTTCCTACGACACCAGGGCAAAGGTTCTTGGTAAAAAACAAGGTTGAGATTTCCAAAAAACCGTCCGAACGCAAGTTGACATTTGGTTTGCATCGCAGCAAGGGACGTAATTGCTATGGTCGTTTGACATCGCGCCGTCGTGGTGGTGGACACAAGCGTTTGTATCGCGTTATCGATTTCAAACGTAGCAAGTTGAGCATCCCGGCAGTTGTTGAGGCGATTGAGTATGATCCCAATCGTTCGGCGAATATTGCTTTATTGAAGTATGCGGACGGAGAAAAGTCGTACATTTTGGCTCCAGAGGGTTTGAATATCGGTGATTCCATTGTAAGCTTGGATAAGCCAGTTTCGAATTACAGAATCGGAATGAGCTTCCCGTTGTCTTGTATTCCAACCGCTACGAAGATTCATTCGGTAGAAATGGTTCCTGGAAATGGTGCTCAGTTGGCGAGAACCGCAGGTGCTTCCTTGGAAATCATTGGTTTCGAAAAAGGTTACGCCTCTTTGAAGATGCCGAGCGGTGAAATTCGTTTGATTGATGCGCGCTGTCGTGCAACGATCGGTCGCGTCGGAAACGTTGAGCATCAGAATATCGTTTTGGGTAAGGCGGGTCGTGCACGTTGGAAGGGTCGCCGTCCGTCGGTTCGTGGTTGCGCTATGAATCCTATCGATCACCCCATGGGAGGTGGACAGACGGGTGGTGGAAATCATCCAGTTTCGCCTTGGGGACAATTGGCGAAGGGTTACATTACGCGTAAGCGTACAAATGCAACCGATAAGTTTATTTTGGTTCGTCGCAACGGCAAGAAAGTAAAGAAGGGATAATAATATGTCGCGTTCGTTAAAGAAAGGTTTTTTTGTCGATCCGAAGCTGATGGACAAGGTGGATGCTTGCCAAAAATCCGGCAATAAGAAGCCTATCCAAACCTGGTCTCGTCGTTCGACAATAACACCCGAGTTTGTTGGTTTGAATTTTAATGTTCACAACGGAAAGAGCTTCTTCCCGGTTTATGTGACAGAAAATATGGTGGGGCATAAGTTGGGAGAATTTGCTCCAACCCGTTCGTTTAAAGCCCATAATCCTCATACGCAGAAAGCCTAATGAAAGTACAAGCTTTAACAAAGAATATTAGAATCTCTCCATTAAAGTTGAGAGCTTTGGTGCGGGGATTAGTTGGAATGCCAGCGCAATCGGCGATGCAGACGTTGATGTGGATTCCGAGCAAGTCCGCTCGTTTGATTATGAAGACGTTGAAAAGTGCGATTGCAAACAGCGAGAACAATTTCAATTTGCCGGTCGATCAGTTGACCGTTTGCGAAATTGCGGTCGATGATTGTATGGCAATTAAACGTTATCAACCGGTTTCAAGAGGATCCGCTCATCCCATTCGGAAGCGTACAAGCCGTATTAAAATCGTTTTGACGTCAGAGGGTCAGAGCATTCAGGAGCATAAGGAATAAATATGGGACAAAAGATAAATCCAATAGGTTTTCGTCTTCCGGTACGCCGTGATTGGCGTTCGCGCTGGTATGCCGTAGGTACAAACTATGCCGCGTGGGTTGCCGAGGACTACAAAATTCGTGCATTTTTGCAGAAAAAATTGCGCTATGCTTCGGTTCAGGATATATTGTTGGAACGCGCCGGTTCTCGTATTCGTGTAACCATTTTGAGCGGTCGTCCAGGAGTCATTATTGGTCGTAAAGGTCAAGAGTTAGACAAAGTCAAGGAGCAATTGCAAAAGTTGGTCAAAAAAGACATCATTTTGGATGTTCAAGAGTTGAAAAAACCTGATTTAGTTGCTCAGTTGATCGCCGAGAGTGTAGCTTTGCAATTGGAACGTCGTGTTTCCTTCCGTCGTGCGATGAAGAAGGCTGTTCAATTGGCAATGAGCATGGGTGCCAAAGGAATTCGTTTGCAGTGTGCTGGTCGTTTGGGCGGTGCTGAAATTGCTCGTACGGAGTCGCAACGCGCGGGTTCTGTTCCTTTGCATACATTGCGCGCAAATGTAGATTATGGTTTTAATGAGGCTCACACGGTGTACGGTATTATCGGCATCAAGTGCTGGGTTTGCCGTGCAGATTAAGGGGTAAAGGAAAAGAATTATGGCAATTTTACTTCCAGCAAGAACAAAGTATCGTAAAGTTCAAAAGGGGCGCATCTATGGCAATGCCAAGGGTGGTGCCGAATTGGCTTTCGGTGATTTTGGAATTCAAGTTTTGGAGCGAGGACGCGTTACAGCAGCTCAATTGGAGTCGGCTCGTGTCGCGATTAATCGTCACCTGAAACGTAAGGGTAAGATGTGGATGCGTGTTTTTCCGCAGAAGCCGATTACGCGCAAACCTGCTGAAACACGTATGGGTAAAGGTAAAGGTAGCGTCGAATATTGGGTTGCGGTGGTAAAACCGGGCGTCATTTTGTTCGAGGTTGCCGGTGTTTCATTGGCGGTTGCTCAAGAGGCTATGGCGTTAGCGGATCGCAAGTTGGGATTGCACTGTCGCTTCTTAAGTCGGGAAGCTTTGGCTCAGCGTTTCTAAAAAGGGGTACAAATCATGAAAATGAAAGATATTTTAAAGTTGACACCAGATGAAATGCGCGAGAAGTTAGTAGCGTTATCACAACAATATTTGGACTTGCGTATGAAAAAACAGTTGGGGCAGTTAAAAAATCCTTCAGAGCTTCGCGTAGCTCACAAGGATATGGCCCGTTTGCATGTTGCTTTGTCGCAAAGCGCATCTAAATAAGTGTTAGGGAAAAATTATGGAAGATGTAGAACAGAGAACACAGCGCAAAACGCTGGTGGGTGTCGTAAGTAGTCGTTCGGGAGATAAGACGATAAAGGTTATTTTCTTCTACAAGAAACCACATCCTCTTTTTCGTAAAGAAATTAAACGTAAAACCGTGTTACATGTTCATGATGCTGAAAACATTTGTAATGTGGGAGATAAAGTCGAAATTATGTCGACGCGTCCGCTTAGCCATTTGAAGCGTTGGCGTGTCGTACGGATATTAGAAAAAGCTCGTTCATAGTTGAGGTACGTGTATGTTACAGATGAATAGTGTGATGGAAGTAGCGGATAACACGGGGGCAAAACGTGTTGCTATGATCCGTCGTTTGGGTCAGTTAAGTAGGACGGCTCAAGTGGGAGATATCATTATAGGTTCCGTTAAGGAAAGCTCTCCGGAAGCTAGCGTCAAAAAGGGAAGCGTTGTTCGTGCGGTTATCGTTCGCACTAAGAACGCGATTGCCCGTGAAGATGGATCTTATTTGCGCTTTGATAACAACGCTTGTGTTATCATTGATGCCAATAACAATCCTAAAGGAACGCGTGTTTTCGGTCCGGTCGCCCGTGAGTTGCGTCAGAAAAACTTTATGAAAATTATTTCGTTAGCCCCGGAGGTTTTGTAATGAAATATCGTATAAAGAGAGATACTGAAGTTGTGGTTATTTCCGG
>DBYP01000012.1 GCA_002309885.1 Verrucomicrobia bacterium UBA1183
AAAACGCTAATAAGATAACAATTGGATCTCTTGATAAGGATGGCCATTTGCTTGTGGACGAAATACCGAATAAGCTCTTGTTTTTTTGTGGCAAAATTTCAGGAAACCCAGGTAGCTGTATCCGGCGGTAGGAATACTCTTGTATTCGCAGTCCTGCAATTCTTTCATTTATTATTTCCGAAGTCAATTCATCTGCTAAAGCAGATGCTTCTTTATCTCCTGGTTCTAATCCGAAAGAGGTAAGATGAATTGCTTCTCTCAAACTATATAATTCTCTTCTTGTTATTTCTTTTTCCATAAATTCACCTCATCAAAATTTCAGGCATTTTAGATTTTAAAGCATTACGAAAATCCTATCTGTTGGGCTGATAATAATGCTTCAAAACGATTTCTGTTGTACGATGGCCTGTAATACGCCGTATGATTTCTAATGGCACATTGTTATTCAGGGCTAAGGTTACCCAAGTAACACGAAAGGCATGGAAGCCACGAATGGAAGCACGTCGCAAGCCATGATCGCGTTCATGTTCATCTTCCGTTTGAAAGCCAGCTTCGTTTAAAAGGAAAATAATAAAATGTTTATGGAACGTTATTCCAAACCGCAGAAACGATCTTGGAAAGAAGACGAACGAACCATCAATAAATACTATCACCATTGGTTCAATCGCAAGCTATCCGCTATTTCCAAATACGATGTTAGTTTGTATCACAATCAATTGCGTGCAGAACGCGGAATCTATGTTGCAAATCGGATGTTGGAGCGGTTGAAGGCCATGTATAATAAGGCGATCGAATGGGGCTGGAATTGGGAAAATCCGGCCCTTGGCATTAAAATGTTCAAAGAAACCAAACGCGAACGATTCATTTTACCGCACGAATTCCAATCATTTTTTGCAGCTGTTGAAGCAGAACCAGATCCGCATATTCGAGCATTCTTTCTTTTGTTGTTATATACCGGTGCACGACGTTCGAATGTCCTTGCGATGCGTTGGGATCAGATCGATTGGCAATTGAAATTCTGGCGAATTCCGCTAACCAAAAGCGGAGAACCTCAAACAATACCGCTTACCGATGAAGCTATAAAAGTTCTGAAAGCATTAAAAGAAGCGGATAACAATCCTTCGCCGTGGGTATTCCCGAGTGCTACCAGCGCTTCCGGGCATTTCATGGATCCCAAGAAAGCTTGGCAACGGTTGTTGAAAAATGCGAACCTTCAAGATCTGCGTATTCATGATCTTCGTCGCACACTCGGTTCTTATATGACAATGAATAATACCAGCCTGCATATCGTTGGTAAAGCCCTGGGACACCACAGCAGCGATGCTACCGAAGTCTATGCCCGCCTGCAAGTCGAAACCATCCGCCAAGCCAGCCAAGGCGCTATCAATTTAATGCACAAAAATTGTTAGAAAATCATGAATGATATAAGCTCAAAATTAGAAAAATGTTTCTCAGAAAAAAGACAATCTTTGATTGATTTCCATAATGGAATAATCAAAGCCTTAGATCAAATGATAGAAATGAATGAATTACCACTGAATACCATTGTTTACCAAAGGTTACGGGATGAATTGAAACAAGAATTTGATGACCCAATAGAAGCACTGGGAAAATCTACTGATCCCGCGGTGAACTTTCTCCCGATGTTACGGGACTTGAAGGGTTGCTACGAGCCTCGAATTCGGATTGTAGATCGTCAAAGGTAAAACCAACCCCCATTTTTTGAAATGCTTCTTTATCTTCTTTGCTTAATCTACCTAGTTCTGTGTTTACACTTTCTATAAGCTCTTGATCGTTAGGCTCAATTTGTAAAACGCCTAATGCTATCAACAGAACTAATGGTTTTAATTGTTCATCTTCCGATAATTCTGAATTATAAATGGCATCTATCCCTGATTCCCACGAACACAATCCATCGTTACGATTTTGTATGTGACACATGACATCGATTTTTTCAGGAGAAAACAACTTACATCCCCTGAGTCTTTCTTCTACTGAATCCAGGGCCGGCAGATCGCCCATACAGTTACATACAGAGATTCCCAAAATAAAAAGATATGTGTTAAATTTCATTTGCAAATTCCTTTCACTGCGCTTACAATCTCAAGGTATGGGTATAATGTCAAGAAAAAATGTTTTTTTAATGGCGACAATCTCTTTTTACTGGTCAATTGCGAATGCGGAGTTTCCAGTTACGCGCAATCTTGGGTCTTTGCCGGTATTAGATATCCCACGACAATTAGGTGAGGTACGATTAGTTCCAGCTCCTGGAGATTCTTTGCAAGGAAGACACAGCGCATTGGCACATGACGTCGCTTATCCTCCTTCAGGAAATTGTTTTTCTTGCTGTTTTGTTTTTAGGTTAAGTTCTGGTGAAGAAGTCGAAATACCTTTGTTTAGAGATCTTGTGTTAAGGAATCATCCTAGAAGAAAATTTGTAAACGCGGATAAATTGGCTGTTTTAGCTGAACCTTCGGAAGCAAATATCATATTTAAAAGTCACGATGGCGATACAGATGTTTATAGCAAGATTAAATTTCTTTACGAACATTTCATTGATAAGGTAAGGCAGAATTCTACTACCGAAAATTCTGCCACAAAAAATCAAGCTATGCTATTGATTGCGCTAAAGGATCGTGCAAAAGATGAAAGAGGAGAGTGGCGGATGGATGTTCTACGTGCCATGCGCTCGACAGACAGCGAAGCGGGTGCGCTTTATGTTTTACAGCACAGGTATGTCATAGATAATATCATCAATCAATTATGCTCGCAAATACCAGTAGGAGCACAGATATCTTCTATCGAATTTCATGGATGTACAACGCGCGATATGTGTGCACTATGCTTTACAAATATGAATATTATTCAGTATTTGTGTAATGATACTAGTGCTTATAATCCAATGGAGTTTTCGTTTTTAAGGTATTTAAAACATGTACTTACGCAACCGATTTCTGCGGAATTTCAAAGAGAGCATACAAATGCAGAAGTTGCCAGGACATACGCAACGCCAGAGTGTTCTGTCAAAATGTTCATATCATCTACCAGAGTTGATAATGACAACTTAAATTTTCAGACACCAGCTCTAACAGAGGGCGAAGGAGAGAATTTTTTGTATCAGTTTAGGATGCAACCGCCTCCTCCGGTTAGAAGGCCTCTACGTAATACAAGGCCGAATGGAAGTTCTAACTAAATGAAGATCTGACTAGAAAACCGGTAATAATTCGCGCAGATAAAGATGTTTATCCGCTCTACCGTGATTATTACAATTCCATTCAGCAAAGATTAAGGACGAACGAAAGTATCGCAATCTTTATGGAACGTTGGGCCGAAATGGCTATACGTATAGCGGGAAGCTTACATATGTATGAGTTCCCGATCGAAGAACCGTTATCTGCAGATACTTTTCAAAAAGCGATTAAAATTCAAAAAACGTTTTTTGCTCAACAACAAATGAACTTTATAGATAAGGTTTATAACAAAAATCAGGACAAACTGTTAGACAAATTTTATGCTCTTTTACGGGAAAATAACGGTAAAGTTCCCATTCGCGAAGCTTATCACAAACTTCATATAGACAAGGATCCATTCGTACAACTTGTAGAGCAATACCCTGGGTTACATTTGGATGATGGATATATCTATTGTGACAATTGTGACAGTAACTAAAAACGGATTCTATCCTGCATGAATACTAACAAAACACTGTCACAAAGTCGAATGTGACACTTTGTGACAGTTGTGACAATTTTTAAGGGACACTATGAGTATATACATACAAAAATTACATTCAATTCCAGCTCCTGGTAACGGTTGCCATACAGCCCTTCTCGGAGTAGCCAACTGTGGAATTCGCGAAGGGCTTTCGGAAGAACAGGTCTTTGCAGATATTCGACAACACATCCTTAATGGAACACGCCACGTTCCCGACAGTGAGATTTATGCCGCCATTTCAAAAGCGAAAAGTGATTACATCCCTTACCGTAGCACATCTAGGGAGCCATTCAAAAAACCCATGGCCAACCCAAAAATTTCTTCAGAATATCGAGATCATCTGCTAGAAAAAGGCAAGGGAACGGAAGAAGTTGATTTCTGGGAAGCTTCCCGAGTTCGATTATTTGATGCTCCCGAAAAAGATACGGAACTTCTGTTGCGAACATTTTACGATCCCAATGATTGCTTATTTATCGGTACTCGATATGATACACAGGTTCGAACTGTCCGTCAATGGATAGATTCCTTCGTTCTTTTATGCATAATATACTATCCATAACGCCAGCTAAGGTATAATATATTTATCATTAAGCCAATGTCGTGGCTACCATTCATTTGTCCGAATCCCGTCGATGGGCAACTGCATCCAACAAAATCCGAGGCCCTATCTTATCGTTGCGACGAAGCTGTTTGCAAATTCAAATTCGCCGTATTGGAATTTGATACACTATCCCGCAATGAACAATTTGCCTTTTGGGGCGAAATGCTCAACGAACTACCCGTGGTTGCAATCATCGATTCCGGCAACAAGAGCCTGCATGCGTGGATTCGTGTGCCTGATGTCCATTCTCTCGACGAATGGAAAATAAAGATCGAGCAGAAATTTTTCGAGCAATGCCTAAAACCTCTCGGGATCGATACCGCCTGCAAGAACCCTTCCCATATGAGCCGCCTCCCCGGCTGTATCCGCAAGGAAACAAGACGGTGGCAGCGGCTGCTGTATTTGAATCCGGAGGTTGGAGAACAACCGCGCCATAACGCCAAAAATCTACTTGGTCCTTAAAAAAGGTCTGCGTAAAATCACTGAATTGTACAGACGTTACTAACAATCTCTTTAAAAATATTACCTAATTTCTTAAGGGGCTCATCCCTGTATCCTCTAAAAAATTCCATAAATGACTTACACGCATTGTATTCTTCTTCCTTAGTCTGTAGTAATTTTGGAGAAAGGTTATAGTAAAAAATAATATTTTCATATTCTGAAAAGGTTTTTTTTAAGTATTTGTCTAAAACCTTTAAAATTTTATCACAGCAACTTTCATCAAAAATAATGCTCCCATCCTGTGCTTGCGTGTATATATAAGCCATTTCCCCTAATACACTTTCTTCTCCCAAGTTTTGGGGAATACTATAACAACACATGGCATTTATCAGGTATTCGCTAGGACTTTTCAATTTTTGTATTTCTTGATCTATAATCTTCTTAGAAAATTCCAATAAATAACATTTTTCTTGGTCCCTTAACAAACTCAAAAAATCAGAGCTAAAATTTAAGCAAAAGCTGCTAGCATTTGTAGAATTTATATAGAAAAATACCAACGAAGCAATGTATATCTTTTTTACAATATTCATGATCCCAATACGATCGTTTTATATAGACATGTCAATATTTTTATTGTAAAATTATAACACTATGTCTATTCCTAATAATTTAACTCCAACAAGCTCCGACCCTATCTATCGTTCTCATAGTTTGCCTAATATACAAGAGGTATCTATGTTATCGCTTGACGAAGCAATCGATCTTGTATGTCAAAACCATATAAATCGTACAGAAAAATTTTTTCTACAAAATTTCAACCTTCTTTGTTCATTGCCAAAAGAAATGGCTCAACACGAAAAGCCTTTATCCATGGGAGCTTTAGTGCGTATTATTTTAAATGTATGTAAAAGGGACTGTGGAAAGCAAATTTTTAAGGAAATGGTTTTGGGGTTAAAGGATAAGAATGTTGCTCTCGTCTTGTGCAATAAACCTGATAATCTTGGACTAAACAAAAATTTATTTCTCCTTTCAGATTCTCTATTTAATGAAATAGGAGACAAAAAAGGGAATAATAGATTTTTGTTATTATTAAACTTATCTTCCGACCCCCTCATTTCTCATTGTAGATGGTGTGCCGTGATGAATATTGTAACGAAAAAAATCGAAATACAAAAATTAGATCTGAAAGATTTATCTCATTTATCCGCTGAAGGCTGTAGCGCTGGACATGAATTTTATCATGTTTGTACTTTTTTAGAAAAAATTGATGACAGCCAAAACGAATCAGAGATCCCCCAAAAAACAAAATGTAAATGTTTCCAGGAGCGGAGTTTGTTTTCTCCATTGGGATTAATGGCACAGAGATTTGATGCCGCTTCATGTTTATTTGATAATGGTGAAGATATGCGAAATTTATGCGGTATAAAAATACGGAAAGGCAAAATCGTTGAAAGCCCTGGTGAATTCGATTTTTGGCAAAAAGTTTTGACGAGTTGCTCAAAATACGAAGGTAAATTGGTATTGCCACTTTATTGTGATGTCGATACCCCTGCACCTGTTTTAGCCGATAAAAGTAATGCTATATTACATCAATTATTCCAAATAAAATTTCCGAATTGTCCCCACATGCCAACAATAAATGCCAGTTACATTTTAGGATCAGATTTCTCAAAATTTTCCTTAATCGATGTACCTGGAGATGGGAATTGTGGCATATCTGCAGTTTTGGTTGCAAGTGGGCAAATGGTGGAAGATTTTTCTATCTCGGATGATGGGCATTTATCTCTTACGTCAGAGCAAAGAGAACAAATGATGGAATTACGGAGGAGGACAACGCACTGTATTCCATCGTCACATGCTCGTAGTGTTGAAATTTCAACTCGTTTAATCCGAGAGGGCTCTTGGGTCGATGGCGAAGATTTTGCATTTATCGCTAGAGCAATACAACAGCCTATTGTGCTTATCCAGGCAGCAACAGAAGGAAGTTTGCCCTACACTATGACGCGCTTTACCATAGAAGGGAATGAGGAAATATTAACCGATCAAACTCCAGAACAACTTTTAACTAACAATCCAAGGACGCTGTTTATCTATTTTAACGGCGTAAACCATTTTCAAGCGTTAAAACGAAACAATAAATCAAAATGTCTTTTGCAATAATTTGATTGTACTATGCTTCAAAATAGATACCCACGGATGGAACCCGTGGTACTATAGGTCGCATTCTGCGACCGTTTACAGCTCCCAAGGGAGCTGACCTTCTCGAAAAAAGAGCTTTTCTTTTTCCTCGAAAGATCTCTCGCTGATCTTTGTTGAACTTTTAATACAACAAAACCCGGCTCAAGCTTAATTCACCCACGGGTGTGCCCCCTAGTCATCTTCGCTTTGCGTCAGATAAAAAAGTGCATTAAACCGCTAAGAAAACTTAATTTACAAACAAACCCAAAACTCATCTGCCCAATTCCTTGCAAAGAGCGCAACAAGCGCAGATTCTTTTCTATAGAGCGTTGCAGATGTGTTTCGTAGCGAATGACCTTGTCGGTGTTTTCGGTCGAGGGTAGTTGCGCTACGGATTCATAAAAGGAACGCTTGTGATCGAATTCTTGCAGGCTATTCTCGTAATAATTCGGCATATTGCGACCTGAGCGCAGTTTGTTTTCAATACTCTCTAACAAGTCGGCTTTGAACCCGTTAAGATCCAGCTCGTTCCAAGTACAAAATTCGCCAAGGTGCTTACAGTTTTCCAAAAGTTCGGTATCCATGTGCCTGTAATTTTCAGGGAAGCGCTGTTGCAAATTTTGAACGATTTCTTCCAAGAGCCAACAAGCTTTGTCTGACAAATCCGAAAAATTAGCATCTCCTTTACTGGTTAACCATTTCTTAAGTTGATTTAGGACATCCGATTCAGATTTATTGTTTTCCATGTTGTAAATAATTGCTTTTCGATCACTGAAATTTACCGGTGAACCCGATGTGTCAAGATTCAATGTCTCCAATTGCATTGCTCCCTGCTCATAGGCAAGTACTTTCCGTAAACGCCAAACATCGATTGCAACCTTATCGCACAGGATTGCTTGCATCTGATCTCTCGGCTTCAAACTCTCAAACACACCCAACCTAAGCGCTTCGTAATCCCTCGCTTCTTCATCGGAAATATTCTTCAAACATTCTTTCGTAAAAATTCCGTGTTTTACCGCATTTAAAGCCGATTTCGCTTTCCCTAATGCCGTTTTAGGTCCCGTCGATAACTGTGCATTCTTTCGATTCGCTGATAATTTCTGCAAAGATAAGTCTCCCATGTCTGTTATTATCAGAGAAATAATAGGAAATTGCAAAAGATTATTCGTGATTTTTAGGACTAAGATTTTGTCAAAAATCAAGTAAAAATGACGAATCTGCCATCAATTTTTCTATAACTGAGGGAATTGGCAATTTGCAACCTCTTTTAGATGAAGCTTAAAAACTCCAACAAATGTCAATGTTTTTAAAACACACCTCAAAAACTCTGCAAAAAAAAAGAACATTTTTTATAAAAAATCCTAAAGATTTTTCAAAACATGCCGTTTTTTATACCTAAAACCTCTTGCAAAAATCTGAAAGGAGTTTGGGAATGAAGTCTGATCTATCCAAAGGAAGAAAAAGTAACAAAAATTTAAGGGAGGCAAAACGCAGCAAGAACGACGAGTTCTATACTCAACTTTCGGATATAGAAAAAGAATTAGCTAACTATACCGATTTTTTTAAAGGGAAAACTGTTTTCTGTAATTGCGATGATCCCTATGAGAGTAATTTTTTCAAATATTTTGCGTTACGCTTTAATGTTTTGGGCTTAAAAAAACTTATAGCGACCAGTTTTTGCGGATCTCCCATTGTTGGTAAAGAATTATCTCTAGTTGAAGAAAATGAGATACCTTCCTCAATTTCCAATAAAAATGCCTACAAAGTTGTTATGACAGAATTAAAAGATGTAACCGGGAATAGGCGTTACGACGAAGATGATGTCAAAGAAATTATTAAGCATCGTGTGCGTTATTTGAAAGGAGACGGAGAATATCCCGCTGGCGATTTTCGATCGGAAGAGTGTATTACATTATTGAAAGAGGCAGACATTGTTGTAACAAATCCTCCGTTTTCGCTATTTCGAGAATATGTAGCTCAGTTAATAAAATATGGCAAAAAATTCCTTATCATGGGGAATATAAATGCGGTCGCGTACAAAGAAATTTTCCCCCTTATAAAAGACAATAAAATTTGGTTGGGGGCCGGTATTCATAACGGAAATAAAGAATTTAGAGTTCCTGAGTATTATCCTTTGAATGCTACTTCATGCAGAATTGATATAAAAGGAATAAGATACATTCGCGTGAAGGGAATTCGTTGGTACACAAATGTTGATTACAAAAAACGAAATGAATTGTTAGATTTGTATAAAAAATATACGCCCGACGAATACCCCAAGTATGATAATTATGATGCTATTAATGTAAACAAGGTTGCAGATATCCCTGTAGACTATGCCGGCGTTATAGGCGTCCCTATTACGTTTATGGATAAATATTGTCCAGATCAATTCAAGATTATTGGATTATGTGCTTCTCATGGAAGGGTTCCCAAAAACATCGAGAATGAATCCTGCTACCTCAACGGGAAATGGTTATACTCACGAATTTTAATCCAACGTAAAAAAAAATATGGAAATCAAGTTACACGAAATTTTAATACGAGATTTAATTGATGGTTATATTGACAATGCAGAAAATGGCGTTGTAGCGTATCACGGCCGTTTAAATGTTAGACCACCATTTCAGCGCGAATTTATTTACAAAGATGCACAACGGGATGAAGTAATTCGTACAATACGTAAAAATTTCCCATTGAATGTCATGTATTGGTCGGTCAGTGGTAGAAACGAAAAAGGTGAAAATAAGTACGAATTGTTGGATGGACAACAGCGGACATTGAGCATTTGTCAATTTTGTGACCCACAAAAGGGGTTTACAATGAAAATGGATGGGCACATACGTGGTTTTTGGGTAGGTTTTACGGATGATGAACGCGATCAAATTCTAAATTATAAGTTAAATGTTTATGTTTGCGACGGAACTGAACGAGAAAAATTGGATTGGTTTAAAATTATCAATATAGCCGGAGAAGAATTGACCCCCCAAGAACTACGTAATGCTATTTATACGGGACCATGGCTTGCGGATGCAAAACGTAAATTTTCTAAAACAGGTTGTGTAGCCTATAGGAAGGGAGAACGTTACGTAAAAGGAGTTCTTAATCGCCAGGATTATCTAGAAACAGCATTAAAGTGGATTGTCGATAAAGAAAACATGACTTCGGAGAAAAATATTACCATAGAAGATTACATGGCATCTCATCAAAATGATCTTAATGCTAATGACCTTTGGCGGTATTTTAGTGGGGTTATCGATTGGGTCGAAACGGTTTTCCCCAAATATCGCCCGATAATGAAAAACGTTGGATGGGGAATGTTGTTTAATAGATATGAGCATAACCTTGATGACAGAGATACATCTGATTTGGAGGAAGAAATTTCTAAATTAATAAAGGATGATGATGTATGTAACAATACAGGTATTTATGCCTACCTTTTGTCCGGGGAGGAAAAGCATTTAGAAATTCGTGCATTTTCACAAACTATGAAAGAAGCTGCCTATGAAAAACAAAAAGGTATTTGCAAGATTTGCGGAAAACATTTTGAGATAGAAGATATGGAGGCAGATCATATTATACCATGGAGTAAAGGTGGCAAAACGAGTGCTGACAATTGCCAAATGTTATGTAAGAAATGCAATCGCGAAAAAAGTGACATGTAGATTATGAACAAAGTGATGATAGTAGGAAAGGCCTTCAAAAAAGGTGGTCTAGCAGAAAGCAAAAACGGTGTAAAATATCAACGTTTAAGGATCTTAGATGCACAACCTAAACGAGAAGAGTCTTTTTATTTTGAGTGTGTAGCGTTTGAGAAGGCTGCAGAAAATCTTGATCAATTGGTGGATAATGGTCGTGAAATCGTAGTTTGGGGAGAATTAAAGGAAGACAAAAGGACGAAGAAAATGTCAGTAAATGTACTATCATTTACGTTGGTTGGATACAAAACTCCTATTGATGATTTTAGCCCGGAAGAACAAGAGGACGAAACACTCTGAAAGAGTAGTGATAATGTTTTGATGGCCCATTTCGAAGGTCATTTCTTTGATCCTATCGTTTTTAATGATTCCATCCAGGAATTCTTAGCCTTGAAACTACGTTTGGCTAATTATTTCGAAGACATTGCGAAGGAAGATATTTTTGACTACATTCCACCTCAAAAAACAAACCAAATTTTTACGCCGAAAAAGCTGGCTCAGGAAATGGTGGATAATTTAGAAAAGGAATGCCCTGGTTGCTTCGATGATCCCACGAAGACCTTCATCGATCTGTACATGAAATCGGGCCTTTACATCACCGAAATCGTAAAACGTTTGTATAATAGCCCCAAAATCAAATCTCTCTTCCCAGACAAACAGGCACGCTTGCGACATATCTTTGAACATCAAGTTTACGGACTAGCCCCTACGGAGATTATCTATCGAATTGCTACCGCATACATTCTCGGCTTCGATCACACGGTCAGCATTACAAAACATAATCTGCGCCAGCGGGATGTCCTAAAATCCGTCAAGCAAGACACCCTTGAAAAGGATTTAGCCGAGCTTTTCCCAGAAATGAAATCCGTCAAGCAAGCTTGCATCGTAAGGCACGACTAAACCCGAAAGATGCAATCAATGAGATGCAAATATAATTCCCTTATACCATTTCGGCGGCATTAACCACCATTTTGTCAAAACTGTCACAAACTGTCACGTTTTATTTCATGACAGTGTTTTGTTAGTATTTATGCTGGTTAGAAGACGTTTTTGACAACTGTCACAATTGTCACATAGGAAGTAAACCCAATGATCGATCGTAAACTTCCACCGCGGAAAATTTTCAGAATTCGTACGCAACCCAAGGACGGATATTTGGAGTTAGCCATTTGATAGAATCCGTAACCTTATTAACAAGCTTCGATAAAAATCCACCTTGTTTAAAAAGCAACATACAAATCTTACCACCTTGGATATATTTTGACAAATTTTTACCTGAAAGGTTGCAATAGGGTTGCAACAGAAATAACACATACAAAAGCCAATTTACGCTATCTCGCATAAACATTGGGTGCAGGGCTTGGATTTGAACCAAGGACCTTCAGGTTATGAGACCGATGCAGTTGCTTAACCACTTGTTTCTAGATGTCTCTGTATGTTTCAATTAGGTCACTGTTTATGCATCCTGTAAAGCCTTTTCTTAAAAAATGTAACCTCTTGAAACATCCAGGATAATTTGAAACAAAAACCAACAAAACCACCAACACAAAGTGTAAAGGGAATTGGAAGTTGGATTAGGTGTTTGGTTAGATTGCTTTATCCACGAATTGGATTTTTGAAACCAACAATTAAGAGACGATGATTTTGAGACTTTTAAAACACGTTTATCAATATCTTCGTTTTTTAGCGAAATGTGCCGGGTTGCGAAATGAGGAGGTTTTTCGCGATAAAATCCGCATAAATACTGAGATCGAGCAAATGCCATCGCCCGGCAATTCGATTGCGAAGTGATGCGAAGCGATTATCAATTAAATATGATAATCTGTTAAATTTCTGAGTAAAAAACTAAAGAATTTTAATGCTAGATTCGCTAAATGGGGCACTATTCATCTAAAACTACCATAGGATAAACTTACTGCCGAAACGAACCAATCAGCTTAATCAATTAATCGAAACCACAAAAAACAAAACCTAGGAATATGGTTCCCTATTTCAAGTAGTGAAAGTTAACACCCTCAAATGAATCAAGTTCTGCATTTTTAACAATTAGCACATGCTGCACATCTTCATTACTGTAATCTTTTGTGCCTTCTTTGATTTTTACACAAACAACATCCGCAGGTAATTGTTTATCAGAAATATGCCGCACAAAAATCAAATGACTGCTATCATCTGTATAAAACATCTCAACCCAAAAAACTTCTGGTGCTTCTCTCAACCTTAAAAAGGTAGAATTAATATTCTTTATAAACTCTACAATTTTTGCATCACCTTCACTCGGAATAGATTCCTCTCTATGAAATGGCGCTCCCTTCGAACAGACAAACGGACTTTTTGCTACCTCTGACAACCATTCATCTGAAGAAAAACAATACCATCCCGCATCCGAACTGAAAGCTGCAATAGCCATACGTTCTTTAACGATTTCCAATTTTTGTTCTGGTGTCACCAAAGCCAATCTCTCTTGAATTAATCTCCCACGCACACACTTTATCTGTCTTTCAATATCTTCTTGAATTTCTTCTGTTAAAAGCTTCGCATCTATATCTTCTTGAGGGACTCCTTGGTTCAAAAAATATGATAAAATCGTGGTCCCGTGATCATGAGAACCTGAAAAGCCTACTGTCCCTATCCAAAAATTACCACATTTCCCCGAGCAAGTTGACTTCTTCAATCCCAAATCATGTAAAAACCATTGATATCCGAAAGGATTAGTTAACCTTTTCCCCTGTAAAATTTGCCCCTTGGACAAAAAAACAGACAAATTTGTTAAATGAGTAAAACCACTACCCTTACAAGAATCCAAAACACCTCTTACATCTTTGCCTACTGGAATTAGGGCCTCACCAAAAACAATCAATGGATCTTTAATCTTTGTCCTTAGATACTCTACACACATTCGTAGTGTGGCTTGATCAACATCGGTACCATAATCTACACGCATTCCCTGAAATCCTAATTCAACCATTTGATCTAACAGTGGTCGCCAGATAGCGTCAAAAATCTCGCTTCTAGTTTCACTCGTATAATTGAATGGGCAAATATCATCCCAGTGGCTATCCTGCTCCTTAAACCAACTTTTATGTTCCTTTATAGCTAGCGAATCCTTCGCAATATGGTTTAAAACAAGATCAAAAATAGGTATCATACCTTGTCTTTTAATAGCCTCATTATACACTTTTATGTCTTCTTCAGGACTCAGCATTACTGGAGTTAACCTATCAAGCTTCATCGCATATAACGAACCTTTCACATCCAGCTCTTGCCCGGTAAATTTATTAAACCTCTTAACAACCGTGTCTGAACTTTGAAAAAATGGATTTACCCAAACAACGTTAAACCCCAATTCCCTAATTTTAGGGACATATTTAGCCATCACTTTAAAATCCATACCCCAGACTCTGGGATACTGATTATAGATAAGAAGGGGCCCAGCGTATAAAGACCCCCAAAAAACCAAAACCAGCGCGCAAAAAAAACTTCTCATATTTCACTATAAATCAACAGAAACTATTTTTTTCTCTCGATTTATTTCATTTAACAAACTTCTCAAGCCTTCTTTAAGTTCCTGAATCGGAACTAACACAATTCGAGTGTCTGTACTAGACTCGAGTTCTTTGATAGATTCAGCCCAAATTGCGAAATATGATCTCAAAACCTTTATTTTAAAGACGACATTAGGATTTTGTTTCATTAGCCCAACAAACTGTCTTACGGATTGTAACCACGAAGATATAGCTGTAACGCTTGTACAGGTGAAAAATAAATCTAGAGCATTTTTCTTTTGTACGAGCCAAAAGTCCGTACAATAAGCCAACTGCGCAGAACTACTTTTTGCATAAATTTCATAAAATTTATCCATTTCTTCCTGAGTAGTTGGCAATTTTAACCCCGCTGGTATCCCTAACTTTTGCTCCTGTTCTTCCAGCGTGACAACTGTTCCACCCTCATCTACCCAATGGAAACGTTCGTCAACCAGCATGATTTTACAATTTTCCATCATTTTCGCTTCAGTGAAACTTACCGTTGCAGATATGCCTGCAATCAAACCTAATATGGCACTTTTGTTCATATCTTTCCCTCCATTCTCGAGTAGAAAAAGTTTTTTTAGAGACTGTCAAGTGTTTTTTATTACTTTTTGCAAATTCAACATTGAAGTACCCTCTTAAGTAAAAGATCGAAAAAAGAAAAAATATGAAGGTAGCGTTCAGATATTACCTAAAATGAGTTTAACCTAAAATGCATATGGCCTTTGCCTTGGTGAAATTCCCCTAAAAAATCATCAATGCATCTTTGTTTTGTCGAAAAAGCTTACAAAAATCGACAAACAGGTTTTAACTTGATGAAAAGATAGTTAAAAATCGACATGTTAAATCCGAACGAACCCTATAATGAATTGCCGGGACTGCCACCGATTCAAGAGGTAGAAACGAATGCGGTTCTAAAAAGCGTTATTGAAGCCAGAAGTGCTTTGAATGAACTGAATTTGATATGCAATATTTTGCCTAACAAAGCGGTTTTGCTGAACACGATTCCGATTTTGGAAGCGAAGGGATCGTCGGAAGTCGAGGCGATTATTACGACAACGGACGAGCTGTTTAAGTTCGATACGCAGCGTCCTAATAAATATAACACAGAGACGAAGGAAGCTTACCGGTATTGTATGGCCTTGAAGCAAGGCTTGCAGGTTTTGGAATCCGGCCGGCCGTTCAATTTTAATTTGGCGAAAAGTGTGGCAAGTACCTTATTGGGAACGGATGTTGCGCTTCGAAATCATAGCGTTTCTTCAACCAATCCCGCAACACATATCTGTTATTATACGCCTCCGTTGGGCGAAAACGTTCTGCTTGGAAAACTGAAGATTTCGGAGATTTTTATCAACGAACCTAGCGATTTGGATCCATCGGTACGTTTGGCCATGTCGCATTATCAGTTTGAAGCGATTCATCCGTTTAGCGATGGCAACGGTCGCACCGGCCGAATTCTCAATTTGCTGTTTTTGGTAAAAGAAGGTATCTTGTCGTATCCCATACTGTACTTAAGTCGTTACATTTTACAAAATCGCTCGCAGTACTATGCATGTCTCAAAAATGTTACCTTTGAGCAACAGTGGGAACCGATGATTTTATTCATGCTAAAAGCCCTGACGATCACCGCCCATTGGACCACCGAGATAAGAAGTTTTTGGATGTTTTGAATAGGGAGTAAACATATTTCAGTTATATTTACATCAATTTAACTTGGAATAGCTTTGAAATTTAGAGTTAGCGAAGGTGTTATACATTTTGTAAAAAAGCTATAAAGGGAAATTATAACTTCACATACCTCTCCAATATCTCGTTTTTCCCTGCAATAAAAAAATTATTTTTCATAGAAAGCTTATTGTAAGCAGGTTCTTGTTTAGTAACCAAATCGATGATTGAACAACCGGTTTCCTTTAAGATGACATGACCTGCCGCAATATCCCATTCTTTACTTCCTTCAAATCTTGGGTAGATATCTATAACACCTTCTGCTAGTTTCCCAAATTTCAAAGCGGAACCGAATTTAAGTACTTGAGTTATTCCATTTGTTTTTAAAAATTCCTGGGTTTCCATAGAAGAATGGAACACAGAATCGGTAGCAATTAATCGTTTGCGAGTACTATGACTAAAGATCGGTTTACCGTTTAAAAAAGCGCCGGATCCTTTTTGAGCATAATACATTAAATCCATAGCCGGAACATAAATAACACCTAAAGTTGGAATACCACTTTCAATTAAGGCAATGTTAACGGTAAATTGCCCTGTTTTAGCTAAAAAATCCTTTGTTCCATCTAATGGATCAACAAGCCAAAATGTTTGAAAATTTTTTCTTGTTGTGTACTCAGGGACAGATTCTTCGGAAATAACCGGAAATCCAAAGTTCTTTTCTAAAGCATCTGTGATATATCGGTTCGATTTTAGATCTGCTGTCGTTAACGGAGAATGATCCTCCTTATACTGCACAGAAATATCAGAGAGATTATTGTAATATTTTAAAATAATCTCTCCTGCTTTTTTGGCAATCTTAACGACTTGTTGTAGCATTAATCAACTTTTTGTGCAGTCCAAGCACGCATCTTGTAGGGGACCTCTATCTTATCGTATGCAGAAACAATCTTCTTTATTTGATCCATAATTTGACCCCAACGGGCTTCTCCAGCTTGAGCCCTAATATCATTAACAGATTCCCAAGCTCCCAAATAACGCTCTCTGGTCATTATTTCGGTGTGTTTACATTCCATAAACATGACGTCTTTAAAATAGTTGCCTTCTGTTAAAACACTAAACCAATCTTTTACATTTTGAGAGCCTGACGAAACTCTTTGTAGCTCTGGAACCATTTGTTTTATCATCGATTCTATTTTTTGATGTAATGGAGAACTCTGTATATCTCTTGTGTTATAAATAATTGTAAAATGCCCGCCCTTTTTCAAAATTCTCGAAAATTCA
The DNA here is from genome assembly GCA_002309885.1 of Verrucomicrobia bacterium UBA1183. Taxonomy (GTDB): domain Bacteria; phylum Verrucomicrobiota; class Verrucomicrobiia; order Opitutales; family UBA9783; genus UBA1183. Next base: position 17,106 of record DBYP01000012.1, read on the forward strand.
GGCAACGATTTTTTAGGATCGGTCCAATGAAAGGAAGAGGCCATCACCACCCAATTTACAGAATTACTAGCCAATCCCGTATCTTCTCCTGATCCTTTTGACCAGGTTATATTATCAAAACCTTTCGTATAAACTACTCCTTCTGCACGCATCGCATCATTGGGCTCAACGGCGAAGATTTTGCAATTAAGATTACCTATTTCTTTTGTAAATTTACCTGTCCCTGCCCCAACATCAGCAATAGCAAAATCATTTCCTTCAAAATTAATGTACTTAAGCAATGCATCTATGATCAATTTGCTATAGGCAGGTCTATTGATATAATTTTTAGCTAATTCTGAAAAATCACCTTGTTTCATAACTTTATAACATTTAAAATTTTCTGTACTTTAAAGTCAAGATTATCCATGATATTATTATCTATAACCAAACTAGGATGTTCAGGCTTATCAAAAGGAATATCCATACCTACAACATCGTAGATTTCATTTTTAAGCACACGAGAATATAGCTCTTTCTTGTCTCTTTTTATCAAATTTTCCATGGATACATCAACGAGAACTTCGTAATAATCCTTGATGGCCTTACGATTAAATTCGTGTACCTCTTTATGCATAGAAATTGTAGCACAAATCACATGGATGCCTTGATCGGTTAGATATTTACACAAGCGGGACATGCGCTTGGCCATAATCTTACGGCTATTCAAATCATAACCAACATCTTGCCCCATAACTTCTCGGAAACAATCACCATCCAACAATACCCAGTTATTGTACTTTTGTTTTAATTTTTCGTATAACGCGGTTGCAATTGTCGTTTTCCCTGCTCCCGCTAAACCTGTAATCCAAATAAGCATGATGCTTTCATCAGATTTTCTTTAAGGAATTTTGTCAATTGGAAAAATCTAAGAATCGATTTTCAGCTTCGATGTTTAATGTACCATTATTCAATTTCAAATTTTTTTTGCAGTTTTGCATACCCGTTATTATAAACCAAAGAATCTGAAGGAATATCTTTTGTAACTAAACTTCCAGCTCCAATAACAACGTTATCACCTACAGATATTCCAGGCAAAATAGTAGAATTAGCTCCCATAGACATATTATTACCGACAAATGTATTTAGTAAATTGAAATTTTCAGGATACTTACCATTGCAAAAGGTCACATTGGGACCAATAAAAGCAGGCTCTAGACTGGTATCTTTTACAACCTCCCCAAAATATCTGTTCAATAAAGTAGGCGAAATTATCTTTTCTATGATTAAATCTACATTCGCCTTCTTTTAAATGCAAGATAAATTTTGCATCGGTTAAACCGTTAATTTTGCGAAGCGCCGTTAGGAGTAGCTCCAGAAGCATTCAATGCCATTGATATGCAATTTCCCGCGAGCAAATTCGTTCTCGCTAAGTGATTGTAGCTGTTGAGGACGCGTCCATCGTAGGCTTTAATCGTCAATCCCTCTAGGATTTTCCCTTGAATAATGGGTATCAACTCTTCCTTCGAGCAATTCGGAACGATCATCACAAACACTTTTCCATTCCTTTTTAGCAGCCCAAAACTGGTGTTTTGCCGGCTGCGCCACGTCCTCTTTTCCCGCGAACCCGGCGTGCACCAAAGTAACTTTCGTCCAACTCAAATTCGCCCAATTCCTTCTCCTGCTCCTTCAAAGAATGTTGCAAAATCCCCTCTCGAATCTCGTTGTAACATACATTTACCGCGTCCCGATTTATCCACCAAATTTTGTTCGCAGAACTCGCTGTTATCTCTTCCCAAAAAACATAAAATAATTCTCTTTATCTTATATCGGCTCAATTTATGATATTTCATGACTTCCCTAACTATTTTGTTTCGAGATGCTAATTAAGAGCCTAATTTTCATTCAAAAGTTCAACCAGCTTATTGGCTATTTTTTGAGAAGCAGGTTCTTTAGTGATTGTAAAGAATTGCTTACGTATGGATTTTCTAACTTTTTTCTGTTCTTCCCAAATTTTATCATTTTTCAATACTTTTAGTATATCATCGCTTGTACAACAAGGATCAAAATTTATAATTTCTTTGCGCAACAAAACTTCAGGTGTATCTAAACCAAATGGATATCTTTTTGCTAGATAATTGATATTATCTGTATTTAAAAACAAAACATTTTTATCGTTATAAATAGCAGTAAACACACTACCTCCGTAATCACAAAATACAAAATCAGCCATTTTCAATAAATCACAACTATTTATGTCTTTTTTTATTACATGAATATTAGATAATTTTTCTAAAATTTTATCTAAATTTTGAATTTCATGAAACGAAGCTGGGTGAGGTTTTAAGTAAATATCATAATTATCATGCAAAGATTCAATAATTCTTAAAAATTTAGGCAAAGAACTTACTGGAGTATGCGTAGGCAACCAAACAATGGTTTTGGGGGAAGTCCATATTCGCCTATTCTGCGGATAACTAGATAAATTTTCAAATCTGGTACTTCCAAAATCTAAAATTTCTTTATTTTTCCCATATGCTTCTTGGTATACTTTTTTTGAAAAAGGACCTACGCAGAAGATTACATCAAAGTATTTATTATAATCCTCATATGTATCTAGTAACATAAATCCTTTTGCACCTAATATTTCATCTATTTTTACACCCTTTTCACAGAGATATGGAAACAGTAATTTACGCTTAAAACCTTTATAATAATAACCATAATTTTCCACGCATTGACCTACACCTATAGTAAATCCAATATTTTCGGTAAAAATGGTATTTAAGTCGAATATTTCTTCACTAAATTCTCTGGAGATCAAATTTTTTAAATCTTCTATTTGTTTTAATTGTTGTCTTTTCGTATAAAAACGTAAAACATCCACAACATTTGGAATAACAAAAACAAAAGAACCTTTAGGTAAAGCAGATATGATATTACGTTTATGGAAAAACTCTGTCTTAGAACTTATAAAAAACGCAATTTTATGAATAAATTTCCTAGATTTTAAAACGTGCAAATTTTCAGTAAGCCGAAAAGCATGCAAACATGTAAAATATTTTGTAGATAGAGGAATTTTTAAAATATTGAACCAAAAACATAAAATATTTGTAAGAAGTGTTCTCAGTAATCTTTTTATTATCGTACTCACTATTCAATCTCCTAGGCAATTGCTACATGTACAGAGCTCAACACCTTACCATTTAGCTCCAAAAGCTTAATTTTCACGCAGATTCTACAAACCTCCCCCAAAATATCTGTTCAATAAAGTGGGCGAAATTATCTTTTCTATGGTTAAATCTACATTCACTTTCTTTTAAATGCAAGATAAATTTTGCATCGGTTGTAAGTTCAACTTTGAAGTGCAACCCCTAAGCTCGAAAAGAACCGCGAAGCAAGGAATGCGAAGCCCAAACATTTTCTAGGTCTAGTGTTAATTTTTTGTCGGCAATCCGCGAGGTATGCTGCGGTGTAAACAGTTTTCGTTTTCTTCGGGAAGTACTGCCGCAATAAGCGGTTCGTATTCTCGTTGGTTCCGCGTTCCCAAGGGCTGTGCGGATGGGAAAAATACACCGGCGCATTCAAGCGATTTGCGATGGTTTTATGGTCGGCGAATTCAACGCCGTTGTCAAGCGTAATTGACTTTACGGCCTGCGGAAAGTGCCGGAATAGCCATAAAATGGCGTTTCGAACAGTCTCGGATTTTTTGTTTGGGACCTGCGTAACCAACAAAAAACGCGTCTTACGCTCGACCATGGTGACGAGATGGCTTTGACCGCGGACAAGCTCAACGGTGTCGCCTTCCCAGTGTCCGAATTCCGCTCGGGAACTGAGATTCGGACGATTTTCGATAGAAGTTTTTGAAGCGTCTCGAGGCCTTCGTTTCGGCAACCGCCGCCGTCGTTTTTTGCGCTCCCAACGCAAGTGTTTCCGTTCCAGCCGCCCCGCCTTGATTTCCGCATAAATCCTGCGATAAATGGTCTCGTGACTGATTTTTACAACGCTCGCTATCTGTTCTGGACTCCAGTCTAAATTAAACCTCCTGCAAAAGTCGCCGTTCATTGAATAACATATAACAACGTAAAGAGATTGCCAAAAAAGAAAAGCATGCTTAAAAATAAAGCGTGCTACGAAATATCACGAATAGAGATTCGTTTACAAAGAATCACAGGAGTCAAGTATGAAAACTTTCAAAAATTTGTTAGCAGACTCAATCGCTCATGGAGAGCGGTACAGAGGCGTAAGTTAGTTGTGGGCAGGCCGTACGGAGTTGGCGATTTGCGTGAACATTTGCTGTTGCTGCTGATTTACTATCGGACGTACACGACGCATTTGTTTTTGGCACAAATTTTCAAGGTGGACGAGACGACGATTTGCCGAGCGATACGGCGCATCGCGCCGCTTGCAGAGCGGATTTTGAAAATAAGACCGGAAAAACTATTGAGCGAAAACGATCTGCAATTATTGATCGTAGACGCCACCGAACAGCGGATTGAACGGCCGAAAAATCAACGTGATTATTACTCGGGCAAAAAGCACGCCCACACGATTAAGACAGAGATTATAACCGATCTCAAAGGACGAATTTTACGGGTATCTAAGCCGTATGAAGGACGTGTTCACGATTTTAACCCGAGGGCCCCATTACCAGCGGTCCCAATTTTGGCGGATTCTGGCTATCAAGGCCTTCAAAACGAACATTCGGCTAGAGTAATTTTACCGAAGAAAAAGCCGAAAAACGGCTCTTTGGGCGACATTGAAAAAGCTGAAAACAAAAAGCTTTCCCGTCGTCGAATTGTCACTGAACATGTCTTCGCTCACCTCAAAAAATGGCGCCTCCTGGCCGATCGTTATCGCGGCCGTCTCACCGACTATGCCCAAATTTTCCAAACCATCGCCGGAATTTACAACCTATCCTTATAAAACGACTTTTGCAGGAAGTCTATTCTTTCGATTTTTTTAATCTTTTACTTCAATGGATTGTACTTTAATGTTGAATGTGTCAAAAAATACATTTTTTACTTGATTTTTCATAGTGCAGGGATTATCCCGAGAATACGTATTCTTTTTAAGGATGGTTGCTTGTGTTTGGAGTTAGCTGCAAAATGCACAAATGTCTGTTAACCCAAAATTTGGCAATGATGGAAAATAAAGATGGAAATTTCCCATAAAAAAACAATACGTCAAAAAACATTAGAAAGGTATAAAATTATGAAATTGAAAATGATTGCATGGTGTACTGCGCTAACAAGCTTAGCTTTCTTCGCGTCGGGAGCATTTTGGTGTAAAAGATGCCAAAAAGTGCATGAATTGGTGGGAGATTGCCCTGAAGTAGGAATGGAGTGGGCTTGGTCACATCCGGATAGTGTCCCGGAATTTATGGAAAGGTATGATAATACCAATCCGGATGCTTCTTGGGAACAACCTGACTACGCTTCTACTTTAAATGGAATTGTTAGCTATATAAGAGACCAGATCCATGTATTGACAGAAATACGAATTATTCGAGAGTACTTGGATTTATTTCAACCTAACGGTACCATTAGAGAGATAGATGAACAGAGATTTAGGGATCGCCACATTATTAGAGCTACAGGTCCGGAATCATGGGATCAATCTGAAATTTCTTCTGATATGGATCGCATTTTAGAAGCCATAAAATCCAGATTTCACAATTCAGGAGATATGCAAGCCATTCGCAATGCTCTTGATAATCAGGAAAGAAGGATTCGTTCGGGAGAATTTGATTTTCGAGGTTAAGTTTAAAGAATTTTCGTATTTCGAATCGTAACTACTTCACTTTGGGAGTTTGATTCCAGGAATGGATACCCACGGGTGAACCCCATGGGTATTTGTTCCTCTATGTTCCCATTCCGAGATGTGTTTGTATTTCGTTTTCGTATTTTTCTTTGGTTCTTGACAAGATTAGGCTAATGATTTAACCATAATAATCAGTTTAGATGCAGAATAACAAATACATAAAACATACACACATTTCTGAGGGTAAATTTCGAGAGATATTACGGTTATTTTGTGCAGATTTAACATCGACACAAATAGCGAAGATATCGAAAATAAGTCGCAACACAATCAATCGTGTTTTGCAATTATTACGTAAGCGAATTGTAGAACTTGCGGAAGCAGAATCGTGCTTCGAGGCAGGAGAAATCGAAGTGGATGAATCTTATTTTGGAGCCAAACGGGTGCGGGGTAAAAGAGGTCGTGGAGCGGGTGGCAAGATGAAGGTTTTTGGCATGAAAAAGCGAGGCGACAAGGTCTATACGCAGATCGTAAACAACTGTTCTGCATCCGAGCTAGTGCGGATTATTAAAAGGTTAGCGCCGGATGACTCAACTATTTATAGCGATGAATGGAAAGCTTACGACGGGCTCGTAAACGCCGGCTACAAAAAGCACTACAGGGTAACCCATTGCGAGGATGTTTTCGCTAACGGAAGAACCCGCGTAAACGGTATTGAAAACTTCTGGGGTGTTGCTAAAAACAGACTTGCTAAAATGCGTGGCATCACTCGCAAAAACTTCAACCTTCACTTAAAAGAAACCGAATGGCGTTTCAACCATCGTACCGAAAATATTTACAAACTGTTGTTAACCAATCTTAGGCATTGCCCTATCTAATCTTGTCAAGAACCAAAATTTTAACAGATGGAATTTTCTCAACATTTTACACCATTTACTACGAGAGGAAATGCCCGTATGTTTCAGTATTTATGAGGCTAGAAGGCATTTTTGATAATTAGCAAAAAGGTAAAAATTTTTCACGTTTTGCCAAAACACCGAACGATTTTGCGCCAAAGTGCCGATTTTGTGGTTTGAGATAATATTTTGCAAAAAGTTTTGAAACAGCAAAATCACTAGAGGTTCGTATCTTCGGCTTATCGGCTTTTTCTGGAATTAGGGGTTGCACTTCAAAGTTGAATGTGCCAATTCATGTAAGCAGCTTTTTGCAGAAATTTTACAAAAAATAATTTTTTACTTGACTTTTGTATTTAAAGACTTTTCGATGTCACCCGCGAAGTGCGTATTACGTACGCCTTCTAACCAAAGCAAGGAAGCATGGTCTGTGGTTTATTGAAAAGTCTCGTCGCTTGTGATGATCGTAGTTACGCGGAGGAAAGTCATCCGAGGAGTGCTTTTCCCTTATATTGGAGGATTTTGATTCTTAATCTTGGCGATTTTTGTAAAAGGGCTTTGCATTTCAAAGTTGAACTTGTACACTTCATTTCTTATTTCCAGACGGCTTTAAATAAAACAAGCCGTTTCGTATTTACTCAATCCCTTCAACCTAAGGAAAGCATGGCATAAAAATATAAAGCATCTGTCGTTAACTATTTAGGACCCTCCGTTGCATGAGTTTAACCATTCAGGTGAGTGGTTTCATCTGAAACAAATTGAGAGGATTCTATATATGTTAAAAGGAAGTTTTATGTTGGGTGTCTTGGTTTCGTTAAGTTGTCTAGCTTTTGGTTATGCACCAGAAAATGAGCGAGGAATACTTGCGGATTTAGGCATTACGAAACAGGAAGCTACAGATTTAGGACTCTTAGGTAGGATATCCCAAATCTTAAAAATAAGAGAAGATATCTTTCGTAATAGCGCGATCCTTACGCCAAGTGGCTTTGTCCCTGCTGATTGCCAAGGTTCTTGGAGTACAAAATATTACGAAGAAATATTGCCTAGCTTAAGAAGAGAGTATGGAGATTTAAAAATTGAACAAGCCAAAATCCAGAGGCAATCGCAAGCTGATCGACAATTACAGGCCACCTTGGCTGATATCCAAAAACAACTCAAAGAACAATCTGAAAAAATGGATAAGCTGGTTGCTGGTAATGCGCAGTTTATCCGGTTCCTTGTTTTGATGGACTCGTCTATCACATCGGAGAGGGATATTCGTGCTCGAGTTGAGGCGGCTAAACAGCTTCTCGAGTCTGATCTTGTTGATGAGCAGCAGAAAGTACTTTTACTAAACAATAAGATCAAAGAGCTGAAAGAAAAGGCTGAAACGGTTGCCGTTGAAAACGCCGAATTGAGAGCCCAAATGCAAGCTGAGTTAGAAGCTATACAGGTTCAGCTCAAAGAACGCATGTTGTCTATGATGTAAAATACAGATCGATTAGAAGTATTGTTTAACCAGATTTGGACGAGTAAGTTTGTCCAGAACAAATTGAGAGGATTCTATATATGTTAAGAAGAAGTCTTGTATTAGGCGTCTTGATTTCGTTAAACTGCCTAGTTTTTGGTGATGCACCTACCACAGCAGAGGGTATTCTTAAAGATTTAGGCATTAGCAAAGGACAAGCTGTCGCTATAGGCCTTTGGAATAGGATAGGTCCCATTTTAAAAACAAGAGAAGGTTTTAGGAAGCAATATCGCCACTGCGATCACAGATATATTGTCAATGGGCGTGTAGTAAGGGAAGAATGGAGTTACAAAGAAGCAGATGAAAAATGGGCAGATGAATACTATGGGAATATTTTACCCAATTTAACAATTCAAGTCACTTTAGCAAGTATTCAAAGACAGCTCAAAGAACAATCTGAGAAAATGGATAAGTTAGTTGCTGGCAATGCGCAGTTTATCCGGTTCCTTGTTTTGATGGACTCGGCTATTACATCGGAAAGGGATATTCGTGCTCGAGTTGAGGCGGCTAAACAGCTTCTCGAATCAGATCTTGTGGATGAGCAGCAGAAAGTACTTTTACTAAACAATAAGATCAAAGAGCTGAAAGAAAAGGCTGAAACGGTTGCCGTTGAAAACGCCGAATTGAGAGCCCAAATGCAAGCTGAGTTAGAAGCTATACAGGTTCAGCTCAAAGAACGTATGTTGTCTATGATGTAAAGGAGGAGGGAATGTGGAATATGAATAAACAAATTTTGATGTTTTGCAGACCACTTTTTTGGAGAATGCACTCAAGACTTTGAAAGAAAAGATGGAAGAGTTGGCAGTGGAAAATGAATCCATAAGAGCGGAAGTTGAAGCTTCAATCCAAGGACTTCAACTTAAACTCAAACAGTGGATTAACTTAGATTCAATTTATGAAAAATAGCATTAGAAATATTACACTTTGGTTAATTATAGGCATTTGTAACCGTAGGAAAGGAACAGTTATGAAAATGATAAAAAGAATTGCAAGCATCTCTGCTTTTGTTGCGATGCCATTTATGTGGGGAGGATTAGAAGACCTTTTTAGACTTAGGGCTGGGAATGAAACTAACTGCTACAACGCTCTTCGTGAAAATCGAAACCCTGAAAAGTTTAGAATATTTATCCGCTCGAATTACTATTCTATTGAGCATACGCGAGACGATCAACTTCGGCAACGGTACTTGAAAGAAACCAATCCGGAAATTAAGAGAGTTATTGAATGGGAGTTAAATAGAAGACATATCCCTCTTCAAAATACCGTAGTACCTGCAGCACCGGCCAGATCAGCACAACAACCAGCAGCACCTGCGCCTGTAGCAACACCCGCTCCTCAGCCTAGACCTGGGGCCGTACAGAAACCCCAATCGGCTGCTAGACCAATATCACAACCAGCAACAGTGGTGAAGCAATCCACAGTCTCCCAGTCCAAACCTGCAGAAAAACCAAAAACTGTAGCCTCTCAGCTCCAACTAGGACTAAGCATTCCTCCCCTAATCCCCTTAAACGTGATGAAGAGTAGTGTTTCAAAGACAGCGTGCGATAAGACAATCGCAGATGCTGACAACGCTTTTAGCATCTTGCAAAAATCTACGCAAGATCTCAGAAGAACGTTGGAACAATTACGTCAATTATCTTCATTTATCCCATTACTGGCTCCTACAGAAACGGACAAGCATTGCTTAGAGATTAATTGTTTGGAATCGGGGCCTTGCATACAATTCAAACTGAAAGATGAGATCCTTTTTACGTTTGATCCTGGGTGGTCGGATCCATTTGCCACAAAGAACATCTCTAATATTTGGGTCCTTGAGAAACGAGGGCCCGATTTTATTTTAACACATACGGATCGTTTGAGAATTCGTATATCTGCTAATAAAACTTTGATCATTGAAGGTGCAAAAGATGCATGGAATTTGAAGTCAAATGCCCCTATCTTTTTTAGAGGTGATATTGAGGGTTCAGATTTTAACTTTGACTGCCCTAATTTGACGAACACAGGAACCTTGGCAGTAAAAAGGTTAAAAACTTCCGGTGAGTTTATTAATCAAGGCCCTTGCACATTGGTACAATTGAATGCAGGAGAATTTACCAATGAAGAAACTTTAACGTTGGATAATGAATCCGAAATTCCTTGCATTTTTTCGTTAGAGAATAGCTGTCATAATTTGGGGACCATTGTTTTTAAAAAGCCGAGTGAATTTGTTTGTAAATCGCTTTTTAATGAAGGAGACGTCAAATTCGAAACTTCTGCAAAAATAAGCTTATCGGAATACTTTGAAAACAGTGGAACTTTCGCTAGCAATTCGAAAGATTTAGTAAAGTTGCACCTTATAAAATTTCAAAATGACGGGCAAATTGATTGTGAAAATTTATATTTAACTGGGAATCAACTTGTTAATAAGGGTACCTTAAACGGACAAGTTTTAGATGTTCAGATGAATGAAATTTTGAACCAAGCAACGTTACAATCAGAAAAACGTTTATCGCTGTCGGGTTCCGTAACGAACGATGTTACAGCGTCTCTGTTTGGAGGTGAAAAATTAATCCTTACACCCAAGCAAACACCTTTTGTTAACCTAGGTCGATTGTCCAGTAACGAAGAAATAGAAATTACAACACCAACTTTTCATAACAAAGGGGTAATTTATATTCCATCGACACAACAAGCTTGTCTTTCTTTAAAAGGCACCTGCGAATTTCTAAACCTTAATAAAATCGAAATCGGTGAATGTAGGTGGGATAATCCTAATTTAACTTTACAAAACGTGGGCTCCTTATCGGCATTTTCGATGGATGGGGCTATAGCGGCAATAACAAATTCGGGGCTATTAAGGATAACCGAGTGCGCTCTGAGAGTACCCAAAATAGAAAATTGCGAAAAAGCTAAGCTACAGGTCGACCAAACAGGTATATTTGAAAGTAAAACGGTTACAAATGCAGGAGAATTCGTAGCTGAAAACGGGCAACTTAATATAACAGCGGATCTTTTTCAAAATACAGCAGAAAGTATTACGGGTGCTAAACAACTCAAGTTATCGCTTACACAACCTTTACAGAACAAAGGTAAAATATTTGGACTTGGTGAATCGTATTTACAAGCTCCTACGATTGAAAATAGCGGGCAACTTGCTTCTGGGAATACAGAGCAACCTCCCAGGAACGTATGTTTTTCTTGCCAAACAAAAACGTTTAAGAATTTTGGCTATTTAATCGCTGGGAATGCCCTATTAATTGAGGCAAAAGATCAATTAGAACAAATTTGCAAAGCGACCACTTATGGGCATTTGATTTTAAAAGCGGATTGTTTCCTGTTAAATACTGAAGAAATAAACGGTCCAGGTAGCTTAACGCTTGAGGGTACTTTAGTAGCTAATCAGAAGCCTTTAAAAGTTGGTGGTACTTTAACGATAGATAGCCATTCAAAATTTGTTAATCAACAACCGGTTGAGGGTGAAGAAGTAAGTCTTCGCTCTCGTGGAGAGATTGAGAATGAATCGAGCATTAAAGCGAATCAGTCTCTCAAGTTTACAGGTAAATCTTTAAAAAATAGTGGCTTAGTTTTTTCGAACAAAGAGTTAATTTTGCAAATGGTTAAGGGGATATTGAATACCCGAGATATCCATACGGAAGGAGACTGCGTCATAGAAGTTTCCGAAGGTAATTTTGTAAATACCGGTGGTAGATTGTTTGCTAATGGCTTCTTAATGTTTCGCTTATTTGATTTGGAAAATAGCTACGGAATGATTAATTCGGGAGGAGATTTAACCATAGATGCCAGAAATCTCTTAAATCGACGAGGAAAGTTCGTATTTCATAAAGGGAACACACAACCCTCGGTCATAGGATATGATACCAGATGTTATTACCAAGGCGATTATGAAACCGAAACAACGGGTCCGGCACTTTTGTTAAGCGGTCGGAATTTATCGGTTAATTGTAATCATTTACGCAATGAAGCGAGTGGTATTTTTGCTTCTGACTTACTGAGAATTAAAGCACAACAGATCGAAAATGAAGCGCACTTATTAAAAAATGACCAGAAATGGGTTAAGAAAATACGTGTGCATAAACGGACGCTTGGTATCGTTCACGGGTCACATGATGAATGGTATAGCGGTACAGATGCACAACCATTTTATGTTCCTGGATGTTTAATGGTAGGAGATTCCCTTGAATGTACTATAGGCGATAAGTTTTACGTGCCCAGTGGGACCTACCAACAGAAACTTTGGGGGAATGTTCCGCATTTTTTGAATACAGGAATTATTCAAACAAAAAATGCTTCGCTAAAAGCGCTAACAGCAGATCATCAAGCGGAATTCGTAAATGGTGTTTGGCAAGCCAATCAGTTGACGCCCGTGTTCAAAAAGCCGGAACCCATTTTGCAAATAATTCCGTTTATAAATCAAGAGGGGGAATTGTGTGTATTTTCTTATAAATCGAAAGAAGAAAGTGCATTTTACATGATATCTCCGACGGGTATCAAATACGACGCTAGTTTAGATGAACGGCCTTCTCGGCTTGTTGTGCAAGAGAATAGGCGGTTGCAGGGAAGTGAGCGCATTGATATGCATCCTGTTGTTTTGGCAGAAACAATGGCTCGTATGTGCCAGCAATCTTTTGGGGTTCCTTTGTTAGATTTACGCGATAGGACGATTTTAGGTCAAGTGCAACATTTGCTCAGGAATGGTTACGATTACGCTTTAGATGTTCTACAACGTCAAGGCGATGCCAATGGTATTTTAGTTTTGACAGAACAGGAAATTGATGAAGCGCCTTCGTCCATGATCTTTTATAAAGCGGGTAGTTACAAAGGCGAAGATGGATTTATGAGTTTCTTCGTATTGTCCAAAGAAGACGAAAAAACTCTGCTGGCTGAAAAGACAGAAGGTGTTATCGTAACAGACGACTTAGATATTGATTTCCCTATCGTTAAGAACTCCGGCTCTATCGTTTCTCAAGGGAATCTGACAGTTAAGGCTTATACTATCGAAAACAAACGCCCTATCTTTTCGCGTAAAGAGCTTTTTAAGGATAAAGTAGCGGGATTGTTTGGTTCGGACCATGTGCAGGTTTATGAAATTAAAACACCTCAAATAGGCGGGAACATCATAGGGGCGAGAATTAAATTAATTGCACAAGATAATATCGTCAATTACGGCGGTAAAATTTTTGGATTAGCTGAAGTTGAATTACTTTCTAAAGAAGGTAGCGTTGAGCTTAAACATTTGGTCGGAACGCGTTTAGTTACGTGGGATGTTGGGAAATGGGGAGCGCTTTTGGGCGCTCGATGTGCATCGTTAGCGCCTGTTTATCACCCTGGGCAAGTTAAAAGTGAAGGCTTATTGAAAGTTGAAGCTGGAGAAGTTCTAATTTTAGCTTCAGAGATTATTGGACAAGAAGTTTTAGCGATAAATTCCGGAGAAGGCGGAACACGCATTTTAGATGATTTTGGGAAATATCTTGCCAGAGATACCGTTACAAGTCATGGACTAAGTTTTTCGAGATCGACCGCGGAAGAAGAAGTCCACCAGCCGGCTGTATTGATAAGTAAGAATGCTGTAACGTTATCAAGCCGTGGCAAGAACGCCATTCGAGGGTCGGTATTGCGAAGTAAGTTAGTTTCATTATTCTCCGAAAAAGGTAATGAGCTTTTGGCGAGCAAACAGGCCCTAGAATTTAAACAAAGCGCTTTTGGAATTTCTGGCGCGGGTATTTACAGTCAACATTGTAATGTAACGCAGGAAGTTTTTCATAATACGCAAATCTTTGCGGATATTGTTAAGATTGAGAGTGCGCTCGATAACGTACTTGAAGGGACTTTTATTCTCGGTGAGCATGCAGTTCATATCAGGGCTGGTCGCGATAACATCTTTCGAGGTGTCCCTTTGAAAACGGAGATAAGCGGTGGCGGTTGGGGACTATCGTTAGAATTTTTTGGAAGCAGTTTATTGAAAGGCGAAGGACTTGTGGATGTAACTAATGATCCGCTTGGACAGGCTATTAGAAGTTTGTTAGAAAGTAAAAGCGTTCCTGGAGCGGTATACAACGTTGCTTTTTCAGCGATGGAAATTTGTAACGCATTGCAGAGGTTCCAAGAAAGCAAGAATTTTATGTCGTTTTTGGGAGATAGATTTGGCGTAACTGATTTGCAAGGTAAGTTTTCTCCGAAAATTTCGTTGAGTTTTTCGTGTTACGACTTCCAAAGGATGATAAAGCGGTACATTTCCGGAGAGCTCGCAGGCGATGAAGTTTCTATAGAATCTGCCGGAGATACGGTACTGCTGGATGGTCAAGCGGTACGTGGCGAAAAACATGTCGCAATCAAAGTTGGTGGCAGTTTGAAGACGACCGGAGCTGAATTGGAACAAGCAGAATCCATGGAAGCTGCAAGTGCTTCGGTAGGCAATAAAGGTAACAAGTCTGTGTCTGCGATGCAATCCGGTGCGTACGATACGGAGCATAAACCGGCAAAAATTTCTTCGCAACAAGTTGATATTCATGTTGCGCAAGATGCAAGCTTTGAAAACACACAAGTCACGGGAGACCGTATTAAGGTAAGCGTCGGTGGAAAATTGACGCAAGCTGTTAAACAGGATACCCACACCTTAGAAAGCTTTTCGGTAGCGGCAAGCGTCGGTCCAGATGGTCAGAGCCCGGTTGCTCTTACAGCATCCATTGCAAGTCATCATCAAACCCATTCGATAGATGCCGGCATGTATGCCGAAGAGGATTTATCGGTTGAAGCGGATGAAGTTCATCTTGTTGGAACGGATTTCGTTTCGCACGGTAGCCTGAATTTGCGTACCAGCCGTTTCGATTATGTTGATGTCATCGATACAGATGAAAGTGGGAAAATCGAGTGCCGGTTAAGTCTGCCTGCTAAAGGATCTGTAGTGAACATCCCCATAGCATTGAAAAACACCCGAAGCGAATGCGAAGTTGTGCGCAAAGCTACCGTCGACGGGGCTGACGTTGAATCAACGGTGGATCTTGGCGAAGTGAATCGTTCTGCAGAAGTTCGTAGGAAAGTTTTGGATAGAGACGACGACGAATTCTGTCTTTTTGTTCCCATTATTGATACGAAAACCTACGCAAAACTTATCGACGATTTTTGCCGAAAAGCTGAACAAATCGCCAAAGACAGCCCGGAGTTGTTCCACGAAGTCCCAGGAGAAGCAGCCGATGTGTCACGATCATCATCGACTTCAGGTGGTATGCCCACTGAAGAAACTTCTCCTGAATCTCACCCAAAGATGGGTACCGATGCGGCTATAAATACAGTTATTAGTTCAACCGTAGATGCCGTTGTTATCGGAGAACAAACTTATGAACGGCATTACATGGAACGTAAGGATTCCCTTGGACGAATGGTTCAAATTGAAATTCTACAGCGTCCAATATCAGGTGAATTGCCTTCACAGAACCTTACCCTAGGTGACGGATTTGGTGGATTCATCGACCCTGATCGTATCGTATCCATGAGGATTTGCGTATCGCATACCGGAGATCCGACGCGCAAACTCGAATTGGCCACAGACGCGGTAAATCCTGCGGTTTGGGAAGTTTTAGAAGATTTCAAATGTCAATGTGAAACCCTGTTCCAATCCGCACAAGAGACCGCACAATTCGTCTATCAATACGCCGCGGAACATCCAGAGCAACTATCTATCGCAATTGATTTTATCCCCGGTGTTGCCAACGTACGTGCCGGCGTGGAGCTGATTACAGGTCACGATTACATCACCGGCGAAGACGTTTCGCGTTGGGCTGCCCTAACGAGCTTTATCCCCGGACGACGTGCCCTCGAAAAAGTCAGTCCTTGCTTAGGTTTCGCAAAAACATCGAAGAAATCCGTAAGGAAAGGCTTGACTTGCTATAAAATGGGCAAATACTGGGATAGGTCGTTGCAACCTGTAAATACTCCTGAAATGTTGCGAAAAATCGGAAAAATTAACAAGAAAGCATTTAGGGGGGGAGAAATACGAACAGATGGTGAATATGTTTACCGCTTTGATGGATCACACAAAACTGCTAAAGTTCATTTAGAAAAGTATAAAAACGTTGGTACCAATTGTTGGAAACCGTGCGCTGAAATAGATCCCGATACAGGGATCCCCCTTAGAGGAAGTGAAGAACGAATGAAAAAGAAAGGCAAACTGGTAAAATGGTAGGTTATATGTATGAACCTGATATCGAAAAGGTTCAACTGAGTTTTTCCTCTTATGATGGGAAATTGTGCCTTCCTTGGTATTATCACGGTTTTGGTTTAATAGAAATTCCCTTTAGCCCTTGGAAAGGGAGTGAATTGTTTTGCACTTACGACGCGGATTACGTGAGAGATTTAGAGGAAGATATAAAAGGGAATATGAAGGTATACAAGGAAAAAAAATTGAGATGTTACTTAGAAAGTATAGAAACATGTAAAAATATGTTAAGGACTTTTAAGAAGAAATTTGGTCCAATAATTTCAGGAAAAGCTCGGAAGTGGTGGGATAACAGAATAAAAGCTTTAAACGAACAACATATAGGTGATAAAGTTTGCGAGGACTTTGCAGATTATTTCAAAAATGGTGAAGAAGAAGGTATGACTTCCCTTATTCATATCCCAAGAATACGGACCTACGCTATTTTAAATAAAAAAAAGTATGGTGGGTGGACTGCGATAGACTATTGCCCATTTTGTGGAGCGAAATTGCCGGAACGTATGGATGGAGTTTTAACAAAAATTTTACAGAAAGAATATTACTTAAATTCCCATGAGGATTTCAAAAAAGCGCCTCACGAGTTCTGGACCGATGAATGGTGGAAAAAACGTCATTTAGATGATCCAAAAGTTTTAGCCGAGTGGGCTAAGAGAATTCCTAATTTGATAACTAAACCAGTATATAATCCTCCAATGAATCCATAAAGATTTTTCAAGGTACAAAACCTTACCCTAGGTGATGGTTTTTGCGGTCTCATCGATCCTGACCGCATCGCGTACATGAGGATTTGCGTATCGCATACCGGAGATCCGACACACAGACTCGAATTCTCCACAGACACGATAACTCCAGCTATTGTAGAGGCTTTTGAAGACTTCAAATGTCAATGTGAAGCCCTGTTCCAATCCGCACAAGAGACCGCACAATTCGTCTATCAATACGCCGCTGAACATCGGGACCAACTGTCTATTGCGATTGATTTTATCCCCGGTGTTGCCAACGTGCGTGCCGGTGTGGAACTGCTCACAGGTCACGATTACGTTACTGGCGAAGACGTTTCGCGTTTGGCTGCTGCTGCGAATTTTATCCCCGGACGACGTGCCCTTGAAAAAGTCAGCCCTTGCCTAGGTTTCGCAAAAAAATCGAAGAAAGTCTTGACTCATGGCAAGAAAGGTAGACAATTAAAGGCAGGTGCTGGTTTTTCCGAAAAACTTGCCAGTGGTGAGGCCGTACGAAAGATTGAGCGCGGTCGTTTCACGACGGTTACAACTTATGCAGATGGAACGGTGCGTAGGGCTATGAATGTTGATGTAGTTAACGAGCATTTGAAAAGCCTTACTAAAGGTAAAGATCCTATACTTAAAAGAATGACGGGGGATCACAAGAGGACTCAAGGAACTGTAACTTATAAAGTGGAACGGGATAGTGGTTGTTTACGGGAAGGGCACTGTATAAACCATCGGTAGAAGGAGCAAATACACATGCACACATTGAAGTTAGATCTTCCAAGAAGCCAGACGCAAAAGAACCTTTATCTGACGCAAAGCGAAGAAGACCACGGGTTCCACCGTGGATGAATTAAGCTTGAGCCGGATTTTGTTACCCATATGATACGAATATATGGAAGTAAAACGGAGTGGGCACGGAGTCTATACGCAGTCATATCACGTGGTTTGGGTAACAAAATATCGGCGAAAGATTCTGAATCCGGGTATGGTTGAGTACCCTCGGCGCATTTTGCCGCAGCTTGTACGAAGTATGCCGGGTGTTGAACTGGAGCAGATGGTGTTTGACGAAGATCATATGCATTTTGTCATTGGAATTCCTCCTAAGTACGCCATTGCGGACGTAATGAGTGAGTTGAAAAACCGATCTGCGTCGTTATTGCGAGAGAAATTCGATTTCCTAAAAAAAGTGTATTGGAAGGAAAAAGTCATTTGGTCGCCCGGTTACTTCGTTAGCAGCGTAGGCATTAACAAGTCGATTGTTATGAACTATGTCAAATGGCAAGAACTCCAGGATTCAGATCAGCTCCGTATGGAGCTGTAAGGTCGCCATCGGCGACCTCAGGACCACGGGTTCTACCCGTGGGTATATCTATTTTCTTTTCTCATAATTTTTTAGCGTCTATAGATACACTTTAACCGCAAACTTTCCCCATAAAATCGCCTACGTGCGCATAAAGCTCAATACCTTGCTGAGAAAAATGCAATAAATCTTCTGCAAGGGCAATACGTTTGTATTGGAATAAAGTGATGACGGTCGAACCACCAAAAGCAAAATAGCCCTTTTCTTCCCCAGCAACAATCGGTTTCCCTGGGATATACGTCTGTTGGATACTGCCGACGCAGGTTGCGCCCACTTCAAGCAGCGCGATTTTACCAAAAACTTCTGAATCCAAAATTGTGATACAACGTTTGTTTTCTCCCAAAATTTTTAAAGATTTTGCCAAAGCCAGCGGATGAACCGAAAACAATGATCCGTTTATTGGCTGAGATTTCTGAGGAATTCCGCTGCATGGGAAATGGAAACGGTGATAATCCACAGGAGCCAAACGACTGATTACACAAGAACCTCCTTGGAAGTATTCCGCTAAAACTTGACTTCCCAATAGGGTACTGAGATTAAATTTACTACCTTTGATAAAAAAGTTTTGTACAGTATCAATATTTTGGAAACCCAAATGGCGTGCGTCTGCCGGGAAGCAAGCACTGTGCATGTCCGTATTAAAAGTACGCGCTCCCGGCTTCAATTTGCGGCAAAAAAAATTATTGAAGTTTTCATAGTCTTCTGGCGCTTTTTCAAACTCAGTTACGTCAATGTGGTACGTTTCGCAAAAAGGTACGATACGTTTTTTAGAACTGGGTCGGTTCATAAAGAATCCGATACAACGCGATACCCAGACACGCTTGAAAAATAGATGCAATAAGATACGTCCCAAGCAAGTTTTATATAAAAAGCTCAACCATTGTGCGCAAGGGGTGTGTTCTGTTTCCAATTTTTGACTGTAGCGATTGAAAATCTCCATCAATTCCTCCGTATTTTATAGGTAAACTTTTTTTCAAATCGTCGCGCTAACCGAATGAAAGGAAATCCTAACATCAGATAAAATGCGGCAACGATCAGTCCCGTTTCGAAATAGTTGAAATGGGTCGCGGCCAAACACTGGTAAGTCCGAGTTAATTCAACAATCGTAATCATTGAAACCAACGATGAATCCTGCAAAAGCATGATAAAATCATTCGTTACCGGCGGGATTACCGTACGAATCGCTTGTGGAAAGATGACATACCACAAAGCTTGAATGTGCGACATTCCCAAGGCACGTGCGGCTTCCATTTGCCCTGTGGGTACCGCTAACAATCCCGCTCGATAAATTTCAGATTCATAAGCGGAGTAATTGATGGCCAATGCCAATACACCCGCTACGAAGGGGCTTAAGCAAACCCAATGCGCAAAAGGTTCGGGTAATTTCGGTGCCAATGTCGGTAATCCATAAAAAATGAGTAGTAACTGTATCAACAACGGCGTTCCTCGGACACATTCCACGTATACTGAAACCAACCAGCGCACCCAACCGGCGCCATAAGTTCTTAAAACCGCCAAAGGGAATCCCATCAAAAGAGCCAATGCCATAGCTGTCAGAGAAAGTTTCAGGGTCATCCATGCAGCTTTAGCGAAAACCGTTATGCAGGTTAAATAAAAATGATGCGGTTGATTTTGCGAAGCCTGAACGGAAGCGATGTAGTGATCTAAGGCTGTCGCTGGCGTTTTAGATTTCAAATCCGTATGATAATAAGCTGCAGTTTCGGCATTCCATAAACCCCAGTTCTCCAAAATTTTCCGAAATGTTCCGTCTTGTTTCGCTTGCTCAATAATTTCGTTGATGGCTTTCAATAGCGTCGTATCTTCCGAACGCACCATAACCGCATATTCTAAGCGCGAAATGGGTTCTTCAACCAAGCGAACTTCCTTATCAACCGCCGCATAATAATACGATTCAGGATGATCCAATAACACACCATCTAGGCGTTTGTTTTTCAGATCCGCATAAGCTTTAACCTCATCATCATAGATAACGATTTGCGTGGAATCAAAACGTTTGAGGGCCTTCTCAGCATGCCAAGACTGTTTCAAAATACCGATTTTCTTCCCTTCGCAATCTGAAAAATACCGCATATAGTCGTTATTCTTCATAACAACCAACTGTAAATGCGTTATGTAATAGGGAATGGATAACGCAACATTTGCCTTATGAGTCAACAATTGCCAAGAATTATACTCGATGGCATTCAGCAAAATATCGTACTGCTTACGCTGCAATCCCGGAACCAACATCTCCCAATCATTGGGGAAGAATTGCAGTTTTTTACCCAGCCTTTGTGCGATAACTTCTGCGATATCATATTCAAATCCCGTAATTTTATTGGGATCCTCGGGAGAGAAAAAAACATTGGGAACTCCCGATTCCGCATCTGCTGCCCAACGCAACATATCCTCTTCATTCGCTCGAAGATTTAGCGAGAAGATTACAAAAGCTATTGAGCAAAAAAATCTTTTCATCACATAAAATTCTTTAAAAATTGCCGTGTTCGTTCATCTTTCGGTGCGATAAAAATTTCATCTTCATCGGAAATCTCGATAAATTCACCCTGTTCCATGTAAATGATATAATCCGAAGCGTCTTTCGCAAAGCGCATTTCGTGAGTTACGATAATTTGTGTCATGCCTTCTTTATCCAAATCTCGCATAACCTCCAAAACTTCATCCACACGCGCGGGATCGATTGCCGATGTGGGTTCATCGTAAAGCATTACTTTGGGCGATAAAGCCAGTGCGCGCGCAATAGCCCCACGTTGCTGCTGTCCTCCCGATAAATAGGCCGGATAGCGATGCGCAAAGAGTTTCAAACCAACTTTTTCCAGAAATTTTAACGAAATATCTTCCGCTTCCTCCTTGGTTTTATGCTGAACAATCATGGGAGCCAACATCACGTTCTGCAGCAAGGTCTTGTGCGGAAACAAATTGAACGATTGAAAAACCATACCCACATGCTGCCGCAATTCGTGCGCTTTTTTATTAAAATTGCGACTTAGCGGGGTCGTCGAAGTTTTCCGAGAAAGTGTGACCCCATCGATTTGAATTAAGCCAGAATCTAGAATCTCCATGCCGTTCAAACAGCGCAAAAACGTCGATTTCCCACACCCCGATGGGCCAATAATCGAAACCAAATCACCCTCCTCTATGTTAACACTAATCGCCTTAAGAATGGGTTCTTGGTGATAATACTTGCTTAAATCCTTAACCTGAATCAGCGGCTGCTTAATTTCCATAGACGTTCGCCCCGGGCATCTCCTACATTTATCCTACTTCGTAAAACCTGGAGCGAGCGAGGGGATTCGGACCCCCGACGTCCACCTTGGCAAGGTGGTGCTCTACCATCTGAGCTACGCTCGCAATCAATACGTTAACCACTGTGCAACCTTTTTAAAAACCTGTCAAGCGTTTTTGTGAAAAAAGTTGGAAAATCTGCATTCTACAGAGTTAACGGATTACATCATCCGTATTTTATGGAACATCGATTTGGTTCTTCTCTAATACGAACAAAATTCGCCGAAAAATCTATAATCGCAAATATTCAAAGGAATCCTGATATAAAAAACCACAAAAAGCTTTACTTTTATCAACAAAAAATCATCATAAATACTATGCAATCGAAGAATACTAAAAGGGGACGTATAAAACAAGACAGATTATGAAAGTTCCGTATTTTGTTCCATCAGTTGACGAAAACGATCTCGCCAGTGTGCAGCGCGTTATGAATTCAGGTTGGTTAACGACGGGGCTGGAAGTAAAAAACTTCGAAGCTGCTTTCTCGGACTATATAGGTAGCAAATTTTGTATAGCGGTTAATTCTGCAACCGCTGCGCTCCATTTATCGGTTTTAGCAAGCAATATAAAAGCTGGGGATTCTGTTTTGGTTCCGACCATGACATTTGCTTCAACGGCAGAAGTTCTGTATTATTGCGGAGTAAAACCCATACTTGTAGACTGTAATTTAAAGGATTTGACTTTAGATCTAACCGATGCTGAAAGGAAATTGCAATCTGCTCAAAAAGAGGGTGCCCACGTAACTGGGATAATGCCTGTCCATTATGCGGGGAAGATGGTAGATATGGATATCGTGGAAGATTTTGCAGATCGTCATCACTTGGAAATTATCGAAGATGCCGCTCATTGCATGAATTCACAGTATTTTTCCAAAAAATACGATCAATGGCTAAATAAGAGCAAGAAGAGTTTAACGCAGTGCTATTCTTTTTATTGCAATAAGTGCATTACAACTTGCGGCGAAGGTGGCATGATCTGCACCGATTCAGAAGAAATCGCCCATACGACTAAAAGTCTTTCTTTGCATGGACTTTCGACAGATGCTTGGAATAGGTTCAGTTCTAAGGGAAATTCTTTTTACGATATTTCCCAAAATGGCTACAAATACAATTTAACGGATGTTGCGGCATCCATGGGATGTTCTCAGCTCAAAAAGGCAGAATTGTTGAAAAATAAAAGAGCCAAAGCGGTTAATTTATACCGAGAATTATTGCAAAAGCATCCGTTTATACACCTATTGGATGATGACCCCGAAAGGTTTAAATCATCGCACCATTTACTTGTTATTAGATACGAACAACCCGATACGTTACATCCGTCACGAGATCAGCTTTTGCAGGCATTGAAAGAATGTGAAATAACTCCCAGTGTTCATTGGAAACCGCTTCACTTACATTCTTTTTATAAAAAACAAGGTTTTGAATCCGAAGACTTTCCAAATGCCACACGTGCCTTTGAAGAGATCATCAGTTTGCCACTTTTCCCAGATATTACGGAAGAACAAATCGTTTACGTCGTAAACACGCTGAATAAACTATTGCATGTTGAAAAGAAGTTTTGATATTGTTGCCAGTTTTCTTGGCTTGATCATAATTTGTCCGATTCTTACCTGTACCGCTTTGGCAATAGCGCTGAAAGATGGTTTCCCGATTTTTTTCAAACAAAAACGAGTTGGAAAGAATGGCAAAACATTTTACCTATATAAGTTCCGTACAATGGTTAAATCCGTCGATTCTGATCGTCGGTTATCAAGCCAATCCGATACGCGCGTAACATCTTTGGGAAGGCTATTAAGATATTATAAATTGGATGAATTACCTCAATTATTAAACGTACTGAAGGGTGAGATGAGTTTTGTAGGGTATCGTCCAGAGATTCCTTATTTTGTCGAAAAATATAATGAATCACAAAAACAAATACTTGCCTATAAACCCGGCATTGTAGATCCAGCAACTCTAAAGTTCAGCCGTTTTGAGAACGAACTTCTGGCCAATTCAAAAGATGTTGAAAAAGATTATCTCGAAAAAATTTTACCTGTAAAGCTCAACATAAGTCTAAATTACGCAAAAAATGCAAGTTTTTTTAAGGACATGCAGTATCTTTGGAAATGTTTTGTGCATCTGTTAAAATAACATCTTCACAGCATACATTTACTTTTTAATCTCCCCCTATAATCCATTATTGAGAGTAATTTAGTAGGTAGTGCTGTCGAAGTGTGGACGACGTGAAAAGCACCGCGGCCGCTTATAAACCTCTATATTTCGCTCAAAACTTGCGGTAAGGAACATCGGAAGTGGTGATGTTTCGAGTCATCTTCCAGACGAGATTTAAGCATTCTTGAGCAAACCAACTCATTAGCTTCGCAGAATACAACTTTGATGCCCTTAGCGTTTGAAGAAGCTTCAAAGGAACGTAATGAATCAATGGCGCTGACATCCACGAAGGGAACGTGTTTCAAACGTATAATAATCGTATGAATATCTTTGTTGACTTGAGCCAATTTAGATTGAAACGTTTCGATGGATCCAAAGAAGAACGGGCCCTCGATGGAATAAATGCCAACATCTTGAGGTACATCCACACGAATTTGTTCCTGGATTAAAGTTTCGTTAGAATTATGCTCAATTTGAACCGTTTTGGACATCCGTCGCATAAAGAACAAGGTAGCAAATACAACACCGATGTTGACGGCGACCACCAAATCTACGAAAATTGTCAGCAGGAACGTAACGATGAGCACAAAAACGTCGGATTTAGGCGCCGTAAATAATATTCTAAAAAAGCGTCGATAGTCGCTCATATTATAAGCAACAACGAACAAAATTGCAGAAAGCACAACGATGGGGATGTTGACCGCAAACGGAGAGAGTACAAGTATAAACAGAATAATCGTTGCACAGTGAATGATGCCAGCGACAGGAGAATTGCCTCCACTTTTGATATTAGCCGCGGTTCGAGCGATAGCGCCGGTTGCGGCAAAACCTCCGAAAAGAGGCGAAAAGATGTTCGCAATGCCTTGCCCGATCAGCTCTTGATTGGAATTATGGTGTGTACCTATCATGGTGTCAGCAACTGCAGCCGAAAGCAGTGATTCTATAGCTCCCAATAGCGCAATCGTAAACGCCGGACTTATAAGTTCGGAAGCCAATTCCCAAGAGGCTTTGGGGAAATGAAAAGAAGGCAATGTTTGCGGAATGCCTCCAAACGCAGATCCGATGGTTGCAACCGTTTCAAAATGAAAGTAGCCCTGTGCAAAACTTGCCAGTATCAATGCTAACAGAAATCCCGGAACCGATTTCAAAAATTTGTTGCAAAACAATATAATACATAGGCTTGTTATCCCCATGAATGTGGTGGTTGCATCTAAAGTTGGAAAAGCGGAAAGCAAATCCGCAAGCTTTTGTTGTAGTGAAGAGCCATGGAAATGGACATTCAGGCCAAAGAAATCTTTCCATTGTCCAATCCAAATTGTAAGTGCTACACCAGAGGTAAAGCCTACGATAACGGGCTCTGGTATGTATTTTATGATAGAACCCAACCGAAAAAGTCCCATGAACAACAAAAAAACACCTGCCATGAGCGTTGCCAATTGCAGGCCAGTAAAACCGTACTTTTGAGTAATAGAGCATAATATAACCACAAAAGCGCCTGTAGGCCCTGCAATCTGAACACGACTTCCGCCGAAAACCGAAACACAAAACCCAGCAATAATGGATGTATATAATCCGTTTTCAGGCGCAACCCCAGAAGCAATCGCAAACGCCATCCCCAAAGGGAGTGCGATAACTCCAACAATAATTCCCGGCAAAATGTTCGAAAGAATATTCTCTTTGCGCAACAACCCGCCTTTTGCAGATTCTACAAATGCAAACATACAACCCTTTTTAACAATGACTTACTTATATAAATCGGCAGATATTGCCTCACGGTCAAGAATTATTGTAAGTTTTTTGAAAAATTTTATGTGATAAAAACAAAAAACAGGATTTTTAAGACGGAAGTCGTAAAGGAATAGGTACTTAAGGGTAGAACTTATGGATATCTTTGCTTTACGTCAAATAAAAGCTATTTACCCCACAGCATACCTCGCGGATTGCCGACAAAAAATTAACACTAGACCTAGAAAATGCTTGGGCTTCGCATCCCCTGCTTCGCGGTTCTTTTTCGAGCTTAGCAGTTGCACTTCAAAGTTGAACTTACACAAGGATACATTTTCTGCTTGACAAGAATTATTTTAGGGGCACAATTATATCTAATATATGCGACAAAAGTTGTTTAAGTTTATCCTATTGTTTGTGGCTTTAGGGTATAATTTGTTCGGTTGATTCTAGCCGAATTTTTATTAGAACATGGGTGATTTTCTATTATCCATCGAGAACTTGGGTGTTTCTTATCCTGGCACGGTTGGGCTTTTTTCAAATAAACGAATTCCAATACTGAAGGATATAAGCTTGAGCGTGAAGAAAGGGGAAACCCTGGGTATTGTTGGAGAGAGCGGGAGCGGGAAAACGACCTTGGGACGATCTATTGTCCGGTTGATTCCTATCGATATGGGGCGTATTTCTTTTGAACATTGCTGTATTTCGGAGCTTAGCGAAGATGCATTTTTACCCTACCGACGAAAGATTCAGATGGTTTTCCAGGATCCATTCGATTCATTAAATCCGAAGATGACCATCGAACAAATTTTGGAAGAACCTTTGGCAATTCATTTCCCGCAATTGTCGAGGTTTAAACGCCGTCGTCGTATGTTAAATCTGTTGGATCGAGTGAAATTGCCCAAAACATATTTAAAACACTATCCCGATGCTTTGAGCGGTGGGCAACGACAGCGTATCGGTATCGCACGTGCGTTGGCAGTTGAACCGGAAATTTTGATATGCGATGAGCCCGTAAGCGCTTTAGATGTCTCAATTCAGGCGGCAATCATGAATTTGCTAAAAGATTTACAGGCAGAATTGAAATTAACGTACCTGTTTATTTCACATGATATGGCGATTGTACGTTATATCAGTGATGCCGTTGCCGTTATGCAGAATGGACGTATCATTGAACAGGGATCTGTAGAATCTATTTACAAAAATCCCCGCAAAGACTATACAAAACAATTATTAGCGGCTGTGCCAAGATTGTAGGGAAATTTACGGGCTAAAAAAATCCTAAAATTAAAGTAAGTTAAAATTTTGAGAGATTTTTTGCAAAAAATCCCTCAACCCCCCTTAAAAGCAGGGCAGAGGTTCTGCATGCAACATTGTGGCAAAATTAATGAACGTTTTTGAGGGGTTAAGGGAATTTTTTTAAAAAGTTTCCTTGACTATATCTTTATCGAGCTGCTGAACTGCATAACGCTAGAGACAATGCCTAGAGCCAAGACGCCGACCATAAAGAAGGCAAAACCCAAAGCACCCGAGGTTATAAGACCGGTTAAGCGATTAAATTTGGTGTCGAGATCTTGATTGTGCAAACGATAGACCTCTTGGAAACTGGAAGACATATTGCCGGTATTTTCTCCGACGACCAATATGTCCATAGCTAATTCCGTAAATAACGACAAACCTTTCACTTTAAAAGCGGTGGTCAGTGCAACACCATCGTTGATTTTACCGCGCGCTTCTTGGTACTGTTGCCGAAAATACAAATTGTGGATGGAACGCTCTGTCAGACGCATCGCTTCGGTCAAATTGACACCGCTTCCCAATAGGGTAGAGAGCAGATTGGAAACACGGCAAATTTCTGTGTAACGCACAATACTCCCAATAAAAGGGATTTTCAGCAAAAACATATCGGTTTTAAGGACGCCGGATTCGGAACGCTTTCGCCATTGATTTATTCCGAAAGTTAGCCCCAATGTGCCCACGATGGCCACCGGCAAACCATACAGTAAGGCATTAGAGCAGCCGATAAGTATGCGTGCTGGCAGGGTCATGGTTCCTCCCATGGCGGTCAACATGCTTTCGATGCGTGGTAAAAGGAAGAAGAGGAAGAAAATGACCACGAAAATGGCGACACAAGAGACCACAACGGGGTAAGTCATACCCGAAATGATTTTCTTTTTCAAGTGTTCTCGTTCGGTAAGAAGCCGTATAATTTCCGATAGAACAGGTGCCAAATTTCCGGTAACTTCTGCAGCTTCAATGGGGTAAACGATATCATCGCCAAACACATTGGGGTAACTTTTCATCGCAGAAGCCAAGCTCTTACCTTCGCTCAAATCGCGCCATAGAACCACGGCTAAATCTTTCAACTTCGGATCTTGCAAACGCGTTTGTAATACTTTGAGCGTATCTCCCAAAGGCATTCCGGCACCATGCAACTGCACCAGGCGTTGTAAAAAGGGTAGGGCAACCTTTGCGTTGAGCTTTTTTACATTATCGACGACACTGTTTGAATTATCGCGTCCAACAAGCGTTAAAATAGAAACTTGAATGCCTTGGCGATTCAGCAACGTAATCGCTTTGCTTTTGCTGTCAGCAAAAATAAACCCCTCTTTGCTACTACCGGCTACCTTGTACTTGAATTTCAGCATATTTCAAGCTTTCTACGATTCCTTGGATGCACTTTCCGCCAAATCTACAGCCGCAAACCGCAACAAGGTTGACCAGCCGGTTAAGCCACGTTTTACCTGTTCCCAACCGTTCTGATAAAGCGTCCGCATACCTTCTTCTTGTGCAATTTTCTTAATTTCGAAGGCGGATTCGTTTTT
Source organism: Verrucomicrobia bacterium UBA1183 (assembly GCA_002309885.1). Taxonomy (GTDB): domain Bacteria; phylum Verrucomicrobiota; class Verrucomicrobiia; order Opitutales; family UBA9783; genus UBA1183. Next base: position 45,554 of record DBYP01000012.1, read on the forward strand.
GACAATAGCCTCATGGATTCTGTCGGACACATTCAAAACTTCAAAGATACCAATACGTCCTTTATAACCCAAATTGCGGCACATATCACAACCATTGGGCTCGCGAATGAGATGTGCATTTTTCATTTCCGAAAGTGGAATTCCCAATTGCAACATCTGAGCTTCAAGCTTTTTCGGATCCATGTCGATCGGTTTGTTGCAATGAGGGCACAATTTTCGAATCAAACGCTGCGCTAAAATCAATTCAACCGAAGAGGTTACCAAAAAGGGTTCAATGCCCATATCTACGAGACGGGTTAACCCACCTGCGGCATCGTTCGTATGCAAAGAACTCAACACTAGGTGTCCCGTTAATGAGGCACGAATGGCAATATCCGCGGTTTCTTTATCACGAATTTCTCCGATCATAATGACGTCGGGATCTTGACGTAGAATACAACGCAACGCGCTTGCAAAATTGAAGCCAATTTCGCTGTGGACTTGGGATTGGTTGACGCCTTCGATTTCATATTCAACAGGATCTTCGACCGTTATGATGCGTCGCTCGGGGGTGCGAATACGTCGTACGAAAGCACTCAACGACGTAGATTTACCGGATCCTGTGGGTCCTGTTACCAAAATAATACCGTGGGGTTTGTGAATATTTTGATCAATAACCTTCAGATCGCTTTCCAAAAGGCCCAGTTCTTCCAAAGTTACCGGACGATTGCCTTGGGTAAGAAGACGCAAACTGACGCTTTCACCATACATGGTTGGCAATGTTGATAGACGAATGTCCAGCTCAATGGGGCCAGAACTGAAGCGGATACGACCATCTTGCGGCCGGCGTTTTTCGGAAATGTTCAACCGCGCCATAATCTTTAAGCGCGAGATAATTGCCGCTTGGAACTTAACCAAATTATCGGGCAGTCTTACCGGAACCAATTGACCATCGATACGATAGCGAATCTGGATAGAATTTTTCTGTGGTTCAAAATGGATATCGGTAGCACGATCCGAAACCGCTTTTACGATAATTTCATTTACAAACCGGATGATCGCTGCATCTTCGTCTTCTTCAACATTCTGCTCTTCTTCGGTTTCAGCAGTTTGTTCGCCATCGATGCTGTCTGAACCAACACCAAAATTTTGAATGATGGTATTGGTTACATTGCGTGCATAAGTAAGATACCAAACGATTTTGCGTCCGCAAGCAATTCCTATCCAACGAACCATTTCTTCGGTAGGAGGCCATACGGTCACCAAATGCAAACAATCTTCTTCGATAGAATTCTCAATTTTTATCGGTAAACATTGATACTCATGAATCAACCGTAGGGGGATGGTCTCATCAGCATGTTCTAAAATTTGGAATTCATCCAAGAAAGGTAAATTGCAATCATTCGCAATCTGACGACAAACATTATCTTCCGAGCGATCCAATAGTTCCGAAAGATGCTGCATGCGTTCATATGGGGGAAGTGACAAAAGGTTTTCCTTTTGACTTTTATCTAACAAGTCTAGCGTCTTAGGAATACGAACTTCGTAGGAATACAAAGGATTATTCTGTGTCATCTCCTACCTTTTGTTAATTTTTTTGGTAAAATATCCTCATCGTCATCATCATCCTCGAGATCAGATAAAAGCGAAAGCCAATCCGTTCCACTGGTGTAAGATGAAGTACTTGAGTTTGCGGAATTCAAATTAATTTCCTTCTGTCGGATGTTAATTAAATTACCGCTGAAGGAATCTTGGACGACAAGCGTTTTATCTACCGGATAGAAATTCCAGAAAACAAGGCCATAGGTTTCATCCTTAATACGATTGTCCGAACTTAGCCAGAAAGGTTTTTCTTTGGTTTTCTCCTTAAGCGAAAATTCTTGGTGATCAGGATAGACAACAACGCTTAGGAAGTCAAAATCTGAAGAATTTTCGATGTTTTCCGCAAAAGATTTTCCGGATTTAAATGGAACGAACGGATTGCGCTGAAGCAAATTGTCGGACATTTGACTCTCACTGCTTTTTTCGGGAGAAACAGGAGTAATTTCAGAAACAGGAGTAGCCTCCTCTGCAAACCCCAGCGGAATGCAACTGCACAACAGAAGTGATGTTTTTAACCAGTTCATTGCCTTACTTATGCTTCTTTTCATGTGACCGCGAGTGCTTTTTCTTTAATTTATGGTGCTTCTTGTGATGTTTTTTGCTTTTGCTTTTGGAAACACTTTTATCTTCTTTGGCTTTTAAGCGCTTTCCGTGCAGGGTAGGACGTGTTACATGGCGACGTTTCTTAGCTTGGAAAATGTCTTTCTTTGAAAAATTTCCTGTATCCACATAGGAGTCTATCTCCTCTTGTGTTTCTGGAACGAGCGTCTTGCGATATTCGTCCGAATTCTGTTGCGCATCTGTTTCGTTGTTTAGCAAGAATGGACGGATAAAGATAATCATCTCGGTAACGTGCTCTTCCTTAGATTTGCTGGAGAATAAAGCATCGCCAATCAATGGAATATCGCCAAAAATGAACATTTTCTTCTTTGAGTCGGTGATTTCTCTTTTCTTGAGGCCAGCTAAGACCAACATTTCTCCGGATTTTACAGAAACGAAAGATTTGGCTTCACGACGGTTGATGTAAGGCATAGACAAAGTTCCGTTACCAACCGGTGCCGTTTCTGTAGAGAAACTATCTACTTTTTGATCGATTTCCAACTGAATCATACCGTTAGTTCCAATAAGCGGTTTTACGGTTAGCTCGATACCTGCATCAACTTTCTCAATTGTACTATTAGAAACATCGGCGTTTCCTGCATCCGAAGTTTTTGTCTGGACACTGGTCAAATAGGGACGTGTTTCCATAATCTTCAACAATGCTTCACGTGCATGCGTTGTAAGCAAGGTAGGAGAAGAAAGAATGGAAACATTGTTATTTGATTTTGCAGTGTTGATAACAGCAGCCATGCCGAATTTCCTGAAGGTTAAAGGATCAATCTTAAATATTGGATTTCCGGATTTTGCAGCCCCCGTAATCTTCATCTTGTTAGAACTTGTTGGAGTATCATTAGCACCTAAATTGGTGTAGCCAAAAGATTCTAAACCGCTAGCTTGCCCTCTTGTCAGCGCTACTTCGGCGATGACGACCTCGATGCGAACCTGCGGCAAAATGACATCCAGCTGATTAATCAGATTTTGGATTTGACGAATATCCGATGGTGTTCCGCAAGCTACGATAGCGTTCAAACGTTCGTCGCACTCTAAGGTCAACTGCTTGCTGAAAGCATCATTGTTAGTATTATTCGCTTTCTGAGCATATCCTGCAGCACTCTCGCTTTGTTTTTGCTGCTGCATCAACTTCTTAATGAGCTCGGTAGTATCTTTAGCCGATCCATGTTGAATACGGAAAACGTGATGCTGTACGAGCGGATCTACATTAACATCGAGCTTTTCAACAAACTTACGAATAAGTTCTTCATTGCCTTTGGGGGTAACGACCGTGAAGAGGTTCGTTGCTTTGTCTGCTGCGAAGCTTGTGGTTCCATAGAGATAGCACTTGAGGGCACCACTACGTAGGTCTTCGAAATTGCTTTTCAAGCTTTCTGCGCTCGCATTCTTGGGAGTAAAGAACATAATCGATTCCTTAACATCGCCGACTTTATCGATCTTTTGTAAAATTTTGTCCAACTGCTGCAAGTTGCTCAACATATCGGTAACGAACAGGCTGTTTGCCTTATCTAAAGTAACGATGGAAGACGTAAGCGGAGTTAGCCATGGCATAATGGTACGAGCACCATCGCGTGCCGTCATGTTATTTAGACGGAACAAACAACAGCAAATTTCTTGGCTGCCCGGGCGTTGATGTAAAGCTTCACGGGCAACAATTTCGGGGGATGTGCTCTTCGCTCGATTGCTGGGAACAACGCGCAATGTCTTGTCGTTGACGGGGGTAACGGCAATGCCATTGGCGGAAAGTAAGCTCTTCAAAACGGATATCGCTTCTTCTTTAGACAACGGCATTGGGATATTCAGATTGAACGTTGCCTTGGGCATGTTATTGCCGATGATAATAATTTTATTGGTCCACTTTTCCAACAACGTCAACACATTCTCAAGGGGTTCATTGACAAGCGTTAAGGCGTTGATAAACGGCTTTGCTTTGGAAGTAGTCACAACTCCGTACGCTTCAGTCGGTGCCGCTGCAACTGCTGAATGGACTCCATCCTCGTAGTAATCATCTTCTGAAATGGAAGTGGAGGTATCGATTCCCGGTGAGGTTTGTACCAAACCTGCTCCTATGAACAAGGCGCCCATCAATGCGGTTGTGATCGTAAAGTGGGTTAACAATTTCTTAGATTCGTTTTTATTTTCCATTTAAAATATCCTTTAATTGAAGTGAACAAAGTGAGAAATCAACCTCCAAAAGTTCAGGATTGAACAAGTTGCCATGCAATTTTACCTTTTCTAAACTTAAGTAAGGTTTCTTTTGATAAATAGCCTCTTCCAGTTTTATCAAATCCGCCAATTTCGCATTTTCGCAATGTAGTTGCAAGGTATGGATGTTGAAAATATCGCTATTGCGTGTTCTTGGAGAGGACATCGAATAATTTAAGCCATAGCCGCGAATGATATCTTCGACTTCTCCAGCAAAATTCGCCCCTGAAAGCGTCTTCTGCGGATCCATAACATTTAGGACTTTTTCGAGATTTGTTCCTATAATCGCTTTGTTCCTTATCCAGAAACGATGATTTTTTATCTTCGCATTAACAAATTTCCAATCTTGAAATAAGCTGCGAGTTTGTTTAAAACAGCCGCTTACCCAAAACAAGCTCAAGAATAGGACAAATATGAACGGGAAAAACTTTTCGCGATAATTGAGAAGCTTATAACGGGATACGATTTTTTCCACTAAATGCTTCATAATGTCTCCTCCAGATTTAAAAAGTAATGTCCCTGTTTCTCCTTGAAATCACACGATAATCTAAATTTCGTACCTTGAGAAGATACATTAAGATTATCAACGGTTACGGCTTCAAAGGAACCCGAATCGAGTAAATCTTGAGAAAACTTTTTTACCGCCATAGCGGTTTCCGAAACCGCTTCAACAATGATATTATGCTCATTATCGATCGTAGCTGCCGTAAAGTAAATATTGTTTGGACGATAAGAATTCAATAAACCCAAAAGCTCAAACGGTCGAATTTCTTGCTCTATCATCGCTTGCATTTGACGAACCAGCGAATCCTTTTCTTCAATCTTTCGAGCAACCGGCTGAAGACGCTTACGTACTTTCTGTTTCCAAAGCAGTCCCAACTGTCCTACACACAAAATAGCTTGGAATAAGATCGCAAAAGCAAGTAGTCCGCAAGACCATTTCATGCCTTCTTCAGATAAATGCGATATGCTTTGCTGATGCTTTAGCGTTTTAAGCAATTCTTTTTCGCGTATATCTGCCAGCCAAAGATCTTCGCGGTTGATGTGTGTTGTAACTTCCGAAGAATCACCTTCTTCAGTTTGTTCCAAATAAATACATTTATACCGATTTTTATGCCCTAACACTAGCTCTTGAACGGAGATGCGACGAAGCGGGAGCGTAATGTGTTGATCCGTCAAAAAAGTTCTCAAAGAAGCGCAATCATCAAAATCCTTCGAAAGGAACGCTATCGGCTCACCATTGGCAACAAGACTAACATGCTGATCGTGTGAGAAACAGCAACATTCGCCTTCTTTAGCCAACAACATCGCGAAAGCGGCACAAGGCAAAACATGTTTTCCATTGTCAATTTCACCCAAATGTCCTAGGATCCGATCTTTCAAGCCGGCGTACCAAACCCAACTGCCGCTAGAATTTCCTGCAGGAACGACGCCCCACATCAGCTGTTCTATCGGGAACGGAGAATTTTCTACGATTTGATTAAAAACCGTTTCAAGTAACTTTTTGTTGGATAATTTGCTATCGGTTTCAAACTTCCTAAAAAAGAATAAATCATCGGGAACAAAGACAAAATCTAAACCGTTTTGTGGCTGAACAACTGCCGCTGGGGCCGAATCTATGGGTTTCTCTTCCATACCTTACAAGAAATTTTCGCTTACCGACTTAATGACGACACTACAACGTCCCTTCATGTCTATTAAATGATTTTTTGACCGTTTTGTCAAGCTCTCTTTAGAAGTAGCTTCTATTTCAAGCAAAGCATTTAATTGGAAGGAAACATCTGCCTCTTCTACTAGAATGCGTGCTTTGAGGGTATGGGGTTGAATGGTCAGGTAAGAAAGCGCGTCTTCTTTTTGAAAACTTTCTTTAGTGGATGCTTTTGTTTCATTATTTTGTTTTTGACGATTCAATGTGAGATTAGCATGTCCCAATTCATTCATCTCGCGCAACGATTTATACCTTTGCGGATTTTTTGCGGATTCTTCTGTAAGCCCCAAATGATTTTCGATTTTATCCAAATCCAAAAAGAAACTTTTGCTTAGTACCTCCAAAACATCTTTGTTAGCGCTGTTGATATTGACTGCACCTGTATTCCATAACGAACTGCAGGCTTTCAAGCGTTCCATTTTATCGTTCGGTTGTCCTTTTTCATCAAAGAAAAATTCCCTAAATTTATCAATTTCCCGCAATTGATCGTAAGATAACAGTATTTTCGGAAATTTTACTTTATTATCAGGTTTATCTTTTGAAGCTTCTGAAACACTCGTACGTGCATGAATTCGTCGCTTATCTTGAACCTCCCATTGATTAAGATCGATGAGGTTGCTCGCGCTGTCCTTTCGAGAGAGCCACTGCCAATATTCGCGCATCAATGTCTGCCCATCCCAAAGGTCGCCAAAGAGACAAAACAGGGCCTTAAGGCGTTGTTGGGTGGTATTGTTCAAGGGAATCTTGCCCGATTCATCGACCAAATTTACTTGAATTTTGATCGATTCTGGCAATGCTGCTTGCAAGCTGGGCAACGAAAAACGTTTTATGTCGATAATCTGATCACAAATCACTGCATGTTCTAAATGTCCGATGAGTGCGTCTAAAGCATTGTAAGCGTGGTGTCGCAGCGCATCTTTCCCTTGCAACTGTATGCGCATAAAGGTATCGCGCATGACATCATTTAAGAAAAGACTTACGATTGTCGATAGCACCATTAGCATTCCCAAAACGAGAATCAATACAGCGCCACGAATAGAATTTTTATTTCCGCGTATCATCTTTCTCCTTTTCCTTCTTTGAATTTTGGGATTTATCGGAATCTTTTTCTGCTTTTTTGCAGAAATCGTTGCGGATGGGAATGAAACGTTCGGCTTCGAACTCTTCCTGCTTAAATTTCAAACGCAAACCATCCGGCCGTTGACAGAAATCTTTTTCAGCAAACTGCTTGCAATATTGCTCCAACGACTTTGTAAATTCCCATAATCCCTTGTCAGGATTAAAGTGTGCGTATTCGAGCGAGATTACATAAGGACTTAAAATGAGGCATTTTTGAATCGTTTTATCGGTCTGTTCGACGCCATCGCTCAAATGTTGTTTTACGATTTCAGGCGATTCCAAAATTAAGCATAATCCGTTGGAGGTTAGTACTAAAGCGACCTCGTACACGATACTCGATTTTTCTGTTGGTATAACATGGAAAAAGGGGAGTGATTTGCAGGAAAACATTCCCAATACCCATGGTCCGTTTAAAAGGGCGTTGTTGGCTGTTAACTTTGTGCAATGGAAGCAACTCGTCGACATATCGCTATCCTTTTTTACAGTACTATTCTTTTGAATTTCGCCATCCTTAGAGGTATCTGAAGCGGGTGTTTTTTTGCTAGGTATATACTCGAAAGCATTAAGTCGGTTGTACAAGAACCGTGAGCAGTTATCGACATGTTCAATAAAGCTTTCGTACGGCGTTTTCTTGACCTGCCATACCTGCACAAAACTTACGAATAGCGACATAATCGCCGTTAGGATCAAGCCTCCCAACGCAAGCGAGATAACCACTTCAACCAGCGTAAAGCCCTGTTGGCGCTTATTCATACGATATTTCTTTCTCCTTGCAATTGCGCGACAAGAATTCCTCCTTTTCTTGTTTTGTCATCCAATCTGATTGATGAATTAAGAAAACCATACGTTCATCTTCGCCCTTAAGTTGAACATTGATCTTGAATAGGTTCCATACACCGGTAAATTCCACAGAGCCATTCCAGGATACTTTGGTCTCATTATTCGGGTAATAAATAATGTGATCCAAAGCCACTTTTTCACGCGGCATAGATTTTAACTCGCTTCGAATGATTTGATAGAGTAGGGGACGGAAATCTTCTTTGCCCAACTGTGTTTTACAGATTAACCCATTCAGAAAACTTTGCGTAAGCACCATAATAGAAATGGCGAACAATGAAAGTGCTACAATGACTTCCATGAGCGTAAATGCTTGATGTTTCTTTACCTTATTCACCATTGTGCCGCCTTCAATTCTCCCGTAAGCATATCGATTTCGTACTTTTCATGATCCTCACCATAAGCAATATCGATGAACGTGGAGGCAATAAAGCCTTCCTCATTGATCGCTATCGTTGTGCATGGTTTTTCGGAAGGTCTAAACTTACCCTCAGGGGTTAACACTCCTGGAATAAGTTTGCATTGAACGTTAATGTCTTGCTTCGGGAAAGGGAAATTTTGCAAAACTTCGTCATTGCTTTTCTTTAACACAAAACCTTTTTCATCCACCGAAATACAGAGCGCTTGATGAAGTTGGTGTGCAGATAAACGCGCCTGTTGGAGCGCTTCCTCCAGGATCGCTTTCGGATGTGGATTACCGCCCGAAAACGCGGTTTGTATCGAATCGAAATGCAATACACACACGGACGATATCAATCCAAGCAACGCTAGAACAAACAATATTTCTATTAGAGAAAATCCGAGAACTTTAGGACGCATCCTTAATCATCATCGTTATTATCTTCGGTATTCCAATTGCCGATATCGTCGTCATCGCCACTTTGTCCACCGGGTCCCATCGACCAAATGTCGTAGCTATTACGGTTATGAACGCCCGGATAGCGGTATTGGTAAGGATTTCCCCAAGGATCTATCAAACCTTCGCTGTCTTTGATATACGGACCTTGCCAACGGCTGGATTTACCCATAGGAGCCTTCAACAACGCTTTCAGACCTTCCTCGGTTGTCGGGTAATTGCCCACGTGCGAACGATAAGCCATCAGCGGTACGTCAACCGTCTTTGACACGAACATTGTGGCGATTTTCTTTTGCCCACCACCAAAAATGGTATCGAAATTTGTGACAATTAACCCCAAAAGCATACCCATTAGGGCTATAACGATAATAATTTCCATGAGCGAAAAGCCCCTACAATTAGCCAGTTTTAAATTTCTCTGCATGCTAATATTGTACTCTAAGCAAAAATATAAATCAACTATTTTGTTACATTAAATTTAAAGAGCGTAACATCACCTTCTTGGAATACGTAATCTTTACCTTCAAGCCGCAATTTGCCTTTTTCGCGCGCACCTAAAAAGCCACCGTAGGCCACAAAGTCTTCGTAGGAAACCACTTCCGCTTTAATGAAACCTTTTTGAAAATCCGTATGAATGATGCCGGCGCATTCAGGAGCCGTCATGCCGCGTTTGAACGTCCATGCACGCGCTTCTTGCACGCCTGCCGTAAAATACGAAGCCAATCCTAGCAATTTATAGGCGCTCTGGATGAGATGATTTACGCCACTATCGTTCAGACCCAATGAAGCCAAGTACTCGGAAGCTTCTTCGGAAGGCAGATCTGCAAGCTCTGATTCTAAGCGTGCCGAAAGCATACAATAGCCCGCTTGTGTGGATTGCGCCAAATGTTTTTTTACCGCCAAAACGTAATCATTTTCTTTGCCGGATTGCAAATCATCTTCGGAAACATTACATACGTAAAGCGTTGGCTTTTGGGTCAATAAGCACAGCTGTTTAGCCAAAGGTTTTTCTTCTTCCTCCAATGGGAATGTGATGGCAGGCTGACCTTTATTCAAGTGCTCCAGCAAGCGTTGCAAAAGATGATGCATGGCAACCGCTTCCTTTTCAGCTGACTTAGCTTTCTTGCCCCAACGCTCGACTTGCTGTTCTACCGACTGAACATCTGCCAAAAGCAGTTCTGTATTGATAACATCGATATCACGTACTGGATCGACGTTGCCCATGTTGTGCAGAATATCGTCATCGTCAAAGCAGCGCACGACTTGGACGATGGCATCCACTTCACGAATGTTAGCCAAAAATTGATTTCCTAGTCCTTCGCCTTTGTACGCACCTTTTACTAAACCCGCAATGTCTACGAACTCGATTGCTGCTGGAACAATTTTCTCCGTATGTACCAGCTTCGCCAGCACATTCAGCCGGCTATCCGGAACTTCCACAATTCCCACGTTGGGTTCGATCGTACAGAAAGGATAATTCGCCGCTTCAGCCTTGTGCGTACGTGTCACCGCATTAAACAATGTGCTCTTCCCAACATTCGGTAAACCAACAATTCCTGCTTTTAACATATGCTCTATACTTAAGCTCTTTTTTCAAAAAAGGAAATTTAAAAGTTAAGGAATGTGTCTCCGGAAAATTCGGACGACCAATACTTTGCCAGATTTTTACAAAAAAGGCCCCAAACGCTCCTAAAAGCAAGGCAGAGGTCCTGCACCCCAATCATTTTGCAACATTGTTGCAAAATTATAAAGGTTTTTGAGGGTTTAAGGGAACTTTTTTCAAAAAGTTCTCTTAGGGTTTATGCTTTTATAACTCTTTATCTCCTGTAGACACACGCTAATTTGTCCAGAAAACGATTCCACCATGAAATTTTTTGAGTTTTGCAAGAGGTCTATTGTCTACTTTGTGTATAAAAAAATAGAAGCCGTTGGTGTTTATTCCTCGCAATTGTTAAGAGTATCGGACTTCTTTTGGTTTATAGAGGATAATTTGTTTTGAACGCGAAATCAGAACTAGACATAATATATATTATGCGAAAAACAATACGCGTGGGTTGATTCCATGGTCTTGTGTGGAACGTCAGATAGACATCTTACAATAGACATCTTACAAAAGTCCGTTACAAAATTTTGCAAGATATCGAGTCTGATTAGCTACTTGCAATTAAGGTAAGGTTTTAGGTTGGGCTTTTTTAAAAAATGGATTGACTTTTTCTAAGGGAACTTCTTCGAATCCCTCAAAGTACAGTAAGACGATATTGGCTAAAAAAACGTTGCTATTTGAGTAATAATCTTCGACATAATTTTCGGCATAATCATCCTTTATGTCAAAAATTTCTCTATTATTGGAAATAATTTTCTTTAGATATTTTTCTAAATTGGAAGCTAATTGCGGAATTTGATCTTCAGTAAAAAGGATGCTGCAGTACTCAGTTATTAAACAACAAAAGGTAAATTCTAACATTTCACGTTCATTTAGAGATTCAGGGATGTTTTTAAGTAAAGCTTCTACGGGATCGAACATTATTTTTGTGCTATAATCGGGAACGCCCAAGGGATACCATATCTTTGAGTGAACTTTTAACATGTGATAAAATTCCTTATTGAAACACAAACAATAGTAGTTTTCGGCATATATTTTTGCATGGGAAATGCCTACAAGCCATAATATACATACCATCTTTATGTTGGATAGTGAAAATAAATTCCTCATAATGGGAGGCTCCTGGGAACAATTTTTATATGTGTATTTTGCCAAGGGGTCTTATGGTGATTTCCTCAGTTAGTTCTTGGTGCGATAGAACCGGAAGTTCATACACTTCCATTTCGATCAACTTTCGAACATAACGGCGGATATCCATAGAAGTTAGCAAAACGGGGCGATGTTCTCGAAGCGCCAAATCTCCGACTTCTTCCTTAACGGCTTTTACAATTTTCTTTGCAGAAGGTGGATCTAGAGCCAAATAGCTGCCAGCGGAAGTTTGTCGGATAGCTTTACGCACCATTTCTTCGATTTTGGGATCTAAAAGATATACCGAAAGCACATTGCGACCACCGCTGAATTTGTAACTGATGTAACGCCGAAGCGTTGATCGAACGTAATCTGCCAATAAAACGGGTTCTTTTTCTTTTTGTCCCCAATCGATAAGGCACTGGAAAATACTTTTCAAATTACGAATCGATATTTCTTCTTGTACCAAACGCTGAAATATTTCCGTAATTTTTTGTATAGGCAAAACGCGCTGAACTTCCTTAACAATTTCTGGGAATTCCTGTTCCATGTTTTCCATAAGGAATTTGCATTCTTGGATGCCCAAAAAGTCGCTTGCGTAGCGTTTTAAAATATAGGATAGGTGGTGCGTTAAAATTTGTGGTGTGCGCATATAAGCCACATTAGCATCGTCCAAAATAGAAATTTCTTCGTTAGGAACCCACAACGGAAGTATATGCGGAATGTTGCTTTCTTCCTCAACAACATGTACGCCCAACATTTCCAAATTTTCTTTTGTTTCGCGAGCAATGACGTGATTAGGGATCAACTTGCCCTGAGCAATTGGAACTTCATTTACAAGAATCCGATAGGCGTTTTGGGGCAAAGAACCATTGAAGCGCAAATGGATACCTGGGAAGGGAACGCCCAAATCATGATACAAAGCACGACGTACCTGGATCAATTGTTCATTCAGTACGTCAGGCTCGATGGTATCTTCGATCGAGCGTTCGACATCAAGTAGTAAAGGAGTAGCAAGAGAAAATTCATTCCCTGTATTACTTTCAGTAGGTTCTGGGGTAACTTCGGGAGCTTTGTGCTGTGATTTTTGTGGTGTACGGCTTTTCTTAGGTGTGTTGTTGCGCGCAAAATTTAATGAGTAACCGATACCTAAGATAAGGATGGCTAATATCAAGAAAGGCAATTTGGGGAACCCCGGCATAAGCATCAAGCCAATAACCATAACGCCACCTACAAGTAACGCCTTGGGTTGTCCTAAAACTTGTGAACCGATATCGCGTCCCAAAATGGCACCTTCAGCGGATCCGACTTTAGTAACGATAATACCAGATGTGATGGATACCAACAAAGAAGGAATAGACGATACAAGACCATCACCAATCGTTAAAATGGAATACGTCGTAACCGCCTTACCCAACTCCATATTTTTTTGAGAAACACCAATGATAATACCGGCAACGACGTTAATAGCAGTAATAATTAAGCCAGCAATGGAGTCCCCTTTTACGAACTTCATAGCACCATCCATAGCACCATAAAGCTGGCTCTCACGTTCCAAATTGGAACGGCGACGCTTAGCTTCATCCATATCGATGGTACCTGCGCGCATATCGGCATCAATACTCATCTGCTTTCCGGGCATAGCATCCAAAGTAAAACGGGCGGCAACTTCAGCAACACGCTCAGCACCTTTGGTGATGACCAAGAAATTTACAATCAGCAAAATTAAGAACACAACCGCGCCGACAACGAAATTACCACCGACAACGAACTTTCCGAAGGTATAAATAATTTCACCTGCATTGGCATGCAGCAAAATCATTCGTGTAGTCGTTATGTTGAGGGCTAAGCGAAACAAAGTTGTGAACAGCAATAACGTTGGGAAGGTCGAAAATGCGAGTACATTGGGGATGTACAACGACATCATTAGAAGTACGACTGAAATGGTCAAGTTGAGTGCAATCAGCGCATCAACAAGATAGGAAGGCACCGGAACGATCATCAAAGAGATGATGGTTACCACCAAAAAAGCTAGAACAACGTCGTTAAAACGCGAGTATTTGGTGATAATACGTTCTAGTGAAAAAGCCCAATTCATAATCTAGTTTGCCTGAGTTTTAGGTACTTGTGCAACATTTCACGAGAAGCCTCCGTTTGCTTTAAATCCCAAAGAACTTTGCTCTGTATATAGAAAAATACAATGGTTTGCTCTATCGTTAGATCCTTTTCCGGAATCGATTTCAAAACCTTTAAGGCTTCATCCAAATGTTGCGCCCTATGTAAGCATACCGTCAATGCTAATGCGATCTTATTGTCCTTCGGATTGTGAAGCCGCAATATGCGAAACAGGTGAAGCGCCATATCATATTTGCACTGCTGCATGTATAAATATGCTAGCAGATACAAAAACTTAGTTTGTGCTCCACCCAAATTCTCCATACATGTATTCTATAGTTTTCAAACCGAAATGTAAACAGAAAATGAATTATGCGCAGAAAAATTTTTGAAAGATGGAAGTCATTATGGTTGGCAAAATTCCTTAAGAAATGAACTTAGAGGAGTTTTTGTTTCCGGTTTTCCAAATTCTTTCAATATGTTTTTCAACATATCCTCTTGTTCATCAATTTTACCATTTGCCTCATTAATACCTGTTTGCGCTGCCTCCCTGTTTACCTTGTCTTTGGCGTTTACTAAATTAAATTTAGCTTGTGCTAAATCAAGTTTGGCTTTTGCTAGGCGAAGTTTGGCATCACTCAAAACACATTGGTTTCTATCTTTAGGAACCAAATTTTGTACACCATCATTCACAGCTTCAGCTAGTGAATGCTCAAAAAGCGCTAGTTTCAAATCAAAAGAAGCTTGTTTTCTTGCAAAATTTCTTTCAGACATCAATTTTTTAGAGGCGGCTTCTTGTAATTCTTTCAACGCGCTGGTAACATCCTCCTGACAATCTTTAACACCTTGCATATCATAGCTAGGAAGATTTCCCCTCAACTGTTCTAGGTTAAGGTTCAATTTCGCCAAATTGATTTTAGCCCATGCCAATGTTCTTGCTTTATCGCCCTTTGCGTTTTCTAATTGTAATTGCGCGTTTTCCAATTCCTGGGTTGCTTTGGCTATTTCATTTCACTTTTTTTCTTTTTCAATTTGCGTTTTTAGGTTGGGATTCCGTTTCTAGAATAAGCTGGTAATTTTCTTTGGAGACAGGTATATTCATTCCTTTTGGCGGAATTTGCCCCTCAATATAAATCTGTTTTTTCAGTTGCTTTAGACCTTCTGGACATTCTTCAGCCCAATTTTTGAATGAATCCGTTCCTTCCAAAAACGCAATAAAACCATAACTTGCTGTGTTTTTATATGACGGATCTATTTTTACGAAACTCTTGATGTTTTCTTTGGCTATTTCACGTTTTTCAGGATCGGAAAATAAATCTCTTAATGCGCTAGGGATCTCCTTTGGACGATCTTCAATAACCTTTCCTTTTGTTCCTGCATAATTCGGACATTGGGCATCGGGATTCGAACTCTTTTGAACAAGATATTCATTAAAAATTCTAAAAAGCCTTGCTATTTGAGACATGGATATTCTGTCCTCAGGTTTATACTTTAAGCAATCTTCCAAAAGCGATCCATAAAAATTGCGTTCTTCAGGTGTTCCGAGAGAGTTTAGGCTTTCAATGAAAGCTTTTACACCAAGAACCTTTTCCCCATTCAAATCGCCTCCTACGGTGATATCGAAATCGTTGGGCCGTGCTTTACTAATAATTGTTTCGCAATATTTTTCTAACCGTACTTTATCGCTGTCTTCCCCGTTTTTTCCATTATCATTTTTTACCTCTTTTGTTAACGCTAATGCCAAAGACAATCCAAATGAAAAAACGTCACGCGAGGTAGCAAATCCTTGAACTTTTCTTCCATTAAAAGCTTCAGGCGCAGCATATTCTTCTGTTTGGCTGATAAATTTAGGTTTATCTTCTGTTAAAAAAATGAGCGTTTCTAAATCGATAATTTTTAACTCATCCCCATCAACAAACATATTTTCAGGTTTTATATCGGCAACAATAGTGCCTAATTCATGAAAATATGCATAAGTTAATGCAGCTTGTTCAAAATATCTACATAGTTGGTCGGGTGCTATTTTTTCACATTTACCAAGCTCTGTTCCTTGAACTCTTGCAAAAACTAGTACTTTCTTTTGCCCATCAATTTCATTAGGATCAGCGTATTGATAATATCCAAAATATGGAACGAGCCCCTTGGGACTTATATCATCATTCCGATAAAGTGCATTTTTACCAAATTTTCTTAGGCTCTCAAGAAGACTTTCATTAGCACGTATATCAGGACTATCAGAAGAGTCCTTTAAGACTTTCAGCGCAAATCTTTTTCCGTCTAACTCAGCAGAATATACATCTCCACTACCTCCACTACCTAAAAGAGTGGTTGTTTTGTTATCTTCGTTATATTTTTTAAGTCTGCTGAAATCATCTTCGGTAAAATGGCTATCACAGAGATCAATATAATCCTTGAGTAATTTTCGTGTGTCTTCAGGAAGTGATGTGTTTTCTAAAGCATCTTTTGATAGAGTCCCGCTGCTCAACTGATCTCGCAAATTTTCCAAAGCGACTTTTCTACCACCAAAACCATGGAAAACACTGGAAAAACTAATTCTTTCATTCAATTTTTTTGCGATATCCGTTTGAAGTTTTTTCAAAGCTATGGCGCTTCGAATTTCTTTGTACTCAGAAAACGAAATGGGGGGTTCTGTTGCTCTATTTTGTGTTAAATTGTTTATGCTCATAGTACTTTATATAATCGGCACTTTTTTAAAAAACTTTAGCTAAAAAAACACATTCAACTTTGAAGTGCAACCCCTAAGCTCGAAAAAGAACCGCGAAGCTGGGGATGCGAAGCCCAAGCATTTTCTAGGTCTAGTGTTAATTTTTTGTCGGCAATCCGCGAGGTATGCTGTGGTGTAAATAGCTTTGGTTCTTGACAAGATTAGGCTAATGATTTAACCATAATAATCAGTCTAAATGCATAAAAACAAATACATAAAACATACGCACATTTCTGAGCGAAAATTTCGAGAAATATTGCAGCTATTTTGTGCGGATTTAACGTCGACACAAATAGCCGAGGTGGCAAAAATAAGTCGCAACACAATCAATCGGATTTTGCAATTATTGCGGAA
>DBYP01000015.1 GCA_002309885.1 Verrucomicrobia bacterium UBA1183
TTTTCGGCGATGGAGTATTTTGCGAATCGAGAAAATTTACAAAATTTTTATGAGAAAATGACTTTGGGTGAAATTTTAAAAGCCGCGGGATTTTTCAAGTAAACCATTGGCTCAAATGCCTGAGATTTTCTACTGAGATGTAGCTAATGCTATTGCAAGTGTTGTCAAACAAAGCGCGAGGGTGAGCTTTTTGAAAAAACTTTCCCTTACACCCTCAAAAACTTTCGCTCCTCG
Source organism: Verrucomicrobia bacterium UBA1183 (assembly GCA_002309885.1). Classification (GTDB taxonomy): domain Bacteria; phylum Verrucomicrobiota; class Verrucomicrobiia; order Opitutales; family UBA9783; genus UBA1183. The sequence goes on from DBYP01000015.1 coordinate 235, forward strand.
AATTTTTATTGGTAAAGTATTGACAATTGTTGTGAATCGTTGATTTGATACTAGTCTCTATGGAGAACGAGCAAGATTGTAGGCAGGAGCATAAAGGTACCATTTCCAAAAGACGGCAACAACGGCAGTGTATTATTGAATTTCTTTATATGTGGCAGGTGCAAAGGGATATGCCCGTTGAAACCTTATTGAAGACCTACCTTGAAGAAAAATCGGGTGAAGTAGATGCGGAAATTTTGCAAGCAGAGTTTATTTCAGAGGCGGTACTCGGAGTGGTAAATCACGAAGCGTTTATCGACGATAAGATACAGAAATTTGCGAAAAATTGGGCGTTTGATCGGATTGCGAAAGTCGATTTAGCGATTTTGCGTTTGGCAATTTACGAATTGTGTTTCTGCCCAGGAACACCGGTGCCGGTTGTTATTAACGAAGCTTTAGAGTTGAGCAAATGTTATTCATCGGAAGATTCAAAGCGCTTCATAAATGGTATTTTGGATCATGTGGCAAAAGAGGATTTGAATAAATGATGCTGAACCTATTTCGTAAATTCAAGAAGGGGTTTTTGAAAACCCAGAAGGGGCTTTGGTCCAGCTTGGCGGGGTTATTTGCAAAGAAGCTTATTACGGCAGAAGATTGGGAACAGTTTGAAGCGACGCTGTATGGCGCTGATTTTGGCCCGGAGACGGTTGAAAAAATTTTGCAAAAGATGCGGGAAATTTCCAAGGATGATAGAGAAAAAACCGGAGCACAGGTTCTGCGCCAAGTTTTGAGTGAGTTATTATCCGGTGCGGAAGGGCAGCTCGAATCTACGAACGACCTACAGGTGATTTTGATGTTGGGGGTTAATGGCGCCGGCAAGACGACGACGGTCGCGAAACTGGCGTATCAGTTGCAAAATAATGGCGAGAAAGTGCTTTTGGGTTCTTGCGATACCTTTAGAGCTGCTGCGGATCAGCAATTGAAGACATGGGCTGATCGATTGAAATTGGATTGTGTTGGCAGTCACCAGGGCGCAGATGCCGCTGCCGTCGCTTTTGACGCTTGCCAAGCGGGCATGCATCGCAATTGCCATTGGCTCTTGTTGGATACGGCAGGTCGATTGCACAACAAAGCGGGACTACTGGAAGAATTGAAGAAAATGTTGCGCGTTATGAAAAAGTGCAATGAGCATTTCCCGCAACATCGTTGGTTGATCGTAGATGGTTCATTGGGTACCAATTCGATTACGCAAGCCAAATTGTTTCACGAAGCGGTTGGCTTAACCGGCATGATTATTACCAAATTGGATGGAACCAGCAAAGGTGGGGCTTTAGTGGGCATTTATGATGCCTTAAAGATACCGATTTACTATATAGGTTTGGGTGAAAACCCTGAGGATTTGCGACCATTCTCGATAAAAGCTTACATCGATGCCATCATCGGAGAAGATACAGAAGGCGATAAATGATATTTTGTGGATTTATTTGCGGTTGTTTGCTATCCTTTTGGGTGGTTCGCGGCAAATTGAAGCATTATGAAGTTCTTCGCGAGGAGAATATTCGGTTGCATGCGGATTTGGCAGCAGAGAAGGTAACCACCGAAAATTACCGAAAGCAACTGGAGGGATTAGATGGGCGACTCACAGAATGCTTTAAAACCGCTTCGCTGGAGTTGTTCAAAGAAAATGCGCAAAATTTTGTTCAGCTAGCTGAGAATACCATCAAGCACTACAGTGATTCCGAAGAGAAAGCGCGTGGCAACCATAAGGAAGCTTTGGAGAAGATGTTACAGCCGTTAAAAGAACATTTGACGGCATTTAACGACAAAGTAAGCTTGTTGGAGGCAGGACGGCAAAAGAACGAAGTCGTTTTTCGGGAGCAGGTTCACCAGCTAAATCAGGTGCAATCTAAGTTGGAAAGCGAATTGGCGCACGTGTTTTACAACCCTAATCGCCGAGGTTCTTGGGGTGAAATGCAGCTGCGTCGGATCGTCGAACTGACAGGAATGCTGGAATATGTGGATTTTAATGTTCAAGTTTCCGAAAATAAGGGCAAAGTGCGTCCCGACATGGTCGTTCGCTTGCCCAATGAGCGCTGTATTATCATCGATGCCAAAACGCCACAGGTGAAGAAAGAAGAAAACTTATCGGAAGCGGATGAGAATGCTCTTCTTAAGGACTATTGCGAGAATGTTCGTAAAATTGTTAAGAAGCTTGGGGAAAAGGAATACGCGTGTTATTTCGAAAAATCAGCTGATTTCGTAGTCCTGTTTTTCCCAGGTGAATGGATTTTCAGTCGAGCACTTCAAATAGATAGCGGGCTCATTGATTATGGCTGTGCGAATGACGTAATATTTGCCACACCGACAACCTTGATCGCGTTATTGAAGGCCATAAATTATGGTTGGCGTCAGAATAAAATATTGGATGAGGTGAAATCCATTGCGGCTTTGGGGAACGAATTGTACGAGCGATTGCTTACGATATCGAATCATTTTTCATCCTTGCGCGAAAGTTTATCCAATGCCGTAAAGAGTTACAACCAACTAGCAGGTTCTTTTGAAAGTCGATTGTTGCCATCCGCTAAAAAATTAAGTTCTTTCTCAAAAAAGAATGCAGAACTAGATTTTCCGGCAACTTTAGAGGTAAATTTGAAAAAAGGTGAAAAATAAATAAAATTTTTTTGCAGAAAAATATGAATTTTATTTAAAAAATGCCGATATGTTTTATTAAAGGCTTGCGTGTTTTGAATAAAGATTTCAAGATACGAAGCAACAGAATATGAGTGTCAGAGAAGAGATACGTACGCTTTGGACGGAAAAGTCGAGGCTGATGAATGGTAAGGTACGACTTTGCAGCCAGGTTCGTATTTGCAGGAATTTACAGGGATATCCATTCCCGGTAAAGGCTTCAAGTACGGATCGGCAGGCTATTTCTTCGATCCTATTGAAGGCTCTGGGACATAGGATGCGACCCAAAAAAGATTGGCTTATTATCCCGTGGAACACGTGTACAGAGATTGAACGGCGTATTTTAACACGAATATGTTCGTTGGATTTCCCTTGCGAAGAAACGGTTATTGTTTTCCACAAAAAGGGTTTAGGCGTGTTTATTATCAACGATGGGGATGCACTTAGAATTCAAGGCATGAATCATTACAATCTTTATCAGTTGTGGAATTATGTAAACACGTGCGATGATAAGCTTCAAAAGTATTTGCCGTATGCGTTTGATCCCGAGAAAGGTTACGCAACCGCATCGCCTTCGAATTACGGCACGGGGCTTGATATCCGAAGCTTAGTTCATATCCCAGCGCTTTGTTTCAAGCAAAAATTGATTCAAATTCAGGAGGCGTTGAAGGTAATGCAACTAAGGATGGAGCCGGTTGAGTTTGTCGGAGATAAAATTTTGGGGCACCTGTTTTATGTGACCCATGACGTTGCTCAGGGTTGTTCAGAAGCAGATTTAGTAAAGCATGTCGATGATGTGACACAGGACATTGTCAAGCAGGAGGAGGCGCTGCGGACTCACTTGTGGAAGGAAAATGCCAATTTCATGAGAGATAGTATTAGCCGAGCTATTGGTGTGCTTAAAAGCTGTTATGAATTGACTTTTGAAGAGGGTATGAACCTTATCTCTGTTGTTTTGATGGGAATGGATATGGGACTTATACCTGAGGATGGACGTGACGCACTTTTGTCTTTGTGGGCGCTGATGCCCTCAGAAAATTTAACTGGATTTTGTGGTAAAGCATCCGAGGTTCATTCTGAGAATGTGGTGCGTGCGAGTATTGTGCGTGCTCATTTTTCAGAGTATGACGATGCTTTGATAAAGGAGGTGGCTCATGTTTCATAATTTGACACCGAAAGCGCAGCAAGTTTTAGTTTTAGCCAAAAAATTGGTTCTAAAATTTCAGCAAAAATATTTGAGTACGGATCATTTGTTGCTGAGTATCTTGGAATTGAAGCAGGGGATTGCAGCTCGTGTATTGCAACACCTTGGGTTAGATATAGAGACGGTACACGATACGCTCGAACAACATATTGCCTCGGGTAAAGGGGAAGCGGAAGGTTGGGTACCGTCGGAGCAAAATTCAACCGATATTCCAATGACGCCGCGCGTTCGTGAAGTTCTGAAGTTAGCTGAGAAGAAGTCGAAGGAATTTCGCCATACTTACATCGGAACAGAGCATATTCTCTTGGGTTTACTTGAAGAGGGACGTGGTTTGGGAGCTCGATTGCTTCAAACGCTGGATGTCGATTTTACCGAGTGCAAGCGTGAAATCTTAGCCGAAATGAATCCAGAAGGGGATTCGCTTGATGACGACGATAACGACGACGATGACGATATTTTCGATAGCGACAACGATTTTTATGGTAGCGAAGATAGTGACAATGAGGTTTTCTTCCAGCCAAATTCGGGCAACATCAATATCGTTAAGAATTTTGGTCATAACTTGACCTTAAAGGCGCAAAACAACGAATTAGATCCGGTTATTGGGCGTGACAAAGAAATCGAGCGTTTGATTCAAATTTTGTGCCGCAGAAATAAAAATAATCCCGTGCTGATTGGTGAAGCGGGCGTTGGAAAGACGGCGGTCGTTGAAGGTTTAGCGCAACGTATTGCCAAGGGTCAGGTGCCGGATTTGTTGCAGAATAAGACCATTATTAATTTGGATTTAGCGCTTTTGTTGTCAGGTACGAAATATCGTGGACAATTCGAGGAGCGTTTGAAACGACTCATGGAGGAAGTTAAGTCTTCGAATACCATATTGTTTTTGGATGAATTGCATACCATTGTGGGAGCGGGTTCCGCGGAGGGTTCTATGGATGCCTCCAATATTTTAAAACCTGCATTGGCGCGTGGAGAATTCCAATGTATTGGTGCGACGACGTTGAACGAATATCGTCAATCTATTGAAAAAGATATGGCGTTAAATCGGCGTTTCCAACCCATTTTGGTAGAACAGCCTTCTCCTGAGGATACGTTGAAAATTTTGGAAGGGCTCAGACCACGTTACGAAGCCTTCCATAATGTCCACTATTCGGAAGCCATTCTAAAAGAATCGGTAGGCCTTACACGACGTTATGTACCGAGTCGAGTTTTCCCCGATAAGGCCATTGATTTATTGGATGAAGCGGGTGCGCGTACTAAAATTTTAATCACTCATGGAGCTCCTTCCACGGAATCCGTAGATCGAGCCATTCGATTAGTTAAAACCAAGAAGATGAAGGCTATCAACGAGCAGGATTTTGAAGCTGCAGCGCGTTGGCGAGATGAAGAACAATCGTTGAAGGCGGATCGTTTGGAAATTATTGAGGGTTGGAAGCAAAAAAATAAAGCTAAGCGTACGCCCGTAAAGGAAGAAACGTTGCAACGGGTGGTCTTTGATTGGACGGGTATTCCCATTGAAAAAATGGGTGCCAATGAACTACAGCACTATTTGAATTTAGATAAGATTTTAAACAAGACGGTTGTGGGGCAAGAGGAAGCTGTTGAAGCCATCACGCGTACCCTGAAACGTTCACGCGTTGATCTAAAAGATCCGAATCACCCCATTGGTTCTTTCATGTTCTTGGGACCAACCGGCGTAGGTAAGACCTATTTGGTAAAAATACTTGCGGAGCAGATTTTCGGCAATCGAGATGCGATCATTCAAATCGATATGTCGGAATATATGGAAAAACATACCGTCGCACGTTTGATTGGATCGCCGCCAGGCTATGTTGGACATGAGGATGGCGGTATGTTGACGGAAGCGGTACGTCGCAAGCCGTATTCGGTGGTTTTGTTTGATGAGATCGAAAAAGCACATCCCGATGTCATCCAGATTTTGTTGCAAGTACTGGAAGAAGGTCATCTCACAGATGCTTTGGGCCGTCGCGTAGACTTTAAGAATACGATTATCGTTATGACTTCCAATGTAGGTGCTCAAGCTCTACAGAAGGGGTCCGGCTTAGGATTTTCGTCAGCTTCTCCGGTGTTCGCATTTGAACAATTGAAGAACAGTGTTCAAGAGGCGATGAAGTCGGCATTTCAGCCCGAATTTTTGAATCGTATCGGCGAGATTGTTATTTTTAAGCCACTAACGCGAGAACATATGTTGGCTATTGTTGATATTGAGCTGGAGAAGGTAAAGGAGCGACTTCAAAAGAAATCCATAACGTTAGTGGTTGACCCAGAAGTTAAGACGTTTTTATTGGAAAAAGGTTTTGATGAGAAGCTGGGTGCGCGGCCATTGAAGCGGGCTATTGAGCATTACGTTGAAGACTGTTTGGTGGATGGATTGTTGGAACGCAATATTAAGGAACGTCAGACGGTTATTTTGAAATTGGATCGGGCTAAAAAGACGATACAATACCGTGTGACTGCATTGAAATCAAGGAAGAAGGCATTAGATGTAAAATGACGGACTTACGAGCAAAATTAGATTCTTGGGTTAGAGGGTACGGAAATCGTTTGGGTAAATTGTTTTATCTCAAGGATGGTGTATGTGCTTTGAAGGATGAATCAGGACAGGAGTATGTCGTTGATTTGCCGGAAAACGGTACAGAGGTTTATTTTTGTGCACCTATTGCCACGTTGAATGATGCGGCTTCCAAACCTATGGATTTAGAGCAAGTTTTGAAGTGGAATCTTTGGGGGCATGAGACGCAAGGCGGTACATTGAGCTTTGATGAAATAACACAGCGTATCATCATCCATAGAACGTTGCCCATGGATGATTTAGATGAAAATCGTTTTGCGGAGGCTTTTAGTGATTTTATAGGTTCTGTTTTACATATAAAGGAATTGTGGGAAGATTACAAGCGAACGGGTGGTAATGTGAATGTTGGAGAGGACAAAGGCGAAATAGATCCTTTGTTTCGGATTTGAGAATGAAATTGCGCTTATTTAACACGCAGACACGAGTTTGCGAGACGATAGATATTGATGGTAAAGGTAAACCTTTCGGAGTTTATTGCTGCGGTCCAACCGTTTACGGACCAGCGCATGTGGGGAATTTTAGAACGTATGTGGTACAAGATACCGTTTTGCGGCTGTTAAAGCTTTTAGGCATCGATTATCATTATGTCCGAAATTTGACCGATGTAGATGATAAAACCATTCGCGGTTCGCAAGCGAAACACCAATCTTTGGGCGAATATACGCGTTATTGGACGGAAATCTTTGAACGAGATTGTGGGCGTTTGAATTTGCTTAAGCCGACCTTTGAGCCCAAAGCAACCGAAACCATCAAGGAACAGCAAGAGCTGATTTCTATTTTGATAGATAAAGGTCATGCTTACGAGCGTGGAGGTTCCGTTTATTTTCGCATAGCTTCTTTCAAAGATTATGGCAAGTTGTCGCACTTGGAGGAGCGTTCGTTGCAAACCCAGGAGCAGAATAGTGCCGGTCGTTCCAACGATGCCGATGAATACGATCGCGAACAGGTTGCTGATTTTGCTTTATGGAAGGCTTATAAGCCGGAAGATGGCGATGTTTTCTGGGAAAGCCCTTGGGGGAAAGGACGTCCGGGATGGCATATTGAATGCAGTGCCATGTCGCATAAATTTTTAGGCAATACGGTGGATTTACACACAGGAGGGGTAGATCTTTGTTTCCCACACCATGAGAATGAAATCGCACAATCGGAAGCGGCTTATGGCAAGCCTTTCGTGCGTCATTGGTTGCACATTGCTCATTTGAGAGTAGAAGGGCAGAAGATGTCCAAGAGCTTAGGTAATCTGCTCACGTTGGATATGCTCGAGGAAAAACATTATACGGCGGATGTGGTCCGTTATGCCTTGTCAGCCGGTCATTATCGTCAAGCGCTGAATTTTACCTTTGATTTGCTGCAAGCTTCGCAAAGTGCCTTGCGTCGCATTCATACCTTTGTTCAAAATTTGATCAAAGAAGAGCATTGGGATGTGGCGATGTTCAATGAGAAGATTGCAAACGCGCGTTTACCCGAAAAGTGTGTTTATTTGCAGGAATTTTTCGATAGTTTGTTGGACGATTTAAATGTACCCAAAGCCTTGGGATGCTTGTTTTCGTTCATCAATCAAAAACATGACGGAAATGATCGATTGCAGGTTTTGAACGAACTTGCAGCGTGTTTGTATTCGTTGGGGATTCATCTTACCGAACATTCTTCGAAGGATTTAGAAGAGATCGCTCCGGAAGCGGTTCGTACATTGGCAGAACAGCGTTGGGAAGCCAAGAAAATGCGCGATTTTGAGAAAGCGGATGCCTTGCGTCGTGCACTAAATGAAGCGGGTTGGCAAGCGCTAGATTCAAAAGAAGGGTACCGTTTGGTTAAGCTATGATGTGAACGGAGAGGGGAGAAGAGTATGTATAAAACCTTTGTTTGTTTTTTGTATTTACAAAATTTATTAAGGGGTCTAAAAATCACTTAGATGCGCAGGTTGTTTAGAAGTGTCTTTCGTTTATGGCGTGAAACAAAGTTGGAAGTTTTGCCTATTTCGAAGGATATTTTGCATTACCGTTCGGAATATCTGCTTTCTGATATTTTTTCAGGTTTAAACGTGGCGCTGTTGGTCTTCCCTCAGGCGATGGTATACGCGTTATTAGCTGGTTTGCCGGTGGAATATGGATTGTATGGGGCCATTGTTGCAACCATGATATCTGCTTTATTTTCTGGTTCTTCGGTACTAAATTTAGGTCCCACAAATTCGACAGCGGTTGTTATGTTAAGTGCCTTGACAGCTTGCGGTGTTCCCTGGGAAAAATTTCCAGAAGTTTTACCGGTCGTTTTGGTGATGACCGGTGTTTTTTTGCTGATCAGTGCATGCTTGAATATATCCTCGCTGGTGCAATATGTATCTAAAAGTGTTATCTTGGGTTACATGACAGCGGTCATTATCATTATGATTATCAATCAGCTGCATACCGCACTAGGCTTCAATTTACACGTGGTGCAGGATGGTGCGATAACCTCGTGGGATATGCTTAAAGCGACGTTCATAGGATTAAAGGATATCGATCTCAATTCGCTATTCATCTGCGTTATCGTGATAGCTTTGTTTTTCTTTTGGAAAAAATGCTTCCCAAAGATGCCTGTGATTGCCATGACAATATTTTCCCTGGCTTTGCTTTCTTATTTTTTGATGACCTTCTTCCACTTTTCGATACAAACCTTGGATAATGTTTACGTGTCTTCTTGGAAGGCGACCTTGAACGGTTTTACGATGGATAACGTGAATACGTTTGCAAGTACGGCGTTTGCTCTGAGCTTTATTTGTTTGATTGATGGAACGACTATTTTGAAAGCCTTGGCAGCGCGTATGGGGGTAAGACCTAACATCAATCAGATGGTTTTTGGTGTCGGCTTAGCCAATATGGCGTGTGGTATTTGTTCAGGAATGCCAGCATCCGGATCTTTGGTGCGTTCTTCCGCGAATTATATCAGCGGTGCAAGAACTTCGTTAGCTAGCTTTTTTTGCGGGATTTTTTGCTTGCTGGGAATCGTTTGCTTTGGAGCTTTTTTCAGATTTGTTCCCAAATCCGGCTTAGCAATGGTGGTTATTTTGTTGGGAATTGGACTTTTTGAAAAGGAATCTTTAAGAATCATTTTGAAATCCGGATCGGTGGATATGTGCGTGTTCTGGGTGACCGTCATAAGTTCGTTCATTTTCCCACTGAATATATCGATATTTTTGGGCATATTGCTTTCGGTAGCTTTATTCCTAAAGCAGGCGGCCGTTCCTGAGTTTTGCGAATATACATGCGAGGGCGATGAGTTGTTCCAAACCGACATGGGAACGGGTAATCAACAATCGGAACTGTCCATCATTCACGTGGAAGGTAATTTGTTCTTTGCTTCTGCGGAATTGTTTCTGGATCAAATCCGTGAAATTTGCCAGCGCCCGCAATTAAAGGTGATTATTTTAAAGTTGCGCAATGCGTTCTATATCGATGGCACCTGCTTGTTGGCATTAAAAGAATTGTTGCTGTACATGGGACTACACGGCAGAAAGCTGATCCTAAGTGAGGTCGGACCCTATGCCATGAAAACGTTGAAGCAATCCGGCTTGTACGACATTATTGGCGGAGATAATATTTTTAAAGATAACCCAAAGGCATTGAATCAATCAACTTCAGATGCCATGAAAAAAGCACGATCGCTGATAGGTAAAGAAGATGTCGTTGTTCGCATTATTACGAAAAAAGAGCCGGTTCATTATAGTGTTCGGAATCGTTTGCGATCGCTGATGGCTCCGTTGCAAAGAAAGTTTAAAGACATAAAGAATGCGACATCCAAATGAGCTTCGAGAACGTAATTGATCGTTTATTGCCCTGGAATCGTGTGGATTCTGCTATTAAGAAACTTGTAGAAGCTACACCGGGGCCTTTGTGTATTGCGTGTTCAGGTGGGCCGGATTCCATGGCTTTGTTGCTGCTTGTACGGCATTATTGGAAGGGTAGGGCGTGTATCCTGCTACACTACAATCATGGTATTCGGAAAGCTTCCGAAACGGAGGAATCTGAGTTGCGGCGTTTTGCGGAACAACAAAATATAAAGATTGAGGTAGGGCATCGTCCGGGAAACGTTGGGAAAACCGAAGGTGAACTGAGAGAGGCGCGTTATGCTTTTTTTCGAAAAATGATGCGCTTGCATGGCGCTTCGCTTCTGTTTTTAGGGCACCATCAAGACGATCTGTTTGAAACCGTCCTTATGCGTTTGGTACGAGGTTCTAGCTTAGATGGGTTGGTTGCGCCACGGGCTATTCATAAAATGCCACATTATATCAAAGTTCGTCCGTTATTAAATTTTTCAAAAAAGGAATTGTTGGCTGTTTGTGATGGCTTGGGAATACCGTATTTTACAGATAGCACCAATGATTCTGATGATTATTTGCGCAACCGAGTTCGGCATCATATTTTAGGTAAATTTGATTCTGTTTTCCAAGGAATCAATTGGCGCAAAGGGTTCGCCGAGACATGTAGTATTTTAGCCATGCACCGCGATTTTTTAAAAACGCAACAAGCACGTTTTTTAGCAGAAAATAAATTAAGTGCTTCGACCGGTGCATGTGAATTTTACTGCGAGTGCGCACTACCACAAAAAAGAATTTTGTTAGAAAAATGGCTCGAAAAACAAAATCTAAATGTGCGTTTTGAGCTCATGGAGCAAATTTGGAATAAATGGAATTCAGGTGAGGATTTTACCGTCAATTTGGATGCAGCGTGCCATTTGAAATGTGAAAACGGACGCTTGAACCTTATAAAAACGGACGCTGCGCATAACCCTTCTTTCCAATTATCTTGGCAACATGGAACCGTTTTTATGCCTAATGGCTATACGTTGGAGATAAAACAAGAACCCTTTTCTCAAGCTTTGTATGAAAAGCTTATTGCCAAGCAGTGGGATCAATCTTGTGCGTTTGTGGGCGATGCAGAACGGCTTCAATTTCCGCTGTGGGTGCGCGATTGGCGACCAGGCGATGCCTATTGCCCTTTGGGGAAAGCGCATACAAAAAAGGTAAAAGAGCTGTTTTTAGCGCAGGGCATAACGGGGGCGCGGAAGCATCAACTTCCGGTAATCTGTGATAGGAACGGTGCGATTGCTTGGATTCCCGGTTTGCCGCCTGCGGATGAGTTTAAAGTGACGGGTGAAACAAAAATGTGCATTTTTTTGTTTTATCGAAAGGCATAATCTGTATAATATATTTTTGGGTTTATAAAAGATGACAAAAAAGGAAAATAAGGAAAACAAACAAGACCAAAAAAAGGCAAAGCTACCTGCCAAGCCGCGTGGCATAAAATCGAGAAGTTTTTTGGTTTGGGGATCTTTGTTATTGATACTTTTGATGCTGAATTCGTTGGCGTTAACACCCGATGGTCGTTTGAAACTGACCATAAATCAAGTGTTTGCCATGGCGCGCGAGGGTTTGGTTAAATCCGCCGAAATTCAATCGGATGCTTCGGGAGGGCCTCAATGGTACGTTATTAAAGGGGTTCTCCGCAAAGATAGTCAAAAAATTTACAAAATTCTGCAGCAAGATTCCAACAGCATTTGGTCGCATCAGACCGGTTTGCAGACGACTAAATCAGCGCAAACCCTTCCATTGCATTTTGAATCGGTGGGACGGTTGACGGATTCGCGCTATAACGAATTGGTGGAAGGAAATTTTGGTTTTCAGATAAAAGAGCGACCGGCAAGTACGCTGCTGTCTTCGATATTTCTCAATTTGTTGCCTTTTATTTTTGTGTTCGGATTCCTCTATTTCATGTTCGCACGCCAACTTAGAATGGCGGGTAAAGGTGCGATGAATTTCGGGAAGAGTCGTGCTCGGATGCTACAGGAGGATAACAAGAAGGTAACGTTTAAAGACGTTGCCGGCTGCGATGAGGCCAAGGAAGAAGTTAAAGAGATTGTGGATTTCCTCAAAGATCCGCAAAAATTTCAAGACATCGGTGGTCGAATTCCTAAAGGTTGTTTGATGGTGGGATCGCCAGGAACGGGTAAGACTTTGTTGGCTAAAGCCATAGCCGGTGAAGCGGATGTTCCATTTTTCAGTGTCAGTGGATCGGATTTCGTTGAAATGTTCGTTGGTGTTGGAGCTTCCCGTGTGCGTGATATGTTCGAACAAGCAAAGCAAAACGCGCCTTGTTTGGTATTTATTGACGAAATTGATGCGGTGGGTCGTAAGCGCGGTGCGGGTCTTGGTGGCGGCAATGATGAACGCGAGCAGACCTTGAATGCCATGTTGGTTGAGATGGATGGTTTTGAAGCGCGCGAGGGTATCATTATTGTCGCTGCGACCAATCGGCCGGATGTGTTGGATAATGCCTTGTTGCGTCCTGGACGTTTTGATCGACAAATTGTTTTAGATCTTCCCGATGTCCATGGACGTGAAGATATTTTAAAGATTCACGCGAAGAAGATTAAGCTTCATAAAAGTGTCGATTTGAGTTTGGTTGCGCGGAATACTGCCGGGTATTCAGGTGCAGATTTAGAGAATTTACTGAATGAAGCGGCACTTTTGGCGGCGCGGCAATCCAAGAAAATGGTTGAGCCGATCGATATCGATGAAGCGCGTGATAAGATTTCCTTCGGTCGTGAACGTAAGCGTCTCATGGATGATAAGGATAAAAAGATTACCGCTTACCATGAGGCGGGGCACGCAATTGTTCAAGCGGTTGTGGATGACGGTTTGATGCCAATTCATAAGGTTACGATTATTCCTCGCGGGCAGAGCTTGGGTAGCACCATGATGGCGCCTTCAAAGGATATTCTGAATTATTCTAAGCATTTTGCCCAAAATCAGATCTGTTGCGCTATGGGCGGAAGAATTGCCGAAGAGATGACGTTCCAAGAGCAGACCAGCGGTGCTTCGGCAGATATCAAAGCTGCGACAAAAATGGCACGGCGAATGGTTTGCGATTGGGGTATGAGCTCTTTGGGGCCGGTATGCTTTGGGGAAAACCAAGAGCACATTTTCTTGGGTAAAGAAATTGCTCGCGAACAGAATTACAGCGAACGTACCGCTCAGCAGATCGATGATACCATTCTGTCGATTGTAAAAGAACAATACGAACGAGCGCGTAAGATTCTGGAAGAGAAGAAAGAGGCGCTGGAAACCTTGGCACAAGCTTTGTTGAAATACGAAACGCTCGATGGTAAGCACGTATATGAAATTGTGGAGAAGGGTGAAATCGTATCTGAAGTTGTGACACGTCCTGCTGCCAAAGAAGAAAAGGACTCTGAAGATATCGCCAAAAAAGATGTGGAAAAGCCATCCGATGCGCCTGCTTCAGAGCCGATGCAAGATCAGGAAACGCAACATGAATAATCAAAACAAACCTGCGGTTATTTGCACGTTTGGAGCGCCGGTTTTACGCGCCAAGACACGCCCGGTGACGGAGTTCAATCAGCATTTAGAGGCTATGGCAGAGGACATGCTGCAGCGGATGTACATCGCGAATGGCATTGGTTTGGCGGCACCCCAAATTGGAGAATCGCTACAGTTGTTGGTCATTGATTTGCAGCAAGACAATACGTCGGAAACGGTAACGCTGGATGGTAGAGTTTTGCCGATAAATCTTATTCAGCCTTTTTATTGCGCCAATCCAAGTTTTGAACCAGTAAACGATGTGCAGGTGGTGGATAATGAAGGTTGCTTGTCGTTGCCTGATGTTCGCGGTAATGTTAAACGCTATTACGAAATTGTCCTAAAATACCAAGATTTGCAAGGCATTCCGCATTTTATGCAATGTAGGGATTTGTTCGCTCGATGCGTACAACATGAATGCGATCACCTGCGAGGTATTCTGTTTATCGATCGTTTATCGAAGACGGAGCGTCGCGAAAATCAAGCGCTATTGAATGAAATAAAATCTTTAGGTGGCTCTTTTGCTTATACCGAAGAAGATGGTGATTAAATATGGGGAAATTGCTGAATATTACCGCTAAAATTCTAAATTGCATCCCTGAATTTTTGGCGAAATGGTTCTGTACGTTTTGCGGTTACCTACTCTATGGGTTTTTAATTCCTCGCCGTTATATTGTTTTAAATAATTTGCACACGGTTTTCCCTAATAAAAGCCAAAAATGGTGTCGGAAATTGGCGCGCATCAATTGTTCCCGATGGGCAGAAACCGTTTGGTTGTTCTTAACCGGATCCGTTTGGGATAAAGCAAAGATACGGCAACATTTTTCCGTAAGTCCAGCCCTGCGCAAGTGGATTGCATCGTTTGAACGTACGAAAAAATCGGCCGTTGTTCTGGTTCCACACCTGAATTTAATGGAAACGATGACCTGGATACCGGCATTTTTTGAACATTTTCCAGATACCGGCGTTGTGTATCGTCCATTTCGCTCAAAATGGTTTGAGAATTGGATTCGAGCGACGCGCGAACGTTTTGGATTGCAATTGATTTCACGAAAACGGGGCGTAATGCCATTGGAAAAAGTTCTTAAAAACAACGGTATTGTCGGCATTCTTTTCGATCAATCTGCAGGCGAACCTGGTTGCTTGACCACATTTTTTAACCGCTTAGCTTCCTGCACGGATCTTCCTGGACGATTGGTGGAAAAGTATGGTTCGGAAGTGGTTGCTATTTACTTAAAGCGTACCGGATTTTTGCGTGGAGAATTGTGCATGGAAGAAATTCCCTGCCAAAAGGAAACCTTGAGCGTTACGTTGGAAGCCAATCGTTGGTTGGAAACGCACTTGCAAAATGATTCCGTATTTTACGAAAATTGGTTGTGGTTGCATCGTCGCTGGAAAATACAACATTGGCCTACACGTCGCTTCAATATTGCTCAAAAACGTAATTTGTTGAGCGAAACTTGTGCCTATTTCAATTGGTCTCAATTACCACGTAAAACCGAGGTTTGGGTTCGTATGCCAGATCGTTTGTCGGATATAATAGCTGTACTGCCATTGTTAAAACTTTTGCGAAAAGCGCGTCCTGACTTTTATTTACATTTGTTATGTCACAAAGCTTTTGCGCCTTGGCTACAACGTCATGCCTCAGTTGATGTGATTCATACCTTGCCTTGTCGATCCGGATGGGGCTATTTTAAACATTTTTTCGCGATTCGGAAATCTTTTCCCGAAGTTTGGATCAATTTTGCCGATTCTTTTAAGAGCGATATGGAAGCCTATTTATCCGGTACAAAGCAGCGTTTCGGAATGCGGAAGCATCGTTGGCGTTTTTTATTAAACCATGTCTTTAAAATAAGTACAAATCCGCAGGAAAGTTTGACCGCTTCGGGCTACAAGTTTCTTCAGGCTTTTGGCTTAAAAGAGTTGCTTGAACCCCCAAAGATTTCGAGAAAACGCGCAAAAGAAGTAAAAGCATTCGGTTGCATTATAAAAGCACTTCCGCATAAAATGAATTCTTTAACGAACGCCTTTTGGAAGCAACTTATTGCGTCGATATTAGAAAAATTCCCAGAAGCTCATTGTGTTTTATGGGAAGAACAGAAGGAAGAGCTTATAGATGTACAAATACGCTTGGATTTACCCAGGGATCGTGTTAGCATCTTGAAAGAACCGACCTTATTGCAAGCTGAAGCTGCCCTAGATACGCTGAATTTTGTGATAACCGATGATAAAGACGCTATGTGTTTGTCCAATTACCTCGGTATTACAACATTTTTCATTGGAGATACCCATCTTTGTGAAACAACACTTCAAGAGTTGGTCAATGCTCACGCTATCACGTTAACAACACAGAACGTTGAATCTGCAAATTCCGTTTTTGAGCGAATAGTGGGTGTGGTGTAAGATGCCTTGGGCGTGTTTTTGTTTTTCGATTATCCTCTAACCTAAATCCATTGCACTTCAAAGTTGAAGTTACAAAAAAATGCAAAAACACTTTACATGTTATTAAATTTATATAAGTCTTTCTCTTATTATGATAAAAAAATTGTTAGTACTGTTTGGGTTGATTACTGTGAATGCATTTTGTGATCCCACCTATACGAATAAGGAACAGGTGTTGGCTTGTATGAGGCGAAGGAATTACCCTAACTTTCATATTCAGGAAAAAGATATAGTTCCTGATACTATAGAGGCGATAAAAGCTGCGTTAGAGGTAAGGGATTTCGAGTGTGTTGTGCACGGTAAGCGTTTAAGCCCGGATAAGATAGAATTGGTATTGAAATTAAGGAGTCGTCTCAAGAGGCTTTATTTTGTCGAGGAACAAACTTCTGAGACTGTAGGTTATATAGCAGAGATGTTGTCACGCAACGGAGGTTTAACTTCGCTTACTTTGGAGTGTAGCCCTATAGATGATGATAATGCTAAGCTTATAGCTGAGGCACTGAAAACAAATACGACGCTAACACTGCTTACTTTGGGCCGTTGTAATATGACTGATGTCGGAGCTAGGTATATGGCTGAGGCACTGAAAATAAATACAACGCTAAGGACGTTTCGTTTAAGTAGTAACAATATAAGTGATGTCGGAGCTGGGTATATAGCCGAGGCATTGAACGTAAATACAGTACTAAGGGAGCTTTATTTGAGTAGTAAGAATATAGGTAATGTCGGGGCTAGGCATATAGCCGAGGCGCTGAAAACAAATACGACGCTAGCAGTACTTACTTTGGAGCGTTGCAAAATAGGTAATGTCGGAGCTCAGCATATAGCCAAAGCACTGGAAATAAACACAACTTTAAGGGTGCTTGATTTGTCAGATTCCGTTATTAATGATAGGGGTGCATCGAGATTGTTTCAAGTGGTATCAAATCACGATATTCCAGAAAAATTCAGATTAAAAATGGGATTTAAATATAGTAACTGTACGATAAAAAATGGATTTCTGAAGAAAGCAGTAAAGGATTTGATTATGCCACGTTTGCTTTTAACTGGGGTAAATGTTGGTGAAAATCTTGAAAATTTAAAATACTTGAATGTTTTTTTGTATTCGAATAGCACGATAGCAAAGCTCGTTTTGAGGAAGTGTAACCTGGATGTTTCTGCTATGGATGATATAGCAAAGGCACTTAAAATGAATTCAACGATAACGGAGCTTGATTTATCTGGGAATAAGATAGGTAATACCGGGAAGGTGACAGGGGTTTGGGTACCGGAGACTGTTGGTTACCTTATATGGTGTGAGAAGCCTATAGCAGAAAAATTTTGGGAAGCCTTAGGAGAGAATTCTACATTAACGAAGCTTAATTTAGCAGGAAATGGTATACATGACGGGTGTGTCCCATGTATGGTGGATGGATTGAAAAAGAATTCAGTACTGACAGACCTCAATTTGAGGGCTAACCATATCACGGATGCAAGTGTTGAATTTGTGAAAGAATTACTGAAAAACAATAGAACGCTAACGAGTATTGATTTGAGTAAAAATCATATAAGTAATAGAGTAACACCCTATTTTTATAAAGCGTTAGAGAATAATACAACATTGACGAGATTTGATTATAACTGTGAGATACAGGAGTTAATGAAAGATCCCGCAAAGAAGGAAATTTGGGTTCAAACGACTTTTGATAACAAAAGGATTGATTATGTTGGGGGTGATGCGGACAAGGGTTTAACCCCATGGCTGAAAAAAGATCCTATTTCGGAAGCATTGAAAACAAATACTACATTGAGGATGATAGATCTTGCCGCGAGATCCAGCGCTCCGAAAGCGATGCCGGATTGGGAATATAATTCCATGGATGATAAGGGCATATCTCCTTGGGAAATTTGTGGGGGTGCTCCTGAACCTGAAGGTGGGGTTTCAGAGGGTGGTCTTTCGATGCTTTCGGCAGCATTGAGAACAAATACCACATTGGGAATGATAGATTTTGCCGCGGAATCTAGTGTTTCGCAAGCGATACCTGATGGGGGACATCTTTCTATGGATGATAAGGGCGTATCGCCTGAGGAAATTTGTGAGGTTGCTAGGGAACGTGGGAAAGAACCGAAGGCCAGTCTTTCGATGCTTTCGGCAGCATTGAAAGCAAATACTCTATTGGGAGCGATGGATTTCTCTGCAGAATCCATGGAGGGTGTAGCTGGTGCTCCGCAAGCGATGTCGACTCTGGGATATAATTCTATAGATGCGTCCGAGGAAATTTGTGAGGATGCGCTTGAATTTGGTGGTAGGGTACGCGGAAGAGAAGAAGAGGATGAGCTTTTGGAAGGAGAAAAAGAAGCTAAAAAACCTCATCTGCAAGAACAGTAAATATTACTCTCTTGGTAAGATAATCATAAAGTTGCCCACGGATATTCTGTGGGCTTCGTGTGTATGAAAGACAATCTTATAATTATCTTTCAATAGGGAACATATGTTGCATTTCAAAGATAGAGTTCACAAATGGATGCAAATAAAACTTGTCTTTTGGTGGCAAAAGAGTTTTGATAACATCCGATGGATAGTTATACCGTTATAGCGCGACGTTGGCGCCCCAAGCGTTTTGAGGACTTGGTAGGGCAGGAGAGTGTGGTCAAGGCGCTTACGAATGCGATAACATCCAAGCGTATTGCGCATGCTTACTTGTTTGTTGGTCCAAGAGGTACCGGTAAAACGAGTACGGCGCGATTGTTTGCCATGGCGCTTAATTGTGAAAATGGGCCGCGGTTGGATTATGATCCGGAAAGTGAGCGTTGCCAGGCTATTTTTCAAGGACGTTCGATGGATGTCATCGAAATCGATGGAGCTTCCAACAATTCGGTCGAACAAATCCGTTCCTTGCGTGAAGAGTGTCAGTATGCTCCCGCAGAAGGGGCTTTTAAGATTTACATTTTGGATGAAGTCCATATGTTAACCACTGCGGCATTCAATGCGCTCTTGAAGACATTGGAAGAACCACCGGCGCACGTAAAATTCATTTTTGCGACAACAGAAATCCATAAAGTACCCAATACCATCGTTTCACGCTGCCAGCATTTTGAGTTTTTCCCCTTAGAAACAAGTGTTATTGAGCAACACCTGAAACGTATCGTAACCACAGAGCATTTGCAGGCAGAGGATAAGGCATTGCATGTCATTGCAGAGTTAGCGGAAGGCGGTATGCGAGATGCGCAGTCGATGTTGGATCAATTGTTGACCTTTTCGAAAGGCGTCCTGACCGAGGCCGATGTTCGCTCTATGTATGGTCTGTTAGGCGAAAAAGAGCTGGAAGCCTTAGCGGATGCGATAGAATTGAGCGATTATGGCAATGTTTTAAAAGGCATTAGCGCTATTATCGATGCTGGCTGCGATCCTTATCGCGTACTGTTGGAATTGGAAAAGATTTTTCACGACAAGCTTTTAAAATCTATAGAAAACAAGGATACCGTACGTTATGTGCCTTTAGTTTACGCAAAGATACTCGAAATTTTGAAAGCCGGCGAAGAAAAATTGCAAAAGGGCTTATCCGTGAAGAGCAACCTGGAGTCCATTTTGTTTCGGGCGATTGAGTGTACGAAGTGGGTTTCCTTGGATGTCTTATTGCAAGCGTTGAACAACCTTCCCGAGGATGTAAAAAAAAACGACTTGAAGATTTAACGCAGCGAATTTCAGAGCTTTGGTTAAAGTTTTCACAACAAAGAGGTATTTCAAATGCGTCAGAAGGTGCCGCCTTTGATTCTTTACATCAGAAGATTACAGCGGGTTTATCCGAATCCCCCAAGCCCGCAACAGCGGCAAAAGTTCCTCACAATTATTCTTTAGAGAAAGAGGAAAAGCTCGTGTCGGAAGGGCAGGGGAGTGCTAAGCTTGATTCGGAGGATATTTTAGAGGATTCCGCTTCCGAACTGTATTTTGAGCGAGAGACTGCCGTACCAGACTTTGAACGCGAAGCCGTATATGATGTAGATAGCTTCGAGAAAAAATCTATCCGTGCCGAAAAATTGTTAGCACCGCCACCCGATTTTCAAAAATCACTCAGCTTGTTGCCACCTGACCTACAGAAAAGCTTCAAAACTATCCTCAACGGCGATATTATCGGTATTTGGCCCATAAAACGAGACTTTTTGTTGAAGTAGGGTAGGGGTACCTCGATCTTTAGCGTGTGTCTACAGGAGATAAAGAGTTGTAAAAGCATAAACTCTAAGAGAACTTTTTGAAAAAAGTTCCCTTAAACCCTCAAAAACTTTTTTATTTTGCAACCATGTTGCAAAATGACAGAGGTGCAAAGCCGCTGCCCTGCTTTTAAGGGAGTTTGAGGGATTTTTTACAAAAAATTTTTCAAAAACGTAATATTTCTAGCTTATGTAGACAGGCACGAGCCTAATTGTTCAAAGAGTTTAAAGAATTTACGGCTTGCATCTGAGAATACATGCGGGAATTTAATTCTCGTACTTGATCGAATGTTTTACGCCAGCTGGCCTCCTGTTGGGAAAATTGCCGTTCCATTTGTTGCAATTTTCTTTGCAGTGTTTCTTGCTGTGCGGTATAGGTTTTACGAATGGTTTTGGAACTGCCATCTAAATAGGTTCTCATAAACGATTCCGCTTTGGCAATAGGGCTGGTCGGATTTGCGGAAAAAACGGATGTTATTTCTTCAGGGGCATTTTTTAATTTAGAAGTAAATGTATCCGCGTTTAAGGTAAGGTGATGCGAACTATCGAATGAAAATCCTATTGCGGCTAGTTTTTCAAAATCGGAACGCTCACCGGCTTCTTGCGAAAATCCAAACAATACACCTCGGAATTTTCGCATAAAAGATTTTATTTCCGAATTGTTATGAAATGCTCCAAACTTCTTATTTTTGGGATCCGCTAATGTTTGTTTCTGAAGATAATCAAAAACTTCGTTATACTTTGACACCAAGCTTTGGGCGGCCTCTACCGATTTTGTTTCTTCGGCAGAAACCGAAAATTCCGTAACGCCCAACTGTTCGCCTTGGATTGTCAAGCCGTGAATACCATGCTCATTAGCCGAAAAAGTATTACTGGTGCAAATCAAGGGTTCACCGCCATTGATCGTGAAAGAAGCATTCTCGCCTAATGTCAATGCGCTATCTTTCAATCCCAAGGCTTCTAAAAGGTTACCTTCCACATCTTCAAGCGAGAGTCCCAAGCTGCCAGTTGCTTTGGCTACCAACGAAAACGATTGCGTGCTGGGGGTGTAGTGGATGTAAACACCGGCATTGGAAGCATTGATGTTTGCCATAATCTGCTGAAGGGATTCCGATGCTTTGTATTCAATGGAAACACCGTTTAGCTTAAAGACGCCATCGGAAGTTACCGACGTTTTTAAGTTTTCGGAACCGATCGCTTTTTCAAGGTTTATGGCACACATCCGAGTCAGGGAAGAAACCGAATTTGTGCCGTTTGTATAAAGTCGCAATAAATTTAATAAATTACTTGTATCATTCGCTGCGCCCAAATAGATCGGTTCCGAAGCCGTAAGTGTTATGTGATCTTCCGCCTCATCATAAGCTGCTGTGATGCCGATGGTTTCCAATTTGTCCCACAAATCCTGTACGGTGTCGGTTGCTTCTATCGAAATTTGGTTGCCATTGACCGTAAAGAAACCTGCTTTAAGTGTTGTGGGCAAATGTAAATCTCCCAGTTGTACCGATGTATCTCCGCCCGGCAGTAAAGCATTGCAAATTCTTGTGTGCCCTGTGCGTTGCGATGCCGTCGCTAAATTGAGTACTTCAACATGGTATTTACCGACCGGCGTGCTGTTAGCTACCGTAATGTGCGCACTATCATTCCCTTCTTTTACCGTTGCGGTTCTGCCGTTAAAAAAGTCGCCATCTTTCAAGGTTCGCAATAATCGATGTAAGTCATTCCAGTACCTTTCTAACGTCGATAATTCACTCAGTTGCCCTTGTACCGTTTTTATTTTTTCGTTGTGCAAATTTAACTGCGGGGTATGCACTTTTTGCACCATGCTTTGGATAAACGGTTCCCAATCCTGGGTCATCAAAGATTCTGCCATTGACATACCTCCAAAGTAGCACATGTTATGCCAACTTTATGGGAGGATTTCAAAGCCAGAAGGGCAAGCATTTATAAGGGAACTTTTTTCAAAAAGTCTCACTAGGGCGTGTCTACATAAGCTAGAAATATTACATTTTTGAGAGATTTTTTGTAAAAACTCCCTCAAACTCCTTTAAAAGCAGGGCAGAGGCCCTGCACCCCAGTCATTTTGCAACATTGTTGCAAAATTATAAAGGTTTTTGAGGGGTTAAGGGAACTTTTTTCAAAAAGTTCTCTTAGAGTTTATGCTTTTATAACTCTTTATCTCCTGTAGACACACGCTAAAACTTCGTGGTCCCACGTGTTTTTTCGCTTTACCTCAAATAAAAGGTTTTAAAACTTCTTGAATAACAAAGCGCCGTTCTGACCGCCGAAGCCTAGATTGTCGGTAATAGCAACACGAACATCGCGCTTTACGGGTTTGTTAGGAGTATAATTTAGATCGCACTCTGGATCGGGATTTTCGTAATTGATCGTTGGAGGAATCATACCGGTTGTGATAGTCTTCACGGTCGCGATAGCTTCAACCGCACCCGCGGCACCCAATAAGTGTCCCAACATCGATTTTATGGAACTAATATTGAGTTTGTAAGCATGCGCACCAAAGACTTCCTTTATCGCGGTTGTTTCCAAAAGATCATTGTAATGCGTTGAAGTACCATGAGCATTGATATAATCAACTTCTTCCGGTTGTACACCAGCATTACGAATAACATTGCGATAACATGCAATCATCGAACGACCAGAAGGTTCCGGACGCGTGACATGGAAAGCATCACAGGTCGCCGAATAACCACACAATTCACAATAGATATGTGCTCCGCGTGCTTGAGCATGCTCTAAGGTTTCCAGAACCAAAACGCCAGCACCTTCTCCCATAACGAAACCGTCACGTTGAGCATCGAAGGGTCGGCTTGCTTTCTCAGGGCAATCATTAAAGTGCGTACTCATGGCTTTCATCGAGCAGAAGCCTGAAAAAGCTAGCGTTTGAAGTGCCGCTTCACTGCCTCCTGCTAGCATGACATCCGCTTCTCCCAAAGACAATAAGTTGTAGGCTTCACCAATCGCATGCGCTCCCGAAGCACAGGCACTTACAACACCAAAGCTTGGGCCACGTAATCCTAGCGCGATAGCGACTGTACCGGACGCTATGTTGCAGATAGTCGATGGAATCATAAAAGGCGATACGCGCCTTGGCCCCTTTGAAAAGAGGACAAAAGATTGCTCCTGTATATGTGTCATACCACCGATACCGGTTCCGATAAGAACACCACAACGCTCAGACTCTGCGTCTGGAACTGACAACTTTGCATCCTGGGCTGCCATCTTCGATGCAGCAACCGCATAATGCACATAAGGATCCGTGCGACCTGCCTCCTTCGGATCCATGTACTGCGCAGGATCGAAGTTAACTACCTCGGAAGCTATTTTTGTTGGCAGCTCAGAAACGTCAAATCGTGTGACGGAACGGATGCCCGATTTACCAGCCATCAAGGACGTCCAGAAGCTCTCGACGTCATTTCCGAGAGCATTGACGGTCCCTAAGCCCGTAACTACAACGCGGTGTCGATGGAATGATTCCATGAATAATTTATTTAGATTCTGCTTTTGCCGAGATATACTTGATAACTTCACCTATGGTGTTTAGTTTTTCGGCATCAGCTTCTGGGATTTCCCCGTTGATGAGATCTTTAAATTCTTCTTCCAAGTTCATAACGAGCTGAACTTGGTCCAATGAATCGGCACCCAAATCATCACGAAAAGAAGCTTCATTGGTAACTTGCTCGTCTTTTACATTCAGCGTATCAACAACAACACGCTTGATTCTCTGTTCTATTGTTTCTGTCATAATATTCTATGGTTTCCAATAAAAGAATTAATACCAGGGTAAATACTTTTTCTATAAAATCAAGCGAAATATTACATTACCATTCCGCCATCGACTTTCAAAACCTGCCCAGTGATATAGCTTGATGCTTCGGAAGCTAGGAATGTAGCGACATTAGCGACATCTTCAGCTTCTCCGAAACGTTTTAAAGGAATAATTTTTTTAGCTTGCTCTACAACATTTTCCGGTAATGCCTGCGTCATATTGGTGGCTATAAAACCAGGTGCAATCGCATTTACCGTAATCGATCGACAAGCTAACTCTTTCGCCAAGGTTTTCGTGAAACCGATGAGTCCTGCTTTAGCCGCAGAATAATTGGCTTGCCCTGCATTGCCCATAATACCCGATACAGACGCCATATTGATAATGCGTCCCCATCGTTTCATGGTCATGGGACGAACAAATTGTTTGCACAGGTAAAAAGCGCTGAAAAGGTTTGTCATTAAAACCTGCTCCCAATCCTCATCATCCATACGCACGAACAATTTATCGCGTGTAATACCGGCGTTATTGACCAAAATATCGACACACGTATATTTTTTCAAAATCTCTCCGGAAACGGAAGCGATAGAAGCTTTGTCGGCAACATCCATAGGAAAAGCTTCTGCCTTTCCACCCTTATTTATAATATCTTGTGCAACCTGTTGGCAATTTGCTGGTGTTTTGCTAACACACAGTACGGTTGCTCCTTCAGAAGCAAATTGTTCTGCAATGGCGCGACCGATGCCACGACCAGCACCCGAAATCAGCGCAATTCGATGGTCTAACTTTCCCATAAGTGGGTACACTATCTAACATTTTTACGAAAAAAACAAGCTTGAAGTGCTTTTTTTGTAAAATTTATTTGCGAAAGCTCCTAGTTGTTTCATAATGGGTAAAGACTTGCACTAGTTTATGAAAAGATTCATTAAGTATTTTTTAACGATTTTTGGTATTACCCTCCTCACTTTTGTAGCACTTCTTCATTGGTCGAAATTCCAGAAGGCATGCTTGCTTGGCGTCTTGCGTTGTAATTATAAAGATATTACTATAGAAAACTTTCACGGAGGCACCACCAAAATTTCTTGGGATAAAATCTTATGTAAAAAAGAGAAAGTGGCTTTGACGATAAGCCATTTTGAATTAAAATGGCATCCATGGTGCTTGCTATTCAGCAGAACATTGAGCATAGAGACTTTGAATGGAGATATAGCTTACGTAGGTACCCCTTTTAGCCTAAAGTCATCCCATCTGGAGCAGGCAGGCTGGTTTTCAAGTGGCAATGGCACAAAAACGTATAGTATTTTAAAAAGTTTGCAGAGCCCTATAAAACTGGATGTTGCATCGGTTGGTTTAAATTTAGCATTTGAAACGAAAGGCATCCATTTGAAAGAGGGACATCTAAGCTTGCAAGACTTACATCCGGGACAAACAGGGACTTTTCGCTATAGCGGGAAGATAACACTTCCTCAACAGATAAATATCGCAACGCACGGAGAGTTTTTGTTACAAGCGAGCAAAAAAGGTGCTTGGGAAAAAATACGTTGCTCAGGAGAGATCAGGACATCACGCAAAAGGACACATTATCCGCGGCTAAATTTCAATGGTATTATTGATGGAACCGCATCAACCACCAAAGAAGAGATAAAAGCAGAAATCCACTGTGGCCAAGCCAATGATTTCTTGCTTACAGGTGAGTGTGTAAAAGATTCGGATAGAGTTTACGATTTCAAGTGGCAGGGCTTTTTTGATCACAGCATGCTTAAATTCTTGAATGTATCCTCACGACCCATCTTATCGATTCTAACGGAAGGTAATTGCGTTTTCAATCGGAAGCATCAGGTTTGGAGCACCCATACCAATTTAAGCGCTTGGGGGAAGCATTTTGAGTCTGTACATCCTTCTTTAAAATCGCTGCCGTGCTTAAGTTTTAAAGCGCAATTAGATGCGGATATCGGCACCAAGGAATTAGATTTGAAACAATATAAATTTGTTTTAAAAGAAAAGGGTGCATCACGCCTGTTCTTAGATGTAACCTCTTTGCATCCTTTGACCTATATTTATAAAGGCAATAAATTTGGATTGCCTTCGAAAGAAGATTCTCAAATTTTCGAAATTAATTTTTACGAAATGCCGTTCGAAGTTTTCAATCCTTACCTGAAACAATACGGATTTCAAATCGCTGGGAATTTGCAATCAGGTAACGTAAATGTAGGTTGGAATGCCGAAGAAAAGCGCTGGACAATCGCTACGTTTCAACCGATATGCGCACAAATTCGTCAACTGAAAAAAGACGAGGCGGTATGTATCAAAGATGTTACGCTTCGTTTAAGCGAAAAATGCGCATTAAATCAGGATTTCGAAAAGATAAATTACGACATGAATTGGAGTGCCAGCGACGCTAAGCATGTTTCGTTCTTCAAATTTTCCCCTAAAGGCTACATCGATTTCAAAGATAAGGCTATTTCGGGAGAGGGTGTATTTTCTCTAGACAACAGCTGGGCAAAGGATTTGTTAGTACTGGAACCTTTAGGTGTAAAACTGGATCCCAATTTGTTAGCAAAGTTAAACTATAATTTTGATTATAAAAAAGAAAATTTGTTGGTAAATCAGCTGAAGTTTTCGTTGACTTCGAGTGCCGACAAGACGGTTGTTATGGAATTAAATACAGAACAACCCTTGTGTTTCTCAGAGGCATGTTGGAAGAAAACTCAAAAGGGTAATATCGCTTCTTTTGTGGCTCAAAATTATCCCTTGGATTTCATACAGTATGTCCCTTATGCATTATCCGGAGTATGTAATGGTCAGTTTTCCCTTAAAAAGGCCGATAATAAGCTACAATGCAATTCAGAAGTTCCGTTAAGCATTTCCAACTTCAAATGGCGTGCGGGTGGTGAAGAACGGCTGTCGCTGAATCGTATTTTGTTGGATTTTAAGGGAAATTGCGATGAACACTTCAACTGGTCCGTTAATTTGGCCAAAGCGAATATCGTTTCGGATGATGAAAATCAGCCTCTGTTGTCCGGCAATTGCGCCCTACAAGGCGTTAAATCAAAGATAGAAGCAAACCAAGGACAAATCGTATTTAATGTAGATAAACTATGCGCACAACCGCTGATGCTTAAATATCCGGGGTTTGTGGGTGAATTCAACAGCCATTGGATTTTCAATGAAAAGCAAGCGGAAGCCAATGGTCGGCTACGTTGCCAATCGCTAGGATCGAATTTTACGCTAGAAGCCAAATCCTCTTACAAACAAGCGGAAAAACCGTTGGTAAAGACTTCGGTTGAGCTACAGTCCCGCACGCATTCGAGCGATATTTATGCTGATACAACTTGGGATAAAAATGGCACCATTGATTGCCAAGTGAATAGCGAACATCTATTTATTGGCGATCTGCTTCAGTGTTATGAGGAATTGAAGCTGCTAGGCAGTGAACTTATCAATCAAAAATCAACGAAAAATGATGGACTGAAAACCAGCGAAATTGCTGCAATTAAACAATCATCAAATTCAGCGGTTAAAGCTGAAAAAGTAGAGAAAAAATCTCAAAAAGAACTTCCGATCCAGGGTTCGGTACATCTGAATTTCAAATCGATCCATACTGACATACCGTTCTTAGAGAATTTAAGCGGCACCATCGCTGTTAAGAAAGATGCTGTCCGCGTTGAAGATTTGAAGGGCACGTTGTGTTCGGGGAACATTGCATTAAAGTCAGATTACAGCACTAAAAACGATCATTTGGAAATCTCTGCGAATGGCGCCGACATCGATGTAAATTGGCTATCGAAGGTTCCTAGAGGTATCGGCTATCCTTTGGATAAATATGGGCAATTTTCGGGCAAATTGGCCATGAAGATGAATCTTTCTGGCGATCTTGGCAAGCCTTACTCTTGGTATGGTTCTTGCGATATGAGTTGCAAGGATGGTTATTATAAGATCTTTAATTCATCCAATAAAGCTGGCCAGGCCATCGGCGGAATTGCTTCTACATTGGGATTGCTGTTGAGCGCGAACGTTTCCGGAATGGGGGCAGTTGGATTCCTAACTTCTTATATCCAAGGGATTCCGATTAACGAAATTACTTGCTCATGCTCGCGAGATATTACAGAGGAAATCGTTTGTAACGGTCGAGCAGTCAACCATGATTTAGCGATTTCTTTGGAGGGACATATCGGCATGAAACCCGATTTGGAATATGCGCAACAGCCTTTGTCATGTTCCTTAAAATTTAGTGCGCCTTCCGATAGCCCGTTTGCAAATTATTTTTCATTCGATTCAACACAAAAAGATAAAAACGGGTATGGAATCGGTCCCAATTGCAAGATTGGCGGAACGTTGGGTAAACCGGACTACACCGCGTTGGTAGATTTGGTAACATCTGCGCGCAATGCAAAACCGGAATCTCAAGAAAAAGCCTCTCCGGTGCAGCAATTATTAAAAACGTTATTTTGATAATTTTGTGGAAAACACATAAAGCATAGGCTCTTGAGCCTTCGTGATTTCCCAAACGTGTAAATTGGAGCCTTTTTGCGAAACAAAGAGCTCTCTATTGTCTGTTTTATAGCAATTTTTTGTATCCGAAAAGGGAAACTGTATCCCTGTCTTTCCCTCTAATAACACACAATTAAATTTATTCGGAATATAAGAAGTTTCACCCGACTTCAGAACCCGCAATTCGTTGGTCAACATATCTTCGATAACTACCTGCTGGCCGCCTAGAAGAACTTGCTTTAAAATGAACTGCTGCTGAGCAATTTCATTAGGTTGTAGATAAACCATTTCCCCATCGACCACAAAGAGGTAGCGATAGAGTTTAGAGGATTCCACGAAGCCGTGATATTGCACACGAAACGGAACAGGGGCCCATTTCAAAAGAACCCAATCTTGTTGCTCATTAACTGGAAGTGGGCGAAATAAGTCATGTGCTTTTGTGTAAGATACAGATAAGTAGATTGTAATTAATAAAATCCTCAAAACTTTCATAAATGACACCTCCATTCAAAACGTGGCGTATTTTCTGATGGGCACCAATATTGATGAATTTGCAGTTTTACGTTATCTTTAAACACGTTGAAATCGATTCCTAACTCGTTACAACGCAGAGGAACGGTGTCTAAAAGTTCTGCGTGGAGCGTTGTTATAACCAGATATCCCGACAAAGAAGCATAAAATGCGGCTTTTGCGGTTTCTGCATCACGAATTTCTCCCAGAAGAATAACGTTGGGATCTTGGCGCAAAACAGCTTTCAGCGCGTTGTCGAAGGTATATCCGAGATGTGGACGGATCTCTGTTTGAATCATATCTTCTTGTTCAGCTTCTATAGGATCTTCGATGGAAATAATTTTTCGATGATTTTTACGTAATAACTTCGCTAAAGCATAAGCGGTCGTTGTTTTCCCGCTTCCGGTTGGCCCCGATATGAGTACCATACCAGAAAGATTCGCTTGTTCGCAATAATTTTGCAAGAAATGCTGTAGCTCATTAGGTAGGTGCAATTTACTATAATCGAATGGAAATAAATCCTCGCTCAATAGCCGCAATACAAGACTTTGTGAAACAGGACTGGCCACAAATGATAGTCGACAGAACAACTGCTTTCCATGGAATTTATACCGGAAATGACCTTCGTAAGGCCTGAGGCTGTCGTTGATTGTTTGCCCAGCCAAAACAAGTAAGCTTTTCAGCAAATGTCCATACTTATCCTGCTCAAAATTTTGATAGAATTTCAGCTGACGCTTATGGCGAAAACAAATGGCGGTTCCGGTATTGCTTTTCGTCAAAAAAATGTCTGAAGCACCTAACGTAAAAGCTTTCTGCAATAGCTCTTCGATCAATGGGTTGCTGAATTTATTTTGCAGAAAAGATAAATCTTTTGTGTTATGGGCTAATGCCCAATGCGCATCTGTTGCTGCTTGCAAACGTTCCAGGCATACGGTAGGAAGCGCAACCGCATTTATTAAAACATAAGAGGAGGGCCCAACTTCAACGTACTTAAGTTTATACTTGGATAAAACGTTGAAAGCAGTTCGAGGATCGTTGGATTTAAGATTTGTGAGGGCACGAACCCGAATGCGATTTACCGCATCCGCATGCACATGACGAATCATGTTTAAAATCCGTTTCATAAAAACCGTGTCCTTTAAATATAATTCCGGAACCCTCGCCGATCATCCGCTGCAATGCCGGTTCTTTACAATTAGGGCA
This sequence comes from Verrucomicrobia bacterium UBA1183, assembly GCA_002309885.1. GTDB lineage: Bacteria > Verrucomicrobiota > Verrucomicrobiia > Opitutales > UBA9783 > UBA1183. Next base: position 30,665 of record DBYP01000015.1, read on the forward strand.
AATGGTCCGCGCGGGCTCACTCATCGAATGGAAAATTTCGAAGGATTGTCCGCATTTACTACATTTGTAATCATAAGTTGGCATATTCACCATCTACAGCACCGAATAGCTCTTTTTGCAAGATAAAAGATGAATAAATTTGCCGAAAGAAAGGTCTAAAATGTAGCATAAAGGGGAGAATTGGTATAAAATATGCTTCTCTTGGAAGTGTTATGAGCATAGATACAGGAAGAATCGATGGAGTAAGTCAACCGACTGCGGTCAACGAAAACGATGCGTTTTCAGGTATTTCGGTTGATAATAAAAGCGCTATAGATATAAATAATTTGCATGCAGGTAAATCCCTTTCTGCAAAAGCAATAGGAAGACGTGTTGTTTCTGCCTCCCCCGATGCAGTACAATCGAAAGGCCAAAACTGAAATTCAAGAGAAAAACACGTATTTTTGTAATTAATACTGAAATTTTTGTAAAAAATACCGTTATTATTATATAGTATGAAAATTAATACACCTTCTTTGCAGCAGCCCCCGGAGCAACCTAACCTACCTGATGAAGTACATCAGACCGAAAAAGCTTCCTTCTTTGGGAAAATCGGAAGATTTTTTCAGAGATTATTTTCGCCGGTAACAAACTTATTCAAGAATTTATTTGATAAAAAATCCATGTCGGATAGAACAAATACTTCCGATAGAAATGTACAAGCGTCACCAGATTCTACTCCAACGGACTTAAACTCAACTCCCCCCGTTGTTTACGAAAAAACAACTCCAGAGGATGAAACAAAACCTCAAGTACCTGTCGCTACTCCCCAAAAAGAAACCATCACAACTCCGGAGGTCGAAACAACACGCGTAAGTTATGAGACAGCCGAGACATCCCAGGTACAGGAGACACCTCAGAAGCAAGAACCTGCCGTTGAAGCAGAAAAAGTTGCTGAAGAACCTGTCCGCGTTACCCTTGCTCCAGAACCAACCACGCCCCCGACGGTTGCGACAGAAGAAGAAATCCCTGTTAATGCCAATCCAACGCCACAGGTAGAAAGTTCCATAATTCCGCAAACTGCTGCGTCCCAAGTTTCGCAGGAATCTGTACCTGAAGCAAAGGAGGCTACTTCTAAGCCAGAATCTCTTCAGCTGCATGAGGAAGAAGAAACACCTTCCTCTAGTGCACAGAATCTCGGTGAGACGTCTCACGCACCTACGACATCCGAACCTGCAGTGGCAATACCAGCTAGCGAGACCATTTCTGTAGAGGTTCCTGTTGCACAACAAACACCCACGCCGCCACCGGCTCCAGTTGCTTCGAAAGAGGCTCCCGCAGATTCAGTCAGCGTAAAGCCCGAACCAACCTCGCAAGCGCCTGAAGCTCCATTGGCTCCGCAACCAGAAGTTTCCAGTGCCCCTGTAGCCCCCGTTGCTCCACCAGCACCGCCGCCACCATCGGCTCCAAGTACTCCTGTAGGGCAAAGTGAAAAACCTAGCGATATAAGTGAGGTGCATCTCAAAAAAACACCACCGCCTTCTCCTAAACCGTTAGATCAACAAAGTGAACTAATGGCGGCAATCAGACAAGGGACAAACCTTGACCCAGTACAGGACAGAAAAGATGCTGAAAAACCAAAAAATGAGGAATCTGCTGGCGATGACTTTCGCGGTAAATTAAACAATGTATTAAATATGAGACGGGGAGCAGTGGCAGACGATACTGACGATGACGGCGATGATAACGATGATTGGCTTAACGATGGTAAACCTTCTTCTCCTCAAACAACAAGCAATCCAGCAACGCCTGCAGATACCTCACTTGAACCTATTGTGGATCGCTCTAATAGCGTACCGTTACCCTCGTCACCTTCTCCGGCAATTCCACGCTCTAATAGCGCACCAGTTGCTGAGGAAGCCCCTGTTGTAGGTAGTAAAAAACCTGCCCCAGATTTTGGTAATTTGATGAGGAATGTCAGAGAATTCGACAAGGGTAATCTTAAATCAGCGCGAGACAGGGTACTTGCTGATAAGGCCCCAACCCCTAAAGAGCAAGGCCAAGATGTAGTAGATATTCTTAGTAAACGGATACCAGTGACTCAGGAAGAAACTCAAGAAGATAGTGAAGAATGGAACGATTAACAGGTTCACTAGAGCTTCGGTTAACAGGCAAGAAGTACATCCCTTGCCTGTACTTTTTTATGGAGTTTCTACAAAAATAAAAAAATTTGTAAAAAAAACTACAGACTTTTCAGAAAAATCCGTTATTATATTAAGATATGAACAAATACATTCAGCAGTTCTTGGATCAAGATAAAGGGTATTTGACCCAACACGTTTGTAAAACCATCGCCAAGGAAAAGTTGGCGTTGCCCAATCCGGATTTCGTCGATCAGGTTTTCATGAACAGCGATCGTTCGAATCAGGTCTTAAACAGCTTGACGCGTTTACGGAATCATGGACGCTTGGCAAACACAGGGTACATTTCCATTTTGCCGGTCGATCAAGGTGTCGAGCACTCTGCAGGTGCTAGCTTCGCACCCAACCCGGATTATTTCGATCCTGAAAATTTGGTACGTTTAGCTATCGAAGGTGGTTGCAACGGTATCGCTTCCACGTACGGTGTGCTTTCAAGTGTCGCCCGTAAGTATGCTCACAAGATTCCTTTTATTGTAAAATTGAATCACAATGAGCTATTGACGTATCCCAACAAATTCGACCAAATCTATTTTGCAGAGGTCGAACAAGCGTTGGATATGGGAGCCGTTGCTGTAGGTGCAACGATTTACTTCGGATCGGCTGAATCCAGTCGTCAAATCGAGGAAACCAGTGCGGCATTTGCCCGTGCTCATGAATTAGGTTTGGCAACTATCCTTTGGTGCTATCTGCGTAATCCAAGCTTCAAAGCGGATAAAGATTATCATACAAGTGCGGATTTGACCGGACAAGCAAACCATTTGGGTGCAACTTTGGGTGCCGATATCGTTAAGCAGAAATTGCCAACCAATAACGGTGGATTCAAGGCTTTGCCTAAGTTCGGTAAGACACACGATAAAGTTTACTCCGAATTGACCACAGATCACCCGATCGATTTGACCCGTTATCAAGTTGCGAATGGTTATATGGGACGTGTTGGCTTGATCAACTCCGGAGGAGCTTCGGGTAACAACGACTTTATGGATGCTATCGCAACCGCGGTTACCAACAAACGTGCCGGTGGTATGGGACTTATCTTGGGTCGTAAGGCTTTCCAGAAGCCATTCAACGAGGGTGTCGAATTGTTGCACGCCGTCCAGGATGTTTATTTGGAAAAAACGATCACGATTGCTTAATTAAAACAACACAACAAAAAAACAAGAAGGGAACTTCGGTTCCCTTTTTTTGTGAATTTTTTCAAAAAGTTTTGAAAGATTTTTTGTAAAAAATCCCTGAAAGTCTCTTAAATCCTTTATTTTTTTGCAACTCCGTTGCGAAAATGAAAAAGTTTTTGAGGGCCTAAGGGAACTTTTTTCAAAAAGTTTCCTTAGATTTATCCTCTTGTTTCCTTTAATTTTTTACACGCTCTAATTGTTCGATCGTGTGTGTGGTGCTCCAGCCTTTTAAGAAAGGCGCGAAGACGATTTGGGATTGAGCAGCTAACAGAGCTTGACGTTCGTCGGGATTCAATTTGTCCAACGTGTAGTCGCCCGATTTAACGTAGACATCGGGCTGAATAATCTCTATTTCGGGAGCAAGGTTATCGCCATCGAAAAGGAACAAACCTGAGACACACTGAAGCGCATTCAATAGGTATAAGCGGGCATCTTGATTGTAAATGGGACGCGTTGCCCCCTTTAATCGTCGAACGCTACTATCGGAATTTACGCCAACCCAAAGCACATCACCTTGTTGTGCGGCTTGTTCCAACGCATAAATGTGTCCTGCATGCAACAAATCAAAACAACCATTGGTTAAGACCAACCGTTTGCCAGCATCACGTACCCGCATTCGCTCTTGACTTAAGCGTTCCTGCGGTATCAGTTTAGGTATGATGAACATTTATTTTCCCGTGGCAATTTTGTAAGCGGCGAGGTACTTATCTCTGTATTTTTGTGTCAATTCTGTTTCGAGACGTATCTTAAGCAGCGGATTTTTAGCCTTCAAAATGGGATTCAATGTTTTGAAAACCCAATCGTAACTGAGTTCGTCCAGATCCGACAAAACCGCTTCGGCGCGTTGTGATTGTTCCAATCGGCCTTCTTTTTCAGCATCAATAATGGCTTTCCAGGCTTTCGAAAGCTCGGTAAAGGGATCCATAAACAGAACTTTAGATAGCATCCGAATAGCTCCGAACGCCGTCCCGGTCCATTGCGGCTGATAAGGAAACTCATCTTCCTCTGAAAATGGATTCATGTCGGGTGTAGACATGTATTTTTGCTTTTCTTCTTTGTAAAAATCTTTGCGCATGGGCGTACGATGCAGTGCATAGTATTGCGGACCGTGGGGCGTTCCGGTTTTAAAACCAATACGCTCTTGTCCTTCCGCAGAAACCACATATTCAATAAAAGCCTGCGCCACCGACCGGTGTGGAGCACCGCGGAACATTGCTATGGGATCGGGTGAAATACAAGAGCCTCCTTTGGGTAGCACAAAACGTAATCGATCGGATCCCCCACGTGAACGGGTTAATTCGCGCTGATGGCGACCATAAAAATCAACTACAATACCCACACTACAATTCCCCATGCAGACATCCCAAACGGTCGTTACGGAATTGTCCGTGAAATAACGTGCATTTGCCATAATCTTTTGGATAATTTTTAATCCGTTTAGCCAACCTTTATTGAGTACCTCGTGCAATTCATCTTCAGTCAATTCATTGCGACCTGTCCTAGATAAAATATCCGAACGGACAAATTTCATCTGTTGTTGCAAAATCATTTCGAGACATTTGATGACCACACTGCTCTGCATCGGATCCACCATGGCAATTTGACGATACAATTTATGGGATATCAAATCTACCCATTGTGTTGGGTCTTTTTCGAACTTCAAATCCGAAATGCGGTCGGTATTATACATGATGCCAAAACTGGATAGGGAGGTTCCGATCCAAGTTCCTTTGGGGTCCCACAAAATGTCACCCGACAGATGTAGCGGAATACAGTAATCGCAAAAAATCTCCGGATGCGATTCTACGACGCCAGACGAAACAACGTGCCCCATATCGGATTCACGCTTGTGTTCTACAACCCCACCGCCAAAAAACAAATCGATACCGCAGCCAATATCCGAATGCAGGAACGCATTACGAGCTTCTTGTCCCTCTGGATCGCCAGGATGAAGTTGCGTAAAACCTTCTTGAATCTTGCTGGACCATTTTCTTTGTAACGTATTTTCCCAATAAACCCGAAATGCGTTGACGAACATGGAATTGATATAACGGACAATATCGCCGGTACTTCCAGGAACGCGCCAATCGATGGCAACCGTTCGTCCGGTCTTTTTCAAATACCACTCACGAAAGCCCAAATCCATCTCCAAACGTATGGATTCATTGTGAGGTGTGATAATGACAAGTGTATCATCGGCTTGGGTTGGAAGGGCTAAATTAGTGCGTTTAAAAACGAGCGGCAAGGCGATAACGATCGCGATAGCTCCCAAGATATAAATGTACCTTTTCATGCCCTTTCAAACGGTAATACAACCACGTCCTCGGTGACAACATTCGCGAAAAGTCCCCGTTGCAAGCTGTGATCGATGTGCCTTGGATTCAATTCAGAAATTCGCAATGTGACCCCATTTTTTATAAAATCGTAGTGCGCAACCTCGCCATAATACGTCGTTTGCCCAATCATTCCGTCGGTCGAGTTTTCCGATGAACCGTAGGGCTTCAAGCGCAATGCTTCCGGGCGGATTGAAAGAATAACATTCTCTCCGGCATTCGGAACAGCGGCTTTCAAGTGCCATAAGCCACGATAATCACCGATAGCAGTTTTGACATAAACTTCGTTGTCTTTTGTCGAAACGACAGTTCCGGGAATAAAGTTGGTTTCACCTAAAAAGTGAGCAACAAACTGATTGTTGGGGCGCTTGTAAACTTCCAGCGGATTGCCAATTTGCTCCACATGTCCTTTCGAAAAAATCGCGATACGATCTGCAATCGATAACGCTTCGGTTTGATCGTGCGTTACATAAATAGTTGTCAGCTGAAATTCCTTACAAATACGACGAATCTCGGTACGCATCTCAACGCGAAGTTTGGCATCCAAATTGGAAAGCGGTTCATCTAACAATAAACACTTGGGACGAACGGCCAACGCGCGCGCCAATGCAACACGCTGTTGTTGACCACCCGACAACTCGTTAGGCTTGCGACTGGCATAAGGTTCCATCCTTACCGAAACCAAGGCTTCTTCAACCTTCTCCTTGATTTCTTTGGAAGGCAGCTTCTTTTGTTGTAGACCGAACGCGACATTTTGCGCAACCGTCATGTGAGGCCATAGCGCATAACTTTGAAAAACCATTCCAGTTTTACGCTTGTGCGGTGGGAGAGAAGAAACTTCTTTTTCGCCGAAGAAGATTTTTCCTTCATCCGGCTGATAGAAACCCGCGAGCAAACGCAATAACGTCGTTTTGCCACAACCACTGGGGCCCAAAAGGAAGAAAAGCTCACCCGCGTTAACGTGGAGGTTGATTTTGTCCAACGCCGTAACGTTACCAAAATTTTTAACGATATTTTCGATGCGGATATCGATCATTTGATTTCTAAACATCGTTTACTTACGCCCAGAAGTCAAACCTATTTTTACACTTTATCGACACAACAACTGCGAGTGCCCAATATGTAAAGCAGGATGACCGACCCAATGAAAAGTTGTATGCCCACGAACGTTGGTAAAAAATCCTTCATGCAGTTGATTACGATAGCAAATACCGCATTGACACCGACCTGACAGATGGAAATAAATGAACTGGCAGCACCGATCTTGTTATTGGGTACTGAATTTAACGCTTTTTCTTGCATCAATGGACGGAAAAACGATCCGGCAATGTTGTGCAGTAGAATCGGCAAAAGCAGCATAAATTTAAAACTACCACTGCTTTTATCCCACAAAAATAACAGGCATATGATACTCCATGCGCCTAGTTGGAACACAAATATGCGCCGGTAAAGTTCTGGACGCGATAAGTGTGCCGTCAATCGTTTAAACAAAAGGGAGCAGGTGAAATAGGGAACAATGGGTAACAGTTGATACATCAGCAAATATTTCAACTCAATATCGTAATGATGCACTAAAAGGCTGAAATAACTTCCCCACAAAATATATCCCGAGATAGAAAAACAAGCCATGAATGTGGGTAGTAAGAATGCGCCATTCAACAACACATGCTTTCTTTGCGTCGAGGTCGGTACCGTAAAATTTTCGATAGGGGTTTGTACTGCAATGCTTTCTCTTTGATAAACCGTGAAGTAAAAGATAGCAAAAGCGGTTATGGAAAAATAAGCCACGTAGGTTAATCGCCACGATAAATACGCCGAAAAGAGATTACCCATCAACGGCAAGCAAACGGATGCCAGCGAAAACAACACCTGTTCAGCGGCAATGATAGACGCTCGGCTTTTTTGCGTAAAGACCTGCATCAACAAAACCAATCCCAGTACCTGCCCACCACCTAAACCCAAACCTTGGATAAAACGTGCTACGATGAACATTTCAATGCTGTTGGCATAGCCTGCGAGCGTATGTCCCAAAAGCGCCACCAAAAGCGCTACGAACATACATTTCTTACCACTGCAATTGTCGGCGATGGTTCCAATAACACATCGAATAAAAAATATCGCGCAAAAGTAGACCGACAACGTCAATTTGAGTTGATATTGTGTTCCTAGCAAATCTTGATTGATAAACAAAACGCATTGATTATAGACCGCATTGTGGGTGGTATTCAGCGCACAAATTAACAATAGCAAATAAAACAAAAAATTGGTCGCCTTCATTTTTTATCAGCAAACAAGCAACAATGCTACTTTGACTGACAATTCGTGTCAAGCGAGAAATGGAATAGGGTAGGGGAGTATATTGGACGCTCTTGCAAAAGTTTACTTTTTTTATTTCAGCAGAAATCTTTGAGCGACGTAAAAATTCCAAAGCAAAAGTTCATTATTTTGAGCATTAATCAAGTGCTCGTTCCATAAACGTTGAACTTGGGATTTGGCTAAATATTTCCATAGAACGGTATCTTTTTTAAGCAAATTATCAAAATCCATTTTCAAGGATGTCCGTAGAGCTTGAGCGAGCGGCATTCCGAAGCCCATTTTGGGGCGATCCCATAACGACTGAGGGATGTATTTGCTCAGAACACGTTTTAAAAGATATTTTTTATCATGATTCTTAAATTTTTGATTCAATGGGATCGCCATTGCAAATTCTGACAATTTGTAATCTAAGAAAGGTGCTCTTGTTTCTAAACCGACGGCCATACTCGCTCGATCTACTTTACACAAGACATCATCGTGAAGAAATGTGCGTAAATCAAGGTAGGACACCTGTTCTGCGTTGCATCCTAAGCTTTCATTCTCATGGAACCAAGTATTTGAGAGGTTTGTCCTAGTAGACCAATAAGATACGGAATTTATATAAGCCTCTATGAAATGTTTCGCTTTTAAAGAATGCAATCCTTTGTTCAGTTGCGTATGCAAAATAGGCCGACGGCAAGAAAACAATACATCGTTGGTTTTTTCGCAAAATTTTAAAAAAGAATTTGGAAACCATTTACCAATTCCGGAAAGATAGGGAAGCCATTTGTGTCGATGATATCCCAAAAATAATTCATCCCCTCCGTCTCCTCCAATGGCTACAGTTACGTGTTTTTTGAATTGTTTTGATAAAACATAAGTCCCAATTGCAGAAGCATCTCCAAAAGGTTCATCATAGGCATCTACAGCTTCCGTAGCACTTTCCCATAATTCTTCAGGAAGGATATACACCGTTGTGTGGTCCGTTTTCAAATACTTCGCAATAGCTTCTGCGTATTTGCTCTCATCGCAGTAATCACCTTTAAAACCTACCGTAAATGTTTTGATAGGCGCTTTACTTTGAGTTTGCATCAATGCAACCATCAAAGAAGAATCTATTCCACCGGAAAGAAAAGCTCCAATAGGGACCTCGCAAATCATCCTATCTTTTACCGAGTTCTGAAGTTTCGCATCTAAAGTATTGATGAGTTCCTCCTCCGGCAAATTCAACAACGTCCGACGATCAAAAGCAGTCTTCAAGCTGTAATAACATTTATTCTCACAACCCTTGTCCTTTATGATCAAATAATGTCCCGGAAATAATTTTCTACAGCTTTCGTATATAGAATAGGGGCAGGGGATATAATTAAAGCGTAAATACAACGCAAGTGCCTCTTCATCTATTTTAGAATTAAAAAAGGAAACTTTTTTTAATGCTTTTAATTCCGACGCGAAGGCAAATTTACAACCATCATATGTGTAATAAAGCGGTTTTTCTCCGAATCTATCGCGGGCAACGACCAAAGTTTTTTCCGCTCTATCGTATAAACCCAATGCAAACATTCCGTTCAATCTAGGTAGTGTTTTTTCAACCCCCCAATGGGCACAAGCTTCCAATAAAACGCGTGTGTCTCCGGTTGGTTCAAACAGAACTCCTTCTTTTTGAAGTTGTTGAGCTAATTCTTTGTAGTTATAAATTTCACCATTGAAAACAAGAACATAGCGTCCATTGTTTGAAATCATCGGTTGATGCCCCGTAGGCTTCAAATCTACGATAGACAAACGCGTTTGACCAAGCGCTACATTATGTTCCGTCCAAATACCGTTATCGTCTGGCCCGCGATGTTTAAGCGCTTTCACCATCAGCTCAATCTCGTTAGTATTGATCTGATTTTTAGAAAAATCACATAAGCCAGCGATTCCGCACATAGAACGTAGACTGTTTGATTTTCGGATATTTTGCAAGGCAATATTCAAAAAAACATATGGTTTTTGAGTAGCGTCTCAAGACAGAATATTCAGGTACGCTTCTTAGAGTGCGTCTATGGGAGATAAAAAGTTGAAATTTTGAGAGATTTTTTGTAAAAAATCCCTCAAACTCCCTTAAAACTTTTATTCATTTTGCAACAATGTTGCAAAATAAGTAAAAGTTTTTGAGGGGTTAAGGGAAACTTTTTTCAAAAAGTTCCCTTGCATCTTATTTTCGTATAAATTTCATCTTTCGTAGACACGCTTTAGAATTCTTTTGTAAGTTCAACGGTTGTAGAAGCCTCAAAATTTGAAAAAACGCCGTGTATTGTTCGCAGTAATTTGGATACATTCCTCTAGGGGAATGTTTTTTATTTCAGCAAGCTTCTGTGCGACATAGCGTACCAATTCCGGTGAGTTTTGTTTACCACGAAAGGGAACTGGGGCTAAATAGGGGCTATCGGTTTCTACAAAAATGCGATCCAGCGGAAACTGTTTTGCGGTTTCTACAGTATGACCGGGTTTTTTGAAGGTTAAAACCCCCGAATACGATACATATCCGCCTTGAGCTTCTATCCACTGAGCCGCTTCGAGATCTTCAACAAAGCAATGAAACATAACACGCTGCAGTGGGAATTGCGAATAGATGAGGATTTCTTTCAATATCGGGAAGGCATCGCGGCAATGAATCACAACCGGCAAATCGAACTTTTTAGCCAAACGCAATTGACGTTCGAAAACCTTCATCTGCAATTTCATTTGCGGAATATAGGCTTGCTGAAAAATACCATGAAAATCCAAACCAATTTCCCCAACGGCAATCCCTTGTGGGATGAATTTTTCCAAAAAATCCAAATCCTTTTCCCAATCTTCCGTAATTTCTAATGGATGAATTCCGTAACAAACTTTTAGTGAGGAAAATGTATGGGACAGATTTTTGTAAAAGTCCCAATCGGCTGCTTTTGCACCACAAGCTACCAGCGCTTGCAAATTTTTTTCGGATAAATGCTCCAAAAACGCATTTGCGTCGTCTTCAGAGAGATGATCTAAGTGGCAATGGGCATCGATTAACATGCGTCAATTCTTCCCATACAAACTTTTCAATAAATCGGAACTAACCTTGCCGCGATTAGATGATAATTGCTGTGACATCTGCAGAGATAAAAGCAACTTTTCATTCTCCTGATCCAACATCAACATCTTCATGATCTTTTGCTGAATCTTTTGAACAATTTTCTTGTCTTCCGGAAGAAGCTTGTCGACCGTCTTCAGCGCTTGAACTCCCGCCTCCAGTTGCGGCAACAAATCGGCTTTTTTCTGCAACAACTCCGGAGAAGGTAGCTCGCCTTGCTTCAATGCCGTACTTTCTTGAATCAAAAGATTCTGCACCGTCTCGCACAACCGCTGATAACCTTCTAACAATTCCATGCTCCCATTATCAGCCATTTTTTCATCCATTGCAATCAAAAATTTGTGTGAATGTAAGTTCAATTTTGAAGTGCAACCTCCCCATGTAAAAGTTTCAGACAACGGGGAAAATGTTGCGCTGGAGAAGAAAAGTTGCAACACTTTCTAGACCTAGTGTTAATTTTTTGTCGGCAATCCGCGAGGTATCTTCGGTGTAAACGCCCTTCGTTTTTTTCGGGAAATACTGCCACAGTAAGCGGTTCGTATTCTCGTTGGTTCCGCGTTCCCAAGGGCTGTGTGGATGGGAAAAATACACCGGCGCGTTCAAGCGATTTACGATGGTTTTATGATCGGTAAATTCAGACGATGAATGTTTTGAAGGATTTTTTGTAAAAATTCCTCAACCTCCCTTAAAAGCAAGGCAGAGCCCATACTCCCAGTCATTTTGCAACGCCGTTGCAAAACAAAGAAAAGTTTTTGATGGGTTAAGGGGAACTTTTTACAAAAAGTTCCCTTAGCGTTTATGCTTTTATAATCTTTTACCTCCCCTAGACACGCTCTAGATATCAAGATTGAATTTATAGGAAATCTATTTTCAACATTGACAGAGCCTTCGAATTCTTGTCTCATAGGAAGCGTGCTCTCGTAGTTCAGTCGGATAGAGCGTTGGCCTCCGAAGCCGAAGATCCGGGTTCGAGTCCCGGCGAGAGCGCCATTTCTTCTAAGGAGGGCTGGGCATTCGGTTTACGATAGGGTTGTCTTAAGAAAAGCTTTCATTTTTTCAGAAACGTAAAACTTACGACCTCCCCAAAACTTTTTACAAAAACCTCTCAAGAAGCAATGCCCTTATGTCACGCAGGCACACTCCATGTCAATGTTTTCTTTAGATCTTCCCTAAAGTGTGTCTACATAAGCTAGAAATATTACGTTTTTGAAGGATTTTTTGTAAAAAATCCTCAACCTCCCTTAAAAGCAGGGCAGCGGCCCTGCACCCCGGTCATTTTGCAACCTGGTTGCAAAATAAGAAAAGTTTTTGAGGGTTTAAGGGAAGCTTTTTACAAAAAGTTCCCTTAGGATTTATGCTTTTATAATCTTTTATCTCCCGTAGACATGCTCTAATATATTCAGGATATATCGCATTCGCTTTTACGTTTTCTCTACCGTTTCCGCGTCGGCTTTAGCAGTACCTGTATCGGCTTTTACGGTATTTTCAGTTTTTTCAACCATAACTGCCGATTTTTCAGATTTTATTTCTGTTTTTTCGCACAAATCCGCAGTTTTTTCCTTCAAAACTTCCTGCATAAATCCCTCTAATGGGACAATATTTTCGCGCTTCAAAAACCCGATATCGCATGCGTTATCGATCCACTTTTGCAAACTTTCCGTGGTTACTTCTGTCTCAATCTGGATGTGCTGCAATGTAGTTTTTATGCGCTCTAGCGGGAATTCGAGCGAGGTTTGATGTTTCATTTCGCTTTGCACCAGCATTGCCGCTTCTTCGAGATGCTCTTTTATCCATAGCGACAAATCTTTATGCGCCTGGATCAATGGCGTTTTCAAAGAATCAAATTTCCTGCAAAAGCTCGCCGAACCTACCAAAATTGTTGTCCAGCTGTCATTATCCGTCAGATAAACTTTGCCTTCGATTTCGTTCACCAGTCGAGACAACCAAGGTTCTATCGTCCAAGCACCATCAATTTGTTGCTTCCTAAACAGCGTTAGCTGATCGGGATTACTGGTTGGGAGAAGGGCAACATTTTTTATGTTTTGCTTCTTAAACCACGCCCTGCAAGCGATATCTTGCGTATTGCCATATTGTGGCGTCGCAATGCGCTTACCGGACCAAGAGGTTGCGTTTCTCACGTTAAATTTTTTCTGAAGCACCAACCCAGAACCACCTTTCACAGCACCTGCCAACAAACGGCAATCCTTACCCTTCGTCCGCACGTAAAGGTTCAATGCCGGACTAGGTCCCACGTAAGACACATCCACAATACCTGCAATCAAGTTCTCCATCGCCGATGGCCCCGCATTAAATCGATGCCACTCGATTTTTACATTTTGAGGCAAATAACGTTCCAGCCAACCCTTCCCTTGACGCGTCATCGCCTGCGCAACAAGAGCTTGTACGTGCGTCAAATTCGGGAAGAAACCAATACTTAGGGTCTTTTTATCCTTCTTTTCCAAACGTGTTTCAATAGAAGGTAAACCCCAGGACGTACTCATAAAAGAACATCCTACAACAGCAATCAGTATCCTAAACAAACACTTCATGCGTCTAATTATAATACGTATTTTTCAAAAGTAAAGTAAAAAATGATTTTTTATGTAATTTCAACATTGAAGTGCAACTGCTAGAGTAAAAGATTGAAAAAAGCAAAGAGAGATGTGAGTATAGCGTTTTCTAAGGAAAGTACTTCTAAGCTGAACTTACAAGTGAAAGTTTTTGAAGGTTCAAGGGGAATTTTTTTCAAAAAGTTCCCTTATGCTTGATATCTATATTCCAACCGTCCAGCCTTGATTTCCGCATAAATCCTGCGATAAATCGTTTCATGGTTCACAAAAATACTTCTCAATTTCAGCGCTCCTGAAATCTGCTCTGGACTCCAATCGGCGTTGTACAAACGAAACACTTCTTTTCAGATTCTTTCGCCGATCCGCGGCTTTTTCGAATTTTCCCGCCGTTCCTCGCTCAACCGCTGCGCTCGTTCGCAATTATACCATCGTGCCCCATATCCGTAATTCCGCTTCAACTCTCGCCCAATTGTACTTGCTGAGCGCCCAAGATTTCAAGCAATTCTCCCATTTGAATTTTCGTTTTTGCGTTGCAGTTGCGCTTCAAAGTTGAACTTACATCCGATGCAAAATTTATCTTGCCTCTAAAAAGAAGCGAATGTAGATTCGATCATAGAACCGGGAAGTTCGCTTCATTTATAGAGCCTATTATAAAAGATGTTAATCAAAAGCCAAATATGTTACCGTATAAAAAGTGCTATAAGTTTGATTATGTTGGGTTTGTTGTTTGGGTGCATGAGAGAGACACTCACAACAGTGCAGTATAAACAAGCTACCCATCTATCTCAAATTGATGAGATCCTGTCGCATTCGGGATATAAAGCGGAAGATATTTTGGTCGTATTTGATTTTAATTATACGCTTATGTATCCACTTGTTTCATGTTTGCATAAAAATAACATCGATAAAAACAAACAGGAATTTAAGACGATTATAAGTCGGCTTTCCCATGAACAAGCCGATAAGATGCTCTCTCGTATGATGGCAAACACAAGCCAAAACTTAATAAATAACGCATTACCATCGTTTTTGGGAAAATACGCCAAAGTAAATTTTTTAGTATGTTCCAGTGCTCTTGCAAAAAACGCAGATGCTTACTTGGATTTATTGGAGAAAAATGGCGTTAAAATCACTAATAATTATAATTTGCAAAATTTTGAGTTCTCAAAATTTCCTGAGTATATTTCAGGTTATCCTGTTTATAAAAATGGAATTATTGCGACCAATCGTAATTCAAAAGGGAAGATATTGCTTAGTTTTCTAAAAAAGATTCCCATTGTCCCCAAACTTATTGTGTTTGTGGATAATAGCGCAGATAAATTAGAAGATGTTAAAGCGGCCGTAAAATCCTTAAAAAACACAAATTTGATAATCGTAGAATATCAGGAGTACAAAAATAAATCTGTTCCTGAAGTATCGAAAGATGAATTCTTAAAATATTGGAATGAGCAAATCGATAAATTTCTACACCAAATGTGAAAATTGGACATGATACAGCGTACCCAACAGGTATCGTATCATTTTCCAGTTCGGACAAACGCACGCTAAACGATACCTTTCAATATCGAAACTCAAGAGCTTCCTGTGCTTTCCCCTTGACTTTAGGGTTTAAAAAGAATTCTCTATAGAGGATGGAATTTTCTTTAGAGAGATATTTGCAAGATAAGTTGATGCAGGTGGCACAAACGTTGCCTATTTTTGGTTCAGATTTCGATCCTGAAATTCGACCGGCAGATGAGCGCTTTGGCGACTTTCAGGCGAATGGGGTTTTGTCGTACTTGGGGCGAAAGAAAGAAAATCCCAGGGAGGGTGCATCATTGCTGATGGAAGCTTTCAAAAAAGAAGAGGCTCTATTTGATGTCGAGATGGCGGGGCCAGGGTTTTTGAATTTTAAGCTGAAGGATGCAGGTGCGCTGAATTGGCTGAAGGCATTCCATACAGAAACCTCTTATCAAGGGCATTATCGTTCGATATTTTCCGATAAAACGGTGGTTATTGATTACTCTTCTCCTAATACTGCGAAGCGTATGCACGTGGGGCATCTGCGTTCGATGGTAATTGGTGAAGCTTTGCAGCGCTTTATAAGGTTCGGCGGTGGCAATGTAATACGTGATAACCACGTCGGTGATTGGGGAACGCAGTTCGGTATCCTATTGATGCAGGTGAAGGAAAAGCGTTATAATTTCGATGAGAATCCTGAGCAAGCGATAGAAACCTTGGAGGGGTTATATCAAGAAGGTAGCGCAAAAACCAAAGAAGATCCTGTTGCCTTGGAGGAAGCGCGTCGAGAGTTGGTCAAATTGCAACAAGGCGATGAAGAAAATTTGCGGATTTGGCAGAAAATTAACGAGATTTCTTACAAAAGTTTCGATAATATCTACAAACGCATGGGCGTAACCTTCGATTACGTCTTGGGTGAATCCTTTTATCGTGATAAAGTAGATGAAATTTATAAGGCATTAACGAAACTTAATTTGGCAGTTGAAGACCAAGGTGCTTTGGTAGTTTTTCATCCGGAACATACGCGTTTTTGCAAGCAACCGTTCATTATCCGCAAATCGGATGGCGCTTCCAATTACGCTACAACAGATTTAGCAACCGTCCTATATCGTTCCGAAAACTTCAAGGCGGATGCTATGGTTTATGTAACCGATTGTCGTCAGCGCGATCACTTTGAACAGCTGTTTTTGACAGTTAAAAAATGGTTTGAATTAGAGCATCGAACGGTCCCAGAGCTGTACCACGTTTATTTTGGTACCGTTTTGGACGCCAATGGTAAAGCGATCAAAACCCGAGAAGGTAAACCGATTCAACTGCAAACATTGCTCGATGAAGCCAGAGAACGTGCTTATCAGCTGATTTGTGAAAAAAGTCCGGATTTGCCCGAAGAAGAAAAGCAACATGTCGCGGAAGTGGTAGGTTTGGGATCCATAAAGTATGCGGATTTGTCGCAGGAACGTACCGGCAATTACCGCTTCGAATGGGATAAAATGATTAATTTCGATGGCAATACCGCTCCGTATCTGCTCTATGCCGTCGCGAGAATCTATGCGATATTCCGCAAAATGGGTTTAGAAGTTGATACGGCAGGAGAGTTGCCTTCTGATTTGGAAGGCTTTACAACAGCAACGGAACGTGTTTTAGCGCATAAATTGCTGATGTTTCCTATGGCTTTAAGTTTGTCGTTGAAGGAACTGAAACCCCATTGGTTATGTCGTTATTTATTTGAATTGGCGGGATGTTTTTCCGGATTTTATAATGCCGATAAGGTAAATGTTGAAGATGAAAATGTAAAGCAATTACGTCTTCTTTTGTGTAAAGCAACCTTATCAACGTTGGAATCGGGATTACATTTGTTAGGACTTGAAACCTTGAAACGGATGTGATGGAAAATTATTTTATTGCGACATTGGTACTTTTCCTGTTACTCTATTTTTGGTATCATTGCGTGCAAGAGAATAAACATGTAGCGTCTTATGAAATACAGAAAAAAGATCGGGCTTTTTACTGTAGAGATTGCAAGCGTTTATACTTAGATCACGTGAAGAATACTGAGAGCGCGTGCCCTTGGTGTCACAAGAAAAATTCAAACTTGAGGTTTTGAATATGCAAAATTTGGGCGATTTTGGTAAAAAAGTTGTCAAAGAAGAAATCAGCAGCTTACGTCGGTTGTATGAACGCTTTGATTCAGAAGAATTTGGCAAGGTGGTAGATCTGATTTTGCATCATAAAGGCAAGGTCGTTTTTACCGGCATTGGTAAATCAGGCTACATCGCTCAAAAATTGAGTTCTACCTTCAATAGTACCGGAACACGATCGGTATATTTGCATCCCGCGGAAGCTCTACACGGCGATTTAGGAATTTACTCCAATGGCGATCCTACCATCGTTCTATCCCGCAGCGGAAGCACACAGGAATTGTTGAATCTGCTCGCCGTTATCAAGCAATTCGATAGTCCCATTATTGCAATGGTAGGCAATTTGAACTCGCCATTGGCTCGCCAAGCTGACTTTGTTTTGGATGCTTCCATCGCAAAAGAAGCTGATCCTTTGGGCTTTGTACCCACCTCAAGTACCACTCTAGCCTTGGTGTTGGGCGATGCACTTGCTTGTACTTTGATGCAAGCACGGGGTTTCCAAAGGGAAGATTTCTTGAAATTCCATCCCGGCGGTCAGTTGGGTAAGAGCTTGGGCAAGTGCGTTGGCGACCTCACTTGTTCACTTAAAGACGTTGCGTGTGTTCCTCCCAACGCTACCTTGCGCGACATCGTAATTGCCATGACCATAAAACCTTTAGGCGCTGCTTTCGTTATGGACGGCAACCGATTCGTTGGGTTGGTTACCGACGGGGATATTCGACGTTCCTTACAAAAATATCCTTCGGTGGAACACATCTTGGCATCGCAAATTATGACTCAAAAACCCATATCGGTCTGTTCAAACCTAAACCTTGAAGAAGCCCTGCAGATTATGGAAGATCGGCCTCGCCAGCTGAGTGTCTTACCCGTTTTTAATCCTGATAAGTCCTGCCTGGGACTGTTCCGCCTACACGACGCCTACGCTCCTCTATGTAAAAAAGATGTGAGAGGATAAGCGATAAAATGAAAACTTACAAAGACTTTTTAGGGGGAACTGTAAGTTCAACTTTGAAGTGCAACCCCTAAGCTCGAAAAGAAACCGCGAAGCTGGGGATGCGAAGCCCAAGCATTTTCTAGGTCTAGTGTTAATTTTTTGTCGGCAATCCGCGAAATACGCTGCGGTGTAAACAGTTTTCGTTTTCTTCGGGAAATACTGCCGTAGTAATCGGTTCGTATTTTCGTTGGTTCCGCGTTCCCAAGGGCTGTGCGGATGAGAAAAATACACTGGCGCATTCAAGCTTTATGGTTGGCAAATTCGGACGATGAATGTTTTGAGAGATTTTTTGTAAAAAATCCCTCAAGCTCCCTTAAAACTTTTATTCTTTTTGCAACTCCGTTGCAAAAAAAGAAAGTTTTTGAGGGTTCAAGGGAAGCTTTTTTCAAAAAGTTCCCTTATGCTTGATATCTATATTCCAGCCGCCCCGCCTTAATTTCCGCATAAATCCTGCGATAAATCGTTTCATGACTCACAAAAACACTTCTCAATTTCAGCGCTCCTGAAATCTGCTCTGGACTCCAATCGGCGTTGTACAAACGAAACACTTCTTTCCAGATTTTTTCGCTGATCCGCGGCCTTTTCGAATTTTTCCGCCGTTCCTCGCTCAACCGCTGCGCTCGTTCGCAATTGTACCATCGTGCCCCATATCCGTAATTCCGCTTCAGCTCTCGCCCAATTGTCGATTTCGACCGCCCAAGTTCCCAAGCAATTCTTTTATTCGAACTTCCTGCTTGCGTTAGTTCCTTAATCCGTTTACGTTCCCATTCCGAGATGTGACTGTATTTCGTTTTCATATTTTTTCTTCTTAGAAAACGCTAGCTTCACATCTCTCTTTGTTTTTTTCAATCTTTTACTCTAGCAGTTGCACTTCAAAGTTGAATTTACAAGTTTGTTAAAAAAGCGCTTGACTTATTTACGAAAAAAATCTGTTATTTATGACGTATTTTGTTGCAGGGTGGAGCAGTCTGGTAGCTCGTCAGGCTCATAACCTGAAGGTCCTTGGTTCAAATCCAAGCCCTGCACCCAGTGTTTATGCGGGATAGCGCTGACATGGGGAGTGGCTCCTAAGGTTTGTGTTGGTGGATTTGTTGGTTTTTGAAAAAAGATTGTTTCAAAGCTTTGCTGTTTGTTTCTAGGCGTTAAAATATTAACCAATGAAATGAAGAAAGAGTATACACATGCCATTAGAGCTAAGAAAAGATAGGAACGGTAAAATAAGGAATCACTGGTACGGACGCTATGAAGCAAACGGAAAACGTTATTGTGTCAATTTAGGGGTCGAAGTACGAGGTAAGATACCGACGTCATTGAAACAGTTTGGTGATATTGCTTTTGAACGTTCTCGCGCAGAAGCACAATTAAAGTTAAAACATCTTATTGAAGAAGTCCATTCAACTAAGAATGCAAGTGACTTGCTTAAACGAGCCTATGAGATATCGCAAGGCGTCAAAGTAAAGGAAGTACCCTTGGATGATTTAGCGAAATCCTGGGCGAAATTACCGCGTTCTCGAGCCATTACCAAGCGTCATGAGATGGAATGTATGCGCCGGTTGAATAAGTTTGTTGAATTTATCCAGAAGAATTATCGGAACTTGCAGTATTTATCGCAGATTACGCCACAGATTGCGCATCATTATCTAAGGTACGAGCAAGGCCGTGGAATTGCTCCAAAAACATATAATGATATTTTGAAGCTGTTGCGTTCAGCTTTTGAACAATTGCGAGAAGATGGACAAAATCCCTTCAAGAAAATTCCAACGCAAGAATCAGAAACGATTTTTCGAAAGCCTTACACCGAAGAGGAATTGCAACAGATTTTAACAGTATCCGAAAATCATCCGTTCATTCGACCGATTATTGTCTTGGGTATTATGACAGCCATGCGTCGTGGGGATTGTTGTTTGTTGAAATGGGAAGATGTCGATCTGCATTCGAATTTCATCAAGGTTAAAACTTCCAAAACCGGTGCTATGGTTGAAATCCCAATTTGGCCAACGTTGAGAGATGAATTATTGAAAGCTCAGCAAAGCACCAAAAAACTTGAAGGTTATGTTTATCCAGAACAAGCCAAAATGTACCAAGAAAATCCTGATGGTATTACTTTTCGTATCAAGCGTGTTTTAAATGAAGCCGGTTTTCAAACAGAAGATGAACATGAACGCGATCATGGCTTACGTCGTGCTTCCATTCGTGGCTTCCACGCGTTTCGTGTTACTTGGGTAACCTTGGCCCTGAATAATAATGTGCCGTTAGAAATCATAAGGCGCATCACAGGTCATCGTACAACAGAAATCGTCCTTAAGCACTATTATCAGCCCAACCGCGAAGATTTTCGTAACGCTTTAAAATCTAAAATGCCGGAAATTTTAATGAGATAAATTTATGAACGATAAAAAAATAATGAATAGTAAATCCATTCAATCGAAAAAATTAGAAGAAGTAAGACGTGAAGATGTATGTACAGTTCCAGAGGCCTTACACTACATGTTTTTTGGATTAGAACCTGGAAGTGAATATGATGTCCGTTTAGCAAATAAACTGATTTCTGATTTGGTAAATCAATGTAAAACTAGCGTGTGGTACAAAGAAAAGAACTTAGAATGGGGTATCAATCTTAATTTTACAAAGGTAAAGGAGGCCCAAAAAAATTGCCCTTTTTGCTTCCTTGAGAATGCTATAAGGGAAGGTAGAATAAGATTATATGAAAAAGTGATTATTGGAAATGCCGATAGGTATTACTTGTTCGATAATTTTTTAAATTTTAATTTTTATTGTAGCTCTATGCCCTTACATCCGCTGCCATACCGTCTAACAAGCGCAGCAAGACCTTTGCAGAATTATTTCATATATCTTCAGGATTTAAAAAAGATCGTAAAGGAACCTTATTTTGCTGACATTTGGAAGGATAATAAAGATAATCCTTTAAAAAAATCTAAAAATGATGCTGAAACCATTTTCGATAAATTAAAGGATTGGAATTCAAATTTGGTTTATAATACCTTGAATAGTATATATGAAAATGGTAATTTGGTTGAAGAGAATGGATCTGCTTCGGCCGATTTACTATTAACAAAGGAAACTTTCCCTATTATAAAAGTACTTCATGAAGCAAGTACTATTTATGCGATCGGTTATGCTCGAAATTCCAAAAAAATATACTTTGACAAAGATGATAATTTCCAGGAATTGAGAAGCTTGGTACGACAATATCAAGTATTAAAAAATCCGAAAAAGTACGAGTTTGATCTGGAATTGGAAATTCGTTTACGGGAGGATTCCGTTAACTCCCCAGCTTCCCCTCAGTTAAAAAACGAACTGATTCTTAAGCATAAAGGCGACAAAATATTCCTTAAAAATATAAGCAAAATGCCTTATCATTTTTTAAGTTTATTAATCGCATTTCCTAATAAATCATTAAAAAAAAGTGTATTGAATACGATTATATCGCTTTTGTATGAAGAAATTGGAGAAAAAGATGAATGTAAAACAATAGAATATCTTAACAAAAAATTGAAAGACGCTTTGCGAATTTCTGATAAACAAACTTCGAAACGAGTAAAAAACATCTGCAAAATGTACGGGAAAGAGAGTTTAAGTGATTTATTATTTAAAATAGTTGATGATTCGATAGCATATATTCCTTTCAAAAAGAGATAACTTTAGTCTCTTTTCGCAATGAAGCCTTCCTTTTTCGCAATGGAGGGCTTTTTTATACCTTTTGCTTTCTAAAATATTGCACTTTTCGCAATTGCCACGTAAAAAACACTAAGATTTTGGTTTATCGTAACGTTTCCTTAAAAAATCAACTGCGAAGGGGTGCCCAAACACTTTTGATCTCAGTATACATCAAGTTTTTCTAGAAAACATTCATTGTCCAGCATTGTCTTTTGGATTTTCCCAAAAAACTAATTTTGTATTGTTGGCATGAGAGATTTTAAAGATCTAATAAACTCTCTTGCAAACGCGGACGATAAGACCTTGGAACGGGTTCAGTCTGTATTGCAAGGAGAAGGACACAACTTAGATAGCAAACAGCCTTTGCTATTAACGAAACGGCAAGTTCAAAAACTGCTCAATATAAGCCGAACGACGCTTTGGCGAATGATAAAAGCAGGGATTTTGACTGCGGTTGAAATTTATCCGGGGATGGAACGGATTTCGAGTGATTGCATAGAAAGGCTTCTTAGTAAGCGTAGGGAGGAAAATCAAAATGATTGATATCGCAGAAATAAAAACGAACTATACGATAGAAGACATATTTTCGGAATTGGGGCTCTCATGGAGGTCGACAGGTGCCTTTCAATGCCCATTTCACGATAAACATGCCCACAATGATAAAAATGTATCATGTGTATTTTGGAAAGATCACAAAGGAATTAAGTGTTTTGGATGTGGGTATAATGCCAATCTTTTTGATTTCGTAAAAGATTATCTAAACTTGGATATAAAGGACACCGTAAATTGGTTTAAGGAACACTTTAATTTAACAGATGTCGATGAGACCAATGACGTTGCTCAATTAGCGAACAGGCTTAATATTTCTGAGGAAGCTATAAATTTGGCGATAAAGGATAACTACTTAAAGTTTTATTCAAAGCATGGGATACGTTATTGGGGTATATCTGAAGAGAGCCCATTAAACGTAACTCAAGAGCGTCGTTTGGATGGTCAAATGATCGAATTTGAAAATGGTACTACAGC
>DBYP01000014.1:0-1278 GCA_002309885.1 Verrucomicrobia bacterium UBA1183
ATATTCGAGGGCTCTTCCGGAAATCGCTCTAACGGATTATTTTTTATTCTACAACGCGCTTTCTCAAATACAAATCTTACTATCACACTTGTTTTTGAACAGTAATCAAGCAATGTTTATTACTTTATTGCAACAAAATTCAAGATTTAAAATATTAGTGACACGCTCACCTTTGAAATATACCCCCTAAGCTCGAAAAAGAACCGCGAAGCTGGGGATGCGAAGCCCAAGCATTTTCTAGGTCTAGTGTTAATTTTTTGTCGGCAATCCGCGAGGTACGCTGCAGTGTAAGTTGCCTTCGTTTTCTTCGGAAAGTACTGCCGCAGTAAGCGGTTCGTATTTTCATTTGTTCCGCGTTCCCAAGGGCTGTGCGGATGAGAAAAATACACCGCGCATTCAAACGGTTTGCGATGGTTTTATGGTCGGAAAATTCGGAGGTTAATGTTTTGAGAGATTTTTTGCGAAAAATCCCTCAAACTCCCTTAAAACTTTTATTCTTTTTGCAACTCCGTTGCAAAACAAGAAAGTTTTTGAGGAGGTTAAGGGGAACTTTTTTCAAAAAGTTCCCTTAGGTTTTCTCAATTTTACAGCCTGCGGAAAGTGCTGAAATAGCCATAAAATCGCGTTTCGGACGGTCTCGGATTTTTTGTTTGGGACCTGCGTAACTAACAAAAAACGCGTCTTACGCTCGACCATGGTGACGAGGTGGCTTTGACCGCGAACAAGTTCAACGGTGTCACCTTCCCAGTGTCCGAATTCCGCTCGAAATTCGGAATGGGCATTTTTTGAGAGATTTTTTGTAAAAAATCCCTCAAGCTCCCTTAAAAGCAGGGCAGCGGCCCTGCACCCTAGTTATTTTGCAACTCTGTTGCAAAATAATAAAAAGTTTTTGAGGGTTTAAGGGAAACTTTTTTCAAAAAGTTCCCTTATACTTGATGCCTATGTCCTTAGCCGTCCCGCCTTGATTTCCGCATAAATTCCGCGATAAATCGTTTCATGACTCACAAAAACACTTCTCAATTTCAGCGCTCCTGAAATCTGCTCTGGACTCCAATCGGTATTGTACAAACGAAACACTTCTTCCCAGATTTTTTCGCTGATCCGCGGCTTTTTCGAGTTTTTCCGCCGTTCCTCGCTCAACCGCTGCGCTCGTTCGCAATTGTACCACCAGGCTCCATGGCCGTAATTCCGCTTCAACTCTCGCCCAATCGTGCTTACCGACCGCCCAAGCTCCCAAGCAATTCTTTTATTTGAACTTCCTGCTTGCGTTAGTTCTTC
>DBYP01000014.1:1371-7825 GCA_002309885.1 Verrucomicrobia bacterium UBA1183
GCAGTTGCACTTCAAAGTTGAAGTTACAGGTTTTCACAAAATTCTATTGCAAATAGAGCAAAAAAATGGAGAATAGATATGAGGGCTTTAACCAAGTCCGAATGTGTTAAAGTCGCAATATCATACATTAAGGGTTGAGATAATATCATGGAAACAAGTTTCCTTATTCAAGATCTGACGACCATCGTTGTCACGGCAAGTCTTGTGTCGATTGTTTTTTCTTTTTTAAAGTGGCCGAGCATTTTGGGATACCTGCTATCGGGATTGATTGTGGGCCCTTACATTACTTCAAATTTTGGCATACGGGATGCCGTTTCCGTTCAAAGTATCAGCGAATTGGGCGTCATCTTTCTTATGTTTTGTATCGGATTGGAATTTGATCTGAAGAAACTACAACAGACGCTGTTTCCCTCTATTCTCGCCATGTTTTTTCAATGTATCATGGCTTTCTTTTTAGGTTCTATGGTTGCTCATTTGCTGGGCTGGGAACCGATTTTGGGAACATTTCTCGGCGCTATATTCTCCATTTCTTCCAGCATGGTTACGATTCCTATCTTAAAAAATAAGAACGCACTAAAACAGCCTTTTGCGCAATTTACGATCGGTATCGCTGTCTTGGAAGATATATCTGCCGTGGTTTTGTTGGTTGTTTTGGCGGGAGCTCGCAGTGGACATTTCAATTTTAGCGAATGTTTCACGCTCATATTTTGGATTACGGTATTTATCTCCAGCATGCTGATTTTTGGGCGATTGGCTGCGCAAAGATTTATTCGCTTGTTAAAAAAGATTACCAATCCGGAAATCATACACGTTTGTGTGGTTGGTCTCATCTTGCTACTCAGCGAATTATCGAGCAGTTATTCCAACGCGTTGGGTGCTTTTTTGGCCGGAGCGATATTTTCCAGTACGCAAGTCATCGGCAAGTTGGAAAACATGATTGCCCCCATACGTGATGTCTTTACCGCGGTTTTCTTCGTTTCCATCGGCATGCTGATTGATCCGAAAATCATTTGGGAATTTAAATTCCTGATTTTGTCGCTCTCCTTTGTCGTTATTTTTAATTTATTTACCAGTGCATGGTTGGGACTCTTTCTCAGTGGACAAAAAGCAAACATTGCATTTCGCGCGGCGCTTCCCAAGGCTCAAATCGGCGAATTCAGTTTCGTTATCGCTGCGCTAGCTAAAACTTCTGGAATTGATGATGGACATCTTATGGCAATCACGGTCGGTACCTCGCTTTTTAGTATCATTGGTGTAAATATCTTATGTACCCGAGAAGAAAAAGTATTCTCCTTCATAACATCGAAAATTCCGCAGGTTTTGAAATCTTGGGGGAATTTATACCAAAACATTTTGGTTACCATTCAAACACATCTATCTGGCAGCAGTTTTATCAATATCGTCAAAAAACCTTCGCTGAAAATTATAATCCACTTCTTCTTGGTCAACGCTATCATTTGGTGCAACGATTGGCTGTGTGATTTCTTGGAACTCCATCCCCTACCCCACACGGAAAATTACGGCATCTGGATACAACGCGGGCTTTCCATTTTAGCTCTGTGTATCGCGTTGCCTTTCATGAGCTGTGTTGTGCGCAATTTGAATTTGATCATCTTAACCATTTGTAAGCATACTCTACGTCGGCTTTTCACCAAACTCAATCATCATGCGGGTTTGTATCAAGTATTCCAATTGTTTGTCGCTGCCATAGCAACGGTCATATTTACGTGGTTATTCCTATTATCTTCCGCAAAATATCTACCTACCTATATGCCCATTCTGTTGTTAGGTCTGATATGTACGATCTTGGGATTTGCTTTCTGGCGCCGGCTACGTAACATGAATTCCCAATTCGAATTTATGTTCCTGGAAAGTTTTACATCCGAATTGGAAAATGAAAACGAAAAGCGACGTCAAGCCATGATTAAAGTTTTGGCACAAAAACATCCTTGGGATGTACAAACGCGACAGATTACATTATCAAAAAATTCTCGAATCATTGGACAGACACTGCAAAGCAGCCAGCTACGGTTCAAAACAAATACCACGCTTTTAGGCATTTCTCGAAGCGGGTTCTTTTATGATACAATATCGCCTTCGCATGTATTCTGTCCCGACGATACACTACTTCTGTTGGGATCCGAAGCTCAGTTGAATGCCGCAGAAAGCTATCTAATGGAGACACAGAAACAAAGTACACCCACACAAGAAGCTGACTTCGACTTTGATCAAATTGTTGTCACCGATAATCATCCTTTACTTAC
The DNA here is from genome assembly GCA_002309885.1 of Verrucomicrobia bacterium UBA1183. GTDB lineage: Bacteria > Verrucomicrobiota > Verrucomicrobiia > Opitutales > UBA9783 > UBA1183. The sequence goes on from DBYP01000014.1 coordinate 3,636, forward strand.
CGAAACCATCGCCTCGGCTAATTTACGCAAGCGTTTTGGCCTAAATATTGTGGGTATTCAAAGAAAGCACGAACGTATTGAGAAATTGAGCCCCAGCGATATGTTTAAGGCGGGTGATTGCATTTTGCTCGTAGGCCATCGCGATAATATAGAAAAATTTAAAACATCGATTGCTACGGCCGGAGCAAAAGCTTGAAGAAGGGAACTTTTTGGGAAAAGCTAAAAGTTGAGAGATTTTTTGCAAAAAAATCCCTCAAACTCCCTTAAAACTTTTATTCTTTTTGCAACTCTGTTGTAAAAAATGAAAGTTTTTGAGGGTTTAAGGGAAACTTTTTTCAAAAAGTTCCCTTAATAATATTCTACTTATGCTTTGAATTCAGGTATCAGCTTGCGGATAAATGGGATGCTGGCTTCGTCGGATTCAAGATGTTCAATCGCATCCAAAATTTCTGGAACGGAATCCATATGATCGAGATACGAATTATCTTCTTTAAAGGTTCCAATAAGTTTGTTATCCGTAGGTGAAATTTTTGCGGGATCAAAAACCAAATCTTCATGCAACTTTTCGCCAGGACGTATGCCCGTAAAAACAATCTCTATATCGGTACCCACTTTCAGGCCATTCAACTCAATCATTTGCTTAGCAACATCCAAAATTTTTACCGGATTACCCATATCTAGGACGAAGATTTTGCCACCGACCGACTCAAAGCTAGCAGCTTCCAGGATCAAGCTGACCGCCTCCGGAATCGTCATAAAGAAGCGCGTCATTTCCGGATGAGTTACGGTAACCGGGCCACCGTGCATAATTTGTTCTCTAAACGTCGGCAATACGCTCCCAGCAGAACCCAAAACATTTCCAAACCGAACCGCCATAAATTGCGTTTTACAGTCAGATTGCCGCGCCAGAGCCATGCAAAGCATCTCGCAAATACGCTTCGTCGCTCCCATATTATTGACCGGCTGAATCGCTTTATCGGTAGAAACCAAAACAAATTTGCTGGCACCAAACTCGCATGCGAATTGAGCAAGGTAACCTGTAGACAATACGTTGTTCTTCAAGGCTACCAATGGTTGGTATTCTAGCAACGGAACGTGCTTATAAGCAGCGGCATGGAAAATAATATTTGGTCGATATTTTGCCATACATGCCCGCAATGCCTCTTTGTGCGTAACGTTCAGCAAAATGGGAATACAGCTGTACCCCTCCATTTTCAGCGTCTGCTCAATTTTGAACAAATTATACTCCGAATGATCCACCAATATCAGTTTTTCGGGGCAATTTTTAGCCACCTGCATTGCAAGTTCACTGCCAATGGAGCCACCTGCTCCTGTGATAAGAACGACCTTGCCCATAAGCTCTTTACGGCAATTGTCCAAATTCAGATGTATGGCATCCCGTTTTAAGAAATCTTCCACCTCCAAAGGACGCAACGTGGATGCAAACGCCCTACCGGTCAAAAATTCTCCAAGAGAGGGTATTGTAAGCGCCTTGATATGCAATTGACGCGCCATTTCTGATAGCATCGCTAAACGCTTTTTGGGCAAAACGCCTCCGACAAATAAAACGCCATCGATTTTATTGTTTTGAGCTAAATCTTGTATTAAATCCGGTACGCCCAAGACAGGAACGTCGTGCAAGGTTCTCCCGAAATACTTCGTATTATCATCCAAAACCGCAACCGGAACCATCTTATAGTACTTCCGCGCTTTAATTTCTGATATAACTTGCGACGCGAAATCGTTTGTCCCAATGACTGCAACCCGCAAAATGCCGTTCTGAGTCCCCGTAAATGGAATAGTTCCCCAATGTCCATTAATAATGCGCAAACTTGCTCGGAAAAACAAGATAAACAGCAATGAAAAAAGCAAATCCGATAAAATGATTTCGCGCGAAGGAACCCAAGCTAGGTCATTCGTGAGAACTCTCGTTAGTAAGAGCATAAAAGAGAAAGAAGATAGGCATACAGTAATTTTTACAAAATCCGACATTCGGAAGTAGGTAAATATGCCTTTAAATTCTCCCAAAAAGATCAAAAAAAAGATTCTAGCAGGAACACTCCATGCGATGTACAACCACATATTCCTTTGTTCTACTACTGGGACCTGAAAACCAAATTTTAAATTATAAGCTAGTACAACCCCCAGGGACAAACAGCACAGGTAGGTGGCGATTTTTAATGCGAATACAAGCAACTTTTTCATGGAGAAAATGAGGTGGCTCATCACCACCTCTATTATGAATATAATTACTACTCTGACCGTTTAGCCTGAGTTGCCTTATCCAGCAAATCACCCAAACTTGTCAAATCTTGGTTCGCAGAGATCGTATCAAAATTCTTGATTTCCTCTGCTAAGCGAGAATCATCATAAGCCGCAGCCTTTACAGACAAGCCCAAACGGCGCTCATCTTTGTCAATCTTTATGACGCGAGCCTCGACAGTATCGCCTACTTTGTAAAGATCCTTCAAATTATCGACATGCTCTTCGCTGATTTGGCTGATATGAACTAAACCATCGATATCGTTCTTCAATTCTACGAACAAACCATACGATGTAATCTTGGCAATCTTTCCACTGATGACATCACCAATCTTATAAATGCTTTCGATACGTGCCCATGGATCTTCGCTGAGTTGTTTGATACCCAATGCAATTCTCTGCTGCGAGGGTTCAACTTCCAAAACAACGGCATCTACTTCATCGCCCTTCTTGAGCATCTCGCCTGGATGATTAATCTTACGCGTCCAGCTCATATCGGAAACGTGAATCATACCATCGATACCTTCTTCGAGCTCGATAAACGCTCCATAGGTTGTCAAATTGCGAACTTTACCGCGAACATGCGCTCCAACAGGATAGTTGTGCTGTACCATATCCCACGGATTTTCCGAAAGCTGACGGATACCCAAGGAAATTTTTTGCTCTTCCTTTTGAATATCCAAAACAACGGCATCCACCTCATCACCTACGCGCAAAACTTCGCTGGGTTTGTTGATGCGTTTCGTCCAGGAAAATTCAGTGATGTGAATCAAGCCCTCAACACCTTCTTCGAGCTCAACAAAAGCACCATAAGGTACCAAATTGACCACCTTTCCGTGGATTTTCGATCCGACCGGATAACGCTTTTCGATCTGATCCCATGGATTTTCGTGCAACTGCTTGATACCCAAGGAAACCCGTTCTTTGTCATGATCGATTTCAGTGACCATAACCTCGACTTCTTCACCCACCTTTAGCATTTCATTAGGATGCGAAATACGACCCCAAGTCATATCGGTGATGTGTAACAAGCCATCCAAACCATCCAAATCGATGAAAGCTCCGTAGTCGGTGATGTTTTTGACGATACCTTTACGTACCGAACCGACTTGAACTTCGCTCAAAATCTGCTGACGTTTCTGTTGACGCTGCGATTCGATCAATTCACGACGAGAAACAACGATATTGCGACGTTCTTTGTTGATCTTAACAATCTTCAAATCAAATGTCTGACCGATGTACTGATCTAAATTCTTGGGCGCCTGAACATCGATTTGAGAAGCCGGCAAGAACGCATCTACGCCAATGCTGACCACCAAACCACCTTTAACCTTGCCCTTAACACGACCGGAGATTTCCTCACCTTCAGCGCACTTTTCCAAAATATTTTCCCAATTCTTCTGCTGTTGAGCCTTATCGTAAGACAGAACCGGGCGACCTTCAACATTCTCGACGCGCTCTACATAAACTTCGATCTCTTCTCCAACGGAGAGCTCATCAAAATTTAAGAATTCACTTGCAGGAATAATACCTTCTGCTTTTGCGCCGATATCAACAGCGACTTCGTTCGAGCGAATCTCCGAAACCGTACCTTTTACGATGGTATTCGCTTTTAATTGCTTCAACAAGTTTGCATCCAGCAAACTATCCATTACATTTGTCATAATCTATATGCCTCTTATACTAAGTACAAAAGGGTTAAGGGTTTATCGTTTTAGTTAACGCCCATAAATGTGCCCGTTTTCTGACCGTTTGGCAACAAAATTTTGAAAGTTTTTTATACCCTCAACCTTCATGAGCACCCCTAGAGTGTGTCTACAGGAGATAAAAAATTATAAAAGCGTAAACCCTAAGGGAACTTTTTGAAAAAAGCTTCCCTTGGTCCCTCAAAAACTTTCATAATTTTGCAACGCGGTTGCAAAATAAGA
>DBYP01000014.1:7861-8355 GCA_002309885.1 Verrucomicrobia bacterium UBA1183
TCTAGCTTATGTAGACACACTTTAGGATTCCAGATATTGGACTACCTTCCCGTTTGCTTTTGCGTATTCGATTTCCGAACGAGTACTGGGACCTACATAACCGCCAACGTTAATCACGTAAATTTCATCGGACATATCTATTTTTCGCTTGTGCATGTCGTCCAACATTTCTTTGAGTTTTTTCGAAGCATCCTTTGTAACGTGTTCCGATTCCAATAGCTCCGAAACGTCAAACATACCGACACTAATGACGATATTTCCTTCTAAAGTTAAGCGTTTCTGTGCTTTCATAAACGCATCTTTAAATCGAGTACTACCACAGAGCGTAATGATTTTATACTTTCCAACCATATTTTTACGTTTCTCACACTATTTATTAATCTAAGGTGGGGTATAGATTTAGGAAAGATTCCCTTAAGATCTGAAAGCCTTTCAATTTTTGCAAGGGAGTTACAAAATGAGTCAAAGGTTTTGAGGGTTTAAGGGAACTTTTT
>DBYP01000019.1 GCA_002309885.1 Verrucomicrobia bacterium UBA1183
AATCCGTTTACGTTCCCATTCCGAGACGTGACTGTATTTCGTTTTCATATTTTTTCTTCTTAGAAAACGCTAGCTTCACATCTCTCTTTGCTTTTTTCAATCTTTTACTTCAGCAGTTGCACTTCAAAGTTGAAGTTACAGTGCCCCCAAGTAAAAGCTTGAAAAAACTTAAGAGATATGATGGAAAAAGCAACCACGGGTGGAACCCGTGGTCTTCTTCGCTTTGTATCAGATAAAGTGCCCAAATCTACAATATCACTACCTTGAGACACATCATCAATAGGTTAGACCTAGTACATAGCACCTTTACATTTTTATTTTTTTATAAACCCTATTACGCCTATTTTAATGTTGCTCTTGTAAATTTTCACAGAATAAGCTTGAACTTTTTTGAAAAATATGCCATAAATAGAACAAGGTACGTTCACCAGAAAGGATTATCAGGAGGATAAAATACTATGAATGGATTGTTTTGGTTGGCTCCGCTTGCCGGATTCAGCGCATTAGGATTTGCGGTATATTTTTACCGGCAAATGATCAAAGAAAACGAAGGGAATGAGACCATGCGTATGATCGCTTCTCACGTTCGTGAGGGCGCGATGGCTTATTTGAAGCAGCAATATAAGGTTGTTGGCTTAGTTTTCTTTGTTTTGGCTATATTGCTGGCTATTTTGGCTTACGGTTTTGAATTGCAGAATCATTGGGTTCCGTTTGCGTTCTTAACAAGCGGATTTTTCTCAGGTTTGGCAGGTTTCTTCGGAATGAAAACCGCCACATCGGCTTCGTCGCGTACAGCAGAAGCAGCGCGTCATTCACTCAATAAAGGTTTGAAGGTTGCTTTCCGAAGCGGTGCTGTTATGGGCTTGACCGTCGTCGGTTTAGCACTGTTGGATTATTCCTTCTGGTTCTATGTCTTGAATCATTGTTTGCCGGGTGCTACCGAAGCGGAACATATGCTGTTGGTTACAACAACAATGGTAACGTTCGGTATCGGTGCTTCGTTACAAGCTTTGTTTGCGCGTGTTGGTGGCGGTATTTTCACAAAAGCTGCCGATGTCGGTGCAGATTTGGTGGGTAAAGTTGAAGCCGGAATTCCGGAAGATGATCCACGTAATCCTGCGACCATTGCGGATAACGTCGGTGATAACGTCGGCGATGTTGCTGGTATGGGTGCCGATTTGTACGAATCCTACTACGGATCTATCTTAGCTTCGGCCTCTTTGGGAGCACTCGCATTCTTCAATCAACCAGAATTGCAATGGAATGCCGTTTTGGCTCCTGTTTTGATGGGTGCTTTGGGCGTCTTCTTGTCGCTTATCGGTATTTTCTGCGTCCGTGTTGGAGGTAATGAAGGGGGTAAATCTATTTTAAAAGCCTTAGATCGTGGAATCAATGTTGCCGCACTATGTTTGGTGGTTGTTTCCTATTTCTTGCTGCAGTGCTTGGGATTGGGAGCACACATCTGGGGTGCTTTAGTTGCTGGACTTATTACCGGTATTGTTATCGGAAAGGGCTCTGAATATTATACCTCGGCAGAATATAAGCCAACAAAACGTATTGCTGAAAAGGCTGAAACAGGTGCCGGACCGGTTATCATCGGTGGGTTGGGCGAAGGTATGGCTTCGACCATGATCCCGGTATTTGCCGTTGTTATCGGTATGTCCTGTGCATTCGGTTTTGCTTCACACTTCCAATTCTCGGCCCTCAATGAAGGTTTGTACGGTATTGGCCTGGCAGCTGTTGGAATGTTGTCCACATTGGGAATAACCTTGGCTACAGATGCCTATGGACCCATCGCGGATAATGCGGGCGGTAATGCCGAAATGAGCGGTCTGCCTCCGAAAGTACGTCAACGTACGGATGCTTTGGATGCTATTGGAAATACCACCGCTGCTACCGGAAAAGGTTTCGCTATTGGATCCGCTGCTTTGACCGCTTTGGCATTGGTTGCTTCTTATGTCCAAGAATTGAAGTTGGGTCTTATACGCATCGGCAAAGATGTTATCGAAGTCAATGGTACATTATGCAACACCTCGGATGTCTCCTTGGTACAATTGATGCATTTCTTTGAAATCCATTTGCTCAACCCGAAGGTCTTGATGGGTATGTTTGTCGGTTCTATGCTGGCGTTCGTATTCTGTGGAATGACCATGAATGCGGTTGGTCGTGCAGCGGCAAAGATGGTCGATGAAGTTCGTCGCCAATTCAAGGAAATCAAAGGCATTTTGTCAGGTAAGGCCAAGCCAGATTACTCGCGTTGCGTTCGTATCTCAACCGAATCGGCTCAAAAGGAAATGCTGCTTCCTGCGCTCATGACGATTGCGTTCCCATTCTTGGTAGGTATTTGCTTAGGTGTCCCGGGTGTTGTCGGTATGTTAGCCGGTACGCTTTCCTGCGGTTTCGTTTTAGCGATATTCATGGCTAATTCGGGAGGCGCATGGGATAATGCCAAGAAGTACATCGAAGAAGGTCACTTCGGAGGTAAAGGTTCGGAGGCTCATAAGGCCGCCGTTATCGGTGATACCGTTGGAGATCCTTTCAAGGATACATCGGGCCCGAGCTTGAACATCTTGTTGAAATTGATGACGATCGCTTCCATTATTGGAGCTAGCGTAACATTAGTTTTTCAATTTTAATGTTGCAATCGGCCAGGATTGTGTTTCATAATCCTGGTCGTATTGTTTTTAGGAGAGGTGACAGAGTGGCCGATTGTGCAGCACTGGAAATGCTGTGTACTCGTAAGGGTACCGAGGGTTCGAATCCCTCCTTCTCCGCCAGGGTATCTCAGTTGGATACTGTAATTTGTAAAATGTAAGACGGTGAAATTTCCCCAAAAAAGTGTTAAAACAAAAGAAGTCTTCGGCATGAAGATAGATGAGTATTGCGAAGGGAAACATTCATTCCCTATCGATTGTGCCGTTGCGCATTTTCGCAATAGCCGCTATCCTTGGAAAATAAATCATGGATTTTACGAAACGTTTTTTGTTTTGGAAGGTACGTGCACTATCGAATTCGAGAATGAAACGATAACGCTTTCCAAACACGACTTTTTTGTGATTGAACCCGAACGGAAACATGCCAGCTGCGCGGAATTTGCCGACGTCGTTATCCATTGCATGCCTCCATTTGATATAAAAAACGTAGCATTTTGCAACGATAACGAAAGTTGTTAGATGGTACCTGTGAAAAATGTAGCATTCTAAGGGAACTTTTTGAAAAAAGTTTCCCTTAAACCCTCAAAAACGTTTATTTTTTGCAGCGATGCTGCAAAAAAAACAAAAGTTTTGAGAGGGGTTGGGAGAGCTTTTACAAAAGCTCTCCCAAAAATTGCTGTTTCTTTAGCAAAGAGAAAAAACAAATTTCTTAAAAACTATTGACAAGCCGCGTTTTTTTTAATCTCATAAACGTACCGATGGGGTTGTAGCTCAGTTGGAAGAGCATCACAATGGCATTGTGGGGGTCGTCGGTTCGAACCCGATCAACTCCACCATTGGATTTTGAGCCTAGGCTGAAGTGGTGAAATGGCAGACACGCATGATTCAGGTTCATGTGCCTTAACGGGCATGGGGGTTCAAGTCCCCCTTTCAGCACCAGGGGTTGCAAAAGAAGACTCCCCGGGTGCGTTATGCTGTTCGGGACGGCATTTTACACTAAACATTAAAAGATTTGGAAGAAGATTGTTCTCAACAGATAAAGGTATCCTCGCGATTTCACTTGAGTGTGTTTACGAAAAATAAAAAATCGTAAGAGAACAAGCCCTAAGGAAACTTTTTGAAAAAAGATTCCCTTAACCCTCAAAAACTTTTCCCTTATTTTACAACACGGTTGCAAAATGATTAATAGACTCAACTTTAACCGCAACCAAGAAACAGATTCAAGCTTGCTTTTACATTTCTCACCTTTGCCCTTATATTTTCACCTTTATTTTCTTGATAAAAGGATGTTTTCCTTTAAAATTCCTATTACTATAGATGGGTGCCGTTCATAAAGATTCTGCATTCTCGGCGTATAAAACGTCAGATGCGGTTGTTATTCGAATAAAGGGATATGCGAGTTATCTGAATGCTTCTGTTTTAAGCAATTTCCTAAGAAAGATGGAAACATCGCGTCACAAAAGGTATTGCATTTTATTTGAAGAATGCGAAGGGCTTGATAGCACATGCTTGGGAATATTAGCGGGGCTCTTGCTAAGATTAAAGAAACAAAATGGCATCTGCTTGTTTTGCGGATTGAAGTCGAGACCTTTAGAATCCGTACGGATGGTAGGCTTAGATAAATTGGCTTGCATTATCGAAGAAACACCGTTTTCGGTTTTAGCCGGACAGAATATTAAGATAGATGCCGCAGACAAAAACAAAACGCAAATCACTCCGGAATTGATTTTGGAAGCCCACAAGTTTTTGTTGGAATTGAACGCGCACAATAAGGTAAGATTTCAGGACGTTATCGCTTTGCTAGAAAAGACGGAATAAATGATACTATACTTTTTGCTCGGATTCTCATTAGGCTGTTGCTTCTTGTTAGCCTTATATCTGACTGCTCGCTCGGAACATTTTCGGCAAATCAATCAGACAGAGTCCGTTGCTAAAGAGAAAACGGTTCTACTGGATCTGTTACATTCGCTTTTTGATTGCATTGCGCGAGGTCTTCCGGAAGAACAAATTTACCAACGCGTGGTTTCGGGTTGTCGACTGGCTACGCACGGATTATCCGCGTGCTTCTTCAAATACAAGGAAGACACTCAGGAATTGATTGCCACGACGCGCGAAGGGCTATTCCCGCTTCTAAAAACCTACCTTTCGCCCACCCTCTCGAAAGCCGAAATGTTATCCGTAGTAAAGCAAGGGGAACGTTTCTTTGTCGGAGAAAGTTATGTTGGGAAATGTGCACAAGATTTAAGACCACGCATTTTAGAAGCAGATGAATTGGAAGTTATGGTTGCGAATCCCAAGCTGAAAATGCATGTAAAACAGTTATTTTTGTGCCCCATTTTATTTCAAAAGGAACTTTTAGGGGTTATTGCGATTGTGAACTGCATACAACCTGGCGGATTTTCGGAAGAATCCTGCAATCTCTTAAAATCGGTCTGCGAACAAGCCGGTATTGTTCTTCACAACGCACGGCAACTGCAGTTATTGTTTGAACAAAGTAAAATCGAGCTCGATCTCACTTTGGCAAACCAAATCCAAAGCCAATTCCTGATTGACCCTAAAAGTATACATATCCCAGGCATCGATTTATGCATTACCTATCAAGCCGCACGAAAAATTGGTGGTGATTTATACGACGTCATTGAATTAGATGATCATCGTACCGCGGTCGTTATCGGCGACGTTGCAGGCAAAGGCATTCCAGCGGCGCTAGTTATGTCGAAATGTCTGGCACATTTGAAACATTTTGCCGTCCTTGGAAAATCCCCTTCCGAGGTGCTCAAAAGCTTGAATGAGGCTCTTTATGATAATCTACCCGAGCACATGTTTGTAACGATGATTTACATGATTGTCGATACACAAAACAATACGCTGGAATTAGCGCGTGCCGGGCATGAATATCCTTATCTCTTTCATAATCACCAAACAACGCGCTTGGAAAGCCAAGGTATGGCACTCGGCTTAATGCCAAACGAATTTTTTCATTTGAGTATCGAAAATGTAACCGCTCCCTTTGCTCCTGGGGATCTATGCTTGCTCTTTACCGATGGGCTAACGGAAATTCGTAACACAAAAGATCTGGAATTTGCCAGCGAGCGCCTGCTTAAAAGCTTTTCGCTTCACTCTGAAGAATCCACGCACGAAATCAACCAGCACATCGTACAAGATGCTCAAAATTTTTCGCAAAAATCCGAATTTAATGACGATCTGACCCTGATATCTCTGCGAAGATACGAGCAGTAAAGGGAAATTTTTTCAAAAAAAATTCCCACAGAATGGACCTACAAAGGTTGAAACCTTGCAGTTTTTGAGGGATTTTTTGTAAAGAATCTCTCAAACTCCCTTAAAAGCAGGGCAGCGGCCCTGCACCCTCGTCATTTTGCAGCATTGCTGCAAAATAAGGAACGTTTTTGAGGGTTAAGGGAAGCTTTTTTCAAAAAATTCCCTTAAAAAATACTTCCTACCTTATAAATCTCCTGCAGATACGCTCTATCACGATGTCTTCTCCAAGCGATCCCGCAAATGATCGCCCAAGGCATTGAGAGAGCAAAGCGTAAGCGAGAAGAAACAGCCGGGGATGAGCAACAGCCAGGGATATTCTTCCATGAAACGGGCGCCATCGAGAATCAGTACGCCCCAAGAGCTTAGCGGCGGTTGCACGCCCAAACCTAGAAAGCTTATGAAAGCTTCTTCTAAGATGATATTGGGAATGAGCAGCGTACCGTAAACCAACATTAAGCTGATTAGATTGGGCAGGATATGCTTCCACCAGATTTTGAGTGGCTTTTGCCCCATGCAGTACGAACATTCTACGAACGTACTCGCTTTCAATGCCATGACACGGTTACGTATAATTCGCGCCATGGTTAGCCACTTAACACATCCCATAACAACCACCAACATCCAAAGATGGCGCCCGGTTAAGGCCATAATAAGGATAATGAGCAAGGTAAAGGGTAGTGGGTACAATATGTCGATAAGTCGCATGAAGCATCGATCTACATTACCGCCCACAAAGCCGGCAATGCTGCCAATGCCGAGACCTATTCCGACCGCGATAAGGCCTGCACCCAACCCGATGAGGATGGAAATTCGGCCGCCATACATCCAACGTGCCAGGAGGTCGCGCCCTAAAATGTCCGTACCGAATATATGCTGCACGGAAGGCGCTTGAGCTCCCAAAAGCAGATTTTGTGTGTGGTAATCTTGAGAATAAAATAACGGCCCTAAAAAGCAAACAAGCCCTATGGCAGTTAAGATAAAAAGATGCCACTTCATGAAGCTAGATTTTTTAAAAAACAAAAATGGAATACGTGGCTTCATGTTAGGATTTTAAGCGTTGTTTTGGGTTGCAAAAACCAACCGCGATATCGACCAGAAAATTCATTAAAAGAATCAAAAAGGCAAAGTACAGAACTGTTCCTAAGAGTAGTGAAGTATCGCGCTGAGTTACTGCAGAGATAAATAGAGAACCCGCTCCAGGGATTTGAAATAGAGATTCTATGACCAATGAACCGCTCATAATGGCTGCCGTTGCCGGCCCCATGTAGGTTAACACGGGACTCAAGGCATTTTTCAGCACATGAAAAAATAACACACGAAAGCGACTTAACCCCTTTGCGTAAGCGGTTTTTATGAAAGATTGATGAAGTACATCCAAACAAGAGGTTCGCATCAACCGAGCGATATATCCTGAATACATACATGCCAAGGTTAACGTTGGCAAAATGCGATCGCTCCAGGTTTCCCAGCCAATAGCCTGTCCACAATTGAGTTTTAAAACAAAAAACCAAATAATAATTGGCCCTAAGACAAACGTCGGAAAGCTTAGGCAGAGCAAACACAGAAGCATAAAAAATTTATCCAAAAAACGGTTGTGATAAATGGCACATACAATGCCACACGTTCCCCCCAACAGGAATGATATCAGCATCGCCCAAAAACCGAGCTCCAAGCTGACCGGAATACATTCCTTTAAAAGCTGATTTACTGAATGCCCTGCATAGCGCATAGAGGGCCCGAAGTCGCCTTTCATCAAATGGCTAAAGTAATCAACATACTGCTGAAATAGAGGTTTATCATACCCGTAAAATTGTGCCAAATTCCGCAAGGTTGTTTTCGATAAATTGCACTCTTGATCAAAGGGCCCACCTGGAACAAATCGTGCCATAAAAAACGTTAGCGTTCCCAATAAGAATAAAACCCATAAGGAATCCCATAAACGCTTCAAAAGAAAACGTGCCATTTCCAGTGATATAATCTGAAGTGTATCCCATAAAAGGCAAGTTTTTTATTGGGTTTGTTGCAATGACAACGTGTCTTTACAATAGGAGCTGGAGTGTGTCTAAGGAAGCTAAAAAATCATAAAAGAATGAATTCTAAGGGAACTTTTTGAAAAAAGTTTCCCTTAAACCCTCAAAAAGCAGGGCAGCGGCCCTGCACCCTTGTCATTTTGCAACAATGTTGCAAAATTGATAAAAGTTTTAAGGGAGTTTGAGGNNGGGCCGCTGCCCTGCTTTTAAGGGAGCTTGAGGGATTTTTTACAAAAAATCTCTCAAAACATTAACCTCCGAATTTTCCGACCATAAAACCATCGCAAACCGCTTGAATGCGCCGGTGTATTTTCCCCATCCGCACAGCCCTTGGAAACGCGAAACCACCGAAAATACGAACCGCTTATTGCGGCAGTATTTCCCGAAGAAAACGAAGGCTTTTATACTACAGCACATTTTAAGCATTTCCGACAAAAATTAACACTAGACCTAGAAAGTGTCTCAACTTCGCATCCCCAGCTGAGCGGTTCTTTTTCGAGCTTAGGGGTTGCTCTTCAAACTTGAATGTGCCTCCCCAAAAGTTCCCTTGCATTTGTGCGCTGCTTATGTATAATAAGATAATCATAAAGAACCGTATGTATAATACTCTTTACAACACCGTGCTATAACATCGAATTTGAAAAGGAGAAAAGAGAATGGTTGAAACAAGACCTTTGATTATTGTCCCGCACAATCCTGAATGGGCTGTGTTTTTTGAACAAGAGGCTCAAAAGATAAAAGCGTGTATGGGGGACGTTTGCTTAGATATCATCCACGTGGGTTCTACTTCAGTAGAAGGCTTATCCGCGAAACCAATTATTGATATTATTTTGGTCACAAATAATCTACAACAAGCAGGTAAGTTATTGACCGAAAAATTGGGATATTGTTATAAAGGCGAGTGTAATTTACCGCTGAGAGATTTATATAGCAAAAAAGACAAATGGGAAATATACTTACATGTACATCTAGCTTGGAATGAAGAAATACGGCTTAATGTATCTTTTCGGAATTACTTGCGAACTCATCCTGACGCTAAAAAAGCCTATGAAGCGACAAAAATACAAGCCAGTCAAACGCAAGGCGCAACCGAGAAAACAAGTACGGGAATCACGCGATATAATCTATTTAAAAACGATCAAATTGTTTCAATTTTAAAAGCGACCGGATTTGATGGTGTATGTGTCCGTTTTGTAACTCAAAAAGCTGAGCATCAGGCATTTGATCTGTATAAAAAGGAATTTTATGGAGAGTCTTTTGAAGAAAAGCAGACCTCAGCAGATGTTAAAAAATTTGTAATTTATAAAGGCACTACCATTGAAGGAGCTGCAGAGCTTTTAGCAATAGGAGAGGATCGCTACTTACTCAATTTTTTAAACACGCGCAGTAAGGAATTTTTTAAACAATTGTTACAATTTATTTTGTTATGGATTAAGGAACGATTTACACATGGCATTGTGTTAGCTACATTATCAGAGTCTCAGACTGAACTATATCAAGAAGCTGGTTTTACATTGCTTCATACTCTACGTAAAAAACAAAACTCGATACTTTGGCAACGTTTTAATCGGTACTTTGGCAAAACAGTAAAAGTTTTGTCTTCTTTTGATAATTATCAAAAATGCTTTTTAATCCTATAAACACCGAAATACATAGGAGTTTTTTAGATGAGTGCATGATAAAACGTTTGAGAAATTCCATCCCTTAAAAAATGGTTCTTGATAAAATTAAGGAGAAAAATACCTAATCTTGTAATGAACTATAGGAATTTTAGATAACAACCGATGATTATTAAATGACTTTCATAATTAATCAAAAACATTGGTTTTGTTGAAAGCACTTTGTGAAATAACCAACCATAGAAATTGCTCGTTGTCACTATTTTGCGGAAGTTTTTTGAAGCAGGATGCAAACGATCTCAATACACGAAGGTATTCAATGGAGCTTAAAAAGTCAAAATATTCAAAAAATCTACCAACCCCAACGATCCCATTATTGGCACCCTGTAGGAGATTCGAACTCCTGTTGTCGAGATGAGAACCCGATGTCCTAACCAACTAGACGAACAGGGCAAAACAGATATAAAGACTATGCAAAAAGAATTTTTAAAAATCAAGCTTTATCTAAAGAATTTTGTAAGTTCAGCTTTGAAGTGCAACTGCTGAAGTAAAAGATTGGGGAAAGCAAAGCGAAATATGAAGAAGCGTGCTATATTTCTGATAAAATACGGGCGAGGGCGCCTTTATTTTGATTAATCCATTGATGTGCTGAGGTACCACAGGCTTGGGCGCTTGTTGGGTTTTCAAGCCAGTTAGATAATTGGTCTTCTATCGCCTGGGCATTGGGACAACGGATAGCACCCCCGACAGACTCAAGGCCGGCGCACAGGGCTCTAAAGTTTTCCATATGAGGACCGTAAACGATCGGTTTCCCGAAAGCAGCTGCCTCAATGGGGGTTTGTCCGCCAGCATTCGGAGGTAAACTTTTACCGACAAAAACCAGATCTGCCAACGCAACAAAATTTTTAAGCTCACCGGTGGTATTGACAAGAAGTACATCGGTATCGGTTATTGATTGGGTTCGCAAGCTGTAACGAAGCTCGGAATGTTTCAAAATTCGTTCGATGGACGCCGTGCGCTCGACGTGGCGCGGCACAAGAATTAGCTTCAATTTCGGATATAACGGCTGAGCCTTTTTATAAAAATGTACCAACATTTCTTCTTCACCTTCCCAAGTGGAAGCGCCCAATAGAATGGTGGCGTTTTGCCAGGAAGTACCTAGCGTTTCACGTGAAACCTTGAAATGCGTTGCTTCTAATGCACTTAATGCAGCATCGATTTTCAAATTACCTACGGTTTTTACTTCAATATGAGAACAAAATTGCCGCAAGCGCTTCGCATCTTCTTCGCTAGAAGCGAGTACTTTTGTTAAGAATTGCATGCATGTCTTGGGTATCCAAGGGCACACCTGATAACGCGAAAAGGTTTTGTCGGAACAGCGCGCATTAATGAGGTAAACAGGTATTTTTCGTTTGTAAGCCTGAAATAAGTGCTCCGGCCATATTTCGGATTCCATCAGGATGACTTTTGATGGATTTATGCGTCGCCAAGCTAAAGCAGAAAATAACCAGAAATCGAGTGGAAAATAGGCGATGTAATCTACTAAATTTTGGTACTTCTTTTGAGCAACACTAAAACCGGTTGAGGTGGTTGTCGTAAGATAAACTCGCTGATCACGCTGTTTAAGTTGCTCCAGGAGCGGTTTTAAAGCCTCCAGTTCTCCAACGCTGACCGCTTGTATCCACAATATTTGTGATCCTTTTTGGTTTTTGGGAACAAAACCAAACCGATGTATAAAATGGCGTGCGTAACCACCGCGCTTCAACATCCGCAGGCAATAGTAAGGCAGTAAGAAGATAAAAATAGGGAAGAACAGCACCCGATAGAGTACAATGAATACATGCCGTTCCCAACAAGCCATTATTTCTTTTGACAAAACCTAAGCGTCTTTATAGAATTGTATTAATCCAACGCCGAAGGGAGCTGAAAGGAGGTATTTATGATAAAAAAAGATCTCCCTCCGAACGTTGAAAAGTATTATTTCTTTGCGTTAAATTTGGGAAGTAGGTAATCAACGCAAGATTGAAGCGACTCCAAGTGTGGATAGTCGGCTTCCGGAACCTCAATATTATGCTGTTTGCGAAGTTCCATAACGATATCTAAAAAATCCATTGAGTCCAATTCCAATTGATCACGCAGGCGAACGTCATCTTTCAAATTGCTTAAGTCCTCATCGGGAGCTATTTCAGCAATGATATCGATTACTATTTTACGAATGTCTGACTTTTCCATTTTGATTTCCTTTTAAATTTTGGCTTCATAACGCCGAACGATTACAACGGAATTAATGCCCAACATTCCAAAAGAATTGTTAAGTATAGTATCTACCTTTGTCAAAAGTTTCGGCTTGTTAATAACGAGATTATTCAAGGCACACTCTGGATCCAAATCCTCCACATTGATAGTTGGATGGACGATATGATCTTCGAATGCTGGTAAATTCCCCGCCAATTCTAGAGATCCTGCGGCACCCATTGCATGACCTATAAAACTCTTTGTATTGTTAAAGTGTGTGTTGGGAGCGTCTTTGAATGCTTCGCGTAACGCTTGACATTCTTTGATATCTCCTAAAATCGTTGAAGTTGCATGTGTGTTGACAATGTCAATGTCAGAAGGCTTTATTCCCGCTTTATTTAGGGCTAAATCGACACACTCTTTCTGCCTTTGCGAGCAAGGTAATACCGCGCTTTCTGCATCCGAATTGATACCATAACCTACAACTTCGCCGTAAATCTTTGCGTTCGGTCGAGCCAAAGCGCTCTCTAAACGTTCCAAAGTGAAGAAGCAACCACCTTCGCTGATTACAATACCATTGCGTGCCTTATCAAACGGGCGACTTGCTTTATTGGGATCGGCATGTTCCGCTAAAGCGCCTTGATTCTTGAAGCCCGCAAAAATACCGAATGTATGTATGCTTTCGCTAACGCCACCCACAAGCGCCATGTCGACCTCACCTAAGCGCAACATCTGGACGCCCTGTATTAAACCAAGATTGCCACCGGCACAAGCGCCACCCAAGGTGTAATGAGGTCCCGTGATGCCCAAATTGATGGAAACTTCACCTGCAGGATTATTAGCTACGGTTCTGGGATTGTGGTGATGATTCCAGAAGCGAGTGTCGTATCCAAACTTAGAAATTTGATAAACTTCGTTCTCGGTTTCAACGTTGCCATGCTCCGTTATGCCCACATAAATGCCGATACGACTCTTATCCATAGCGTCGATATCGATCTTACTATCTTCTAAAGCTTTATGTGCACAGTAAATACCGATACTTCCGGCACGCGTTCCGGTACGTAATTCTTTCTTACTTTGATAATCAGTAGCGCTAAACGTACAAACACCTGCCAAAACCAAACCCATGTAGCGCATGTCAATGCGTTGAATGTTGGCGCATCCTGACAACAAATTTTTACGGAATTCAGCCAGTGAATTACCATTAGGAGCCGTCAATCCAACACCCGTAATTACAATCCGATCCATTAAATTCGCCATGAGTTTATCCGTTAACGAGATATTACAATAAAGATTTTCACGAGAAATAAAAGCTAAAAAATCAACTTTTTACAAATACTTTTTTAAAGCTTCCAATTTCTGCTGATTCTCCTGTAATTGCTTCTTAACACCTTCGACAACGGATGCCGGCGCATGATCGATAAAACGTGGGTTAGCTAATTTTTGCTCGGCGGTCTTTATATAAGATTCCAAGGTCACGATATCCTGCTTTAATGCTTCAGTATCAAGCTGTTTTTTCCCTTCTAATACGATGGCAAAAGTACCCCATAATGTAACAACTTTGGGACTATCCGCCGGAATTTCAGTTACACAATGAATTTCTTTTACCCCAACAAGTTTTTCTAAATCCGATTGGTGCTGTTGAAATAATTTTGCATGTGTCGGGTTCAGATGGACCAGCATCTCAACATTTTTATCGGAAGCTAAACCATTTTCTGCTTTTAAACCACGTAATTCTTCCAACAATGTCCGCAATGTTTCTACTGCTTGAAACTCCTCTGGTTTAAAATCGTAACGCGATGTGAGGAATTTTTCCAAAGTTGCGATGTCCCAACCGGCCTCCTGAATTAGTCCGTCAGAGTAATGTAGTTGAGCCCAAAGTTCTTCCGTAATATAGGGTGCGTAAGGTTCCAGCATGATCAAAATTTGACGCAAGAACAAATCTTGTACCGCAAGGCAATGCGACGATTGTATTTTTTGGATTTCCAAATAATCATCGCAAAACAAGCTCTTAAAGGTGTGCTGTAGAAGCTTTATCGCGGAACTAAATTCGTATTTTGCAATCAACTTCTCATATTCCTTCATGAGTTTCAATAGCGACAAAAGTAGGTGTTTATCGTAAACATTTAGCTCTTGAGGTAAAGCCTTGAGCAGATCGTTCAAATTATGATAAGAGGTTGTTGCATCCTGCATTTGTCGGAAACGGCACGCGTTCCACAATTTGGTACAGAAATTTCGGCCTTGCGTTAGGAAGCGCTCATCGAAGCGAATGTCTTGTCCCTGTGGTGCAATCGAAAGTAAGCCAATACGGACGCCATCCGCACCGAAATTCTTTATCAAATCAAGCGGATCGGGCGAATTGCCGAGACTTTTGGACATTTTACGTCCCAACGCATCGCGCACAATTCCAGTCAAGTAAATGTTTTTAAATGGCAACCGCTGTTCCATCGGTCGATCTTCCAGAAATTCCAGGGATGAAATAATCATGCGGGTAATCCAGAAGAACAAAATGTCGGGGCCAGAAACCAGCGTATGACTTGGGAAAAATGCATTGAAATGTCGCTGATTTTCTTCCGATTTATCCAGCCAATTTAAGGTACCCAGAGGCCATAACCAAGAGGAAAACCAGGTATCCAAAACATCGGGATCCTGTTCCCAATTTTCTGGATCGTTTGGCCCTTCAATGGAAACATGAACGCGATTTTTGTCGGTTTTATGATACCAAACCGGGATACGATGTCCCCACCAAAGTTGGCGGCTAATGCACCAATCTTGGATGTTGTTGAGCCAATGTAGGTAGGTCTTAATCCAGCGCTGAGGCCAAAAATGTATCAATTCCTTTTCCGCCAAACGCTTGGCTTCTTCAACCTTAGGATAACGCACAAACCATTGTTCAGAAAGCCGAGGTTCAATCGGAACGTCCGCACGCTCGGAATACCCAACGGCATGCTCATAAGGTTTTTCTTCAATAAGCAGCCCTTTTTCTCTTAAAGCTTCTACAACCGCTTTGCGGGCCTCAAAACGATCCATGCCTTCAAAAGGCGCACCGTTTTCATTAACAACACCTCGGATATCTAGGACTTCAATAAAGGGTAAATGGTGACGTTGTCCAACAGCAAAGTCGATAGGGTCGTGTGCAGGCGTTATTTTTAAAGCACCGGTACCAAATTCACGCTCAACAACGGCATCCGCGATGATCGGAATTGTGCGTTTCGGATCAAATGGGCACTGAGCATGCAAACCGATAAGCGCTTGATAACGTGGATCTTCGGGATGGACCGCCAATGCGACGTCTCCCATAATGGTTTCAGGGCGTGTTGTCGCAATATTTAAAAAGGTTCCTGGCTTTTCAACAATGGGATACTTGAAGGTATATAGGAAAGCCTGAGTCGGTTTCATGATAACTTCCTCATCACTCAAGGCCGTCTGCGAAACCGGGCACCAATTAACTAAGCGCTTGCCTTTATAAATATAGCCTTGCTCGTACAATCGGACAAAAGCGGTAAAAACCCCCCGCGAGTAATTCGGATCCAGTGTGTAGGTTGCGTGGCTCCAATCGCAGGAAACACCCAACGTTTTCAGTTGGTCAAAAATGATACCGCCATGTTCTTTGCGCCACGCTTGTACCCGTTCCAGAAATGCTTCACGTCCCATTTTTTGACGCGAAAGACCTTCCTTCTTTAAGACCTTTTCGACCTTGCTCTGCGTCGCGATACCTGCGTGATCTGTTCCAGGAATCCACAATACATCCTTGCCATTGATGCGTGCCCAACGACATAGAACATCCTGTATTGTGTTATTCAACGTATGTCCCATGTGCAATATGCCGGTCACATTGGGCGGTGGCATAAACACAGTAAACGTCGGCTTTCCATCGTTTTTTGCTTCAAAACAACGCTTTTCTTGCCAATATTTATTCCACTTTTTTTCAATGTCTTCCGGTCGATACGACTTTTCCATGAGAACCATAACGTTTTCATTTATGTATCAATAATACAATTTCGTCGAGCGTTTTTTGGTGTTTTTGTTTAAAATAGAGTAGAAAAAAGCAAAGCGCGAATGAAATAACTTTCTATCTAGGACGTGTCTACATAAGCTAGAAATATTACGTTTTCGCAACGGCGTTGAAAAACGACAAAGAAGCAGGGGTTCTGCCCTGCTTTTAAGGAAGTTTGAGAGATTTAAAAAAAAACCCTCAATTGATTCTCTTCCGAACCTTACAACAATTCGTCGGCGATTTGGATGATGTCGACAAAGGATTTGGCTTCCAATGAGGCACCACCGATCAGGCCACCATCGATATCGGGTTGCGACAACAAGTCGTGCGCGTTACTGGCTTTCAGGGAGCCTCCGTAGAGGATGCGAACACCATCAGCGACCGATTTATCGAAATGCTTTACGAGCCAATTGCGGATGAATGCGTGAACTTCTTGTGCGATCGCTGGGGTCGCGGTTTCGCCCGTTCCTATCGCCCAAATAGGTTCATAGGCTATGGTAATTGCAGCCATTTGCTCTTTGGAAATTGCTGCCAAACCTTCTGTTAATTCTTCAGCAATAACATCGAAAGCACGACCTGCCTTTCGTTCTTCCAAGCTCTCACCGACGCACAAAATGGGCTTCAATTGATGCGACAACAACGCATGAATTTTCTCGTTGATAAAGGCATTGGATTCTTTCAATAGTGTGCGCCGTTCGCTATGCCCAACGATAACATAGGTTACGAATTCCGAGAGCATTTTGGGCGAAATTTCTCCCGTAAATGCGCCAGAATCTTTTGGGTAAACATTCTGTGCTCCCAAGGAAATTCTTCCCTTGTTGGCCTCTTTTGCGGCACTCAAAGCCGTAAACGTTGGGCAAATTAATGCTTCACATTTTGTCTTAGCGGGAGCCAAGGCGTTAAATTCAGCGAAGAAGGCGCGCGCCTCCTCGGCTGTTTTGTTCATTTTCCAATTTCCTGCGATAAGAAACGTCCTCATAATGATGTCCTTGTTTTCAGTGCTTCTAAGCCGGGAAGTGGCTTGCCTTCAAGTAATTGCAAGCTTGCTCCACCGCCTGTGCTTAAAAATGTAATTTCATCCGCGCAACCGCTTTGATGAATTGCCTTGACGCAATCGCCGCCTCCTACAATGGTTGTACCTTCGCACGCAGCCATCGCGTGAGCAATTTTGTAACTTCCTTGCGCTGAAGCCTCGATTTCGAAAATACCTACCGGGCCATTCCAAAGAACGGTCTTGGAATTACGTATGAAATCAGCGTATTTTTCAGCGGTTTTTGGCCCAATATCTACGCCTTCCCAGCCGTCTTCAATAACACCTTCTGCGATTTTCAATTCACCCAACGTCCGACCATCAAAATCGACCTTGTTGGTTACCACAGTATCGATCGGCAACTGCAAATCGACATTCTTGGCTTTAGCTTTTTCGAGCAACGACTTTGCTAGTTCGATATAATCCGGTTCAACGCGGCTATTTCCGACCGATCGACCTTGCGCCAAAGCGAATGTATAAGCCATCGCACCACCGATCAAAACGCGATCCGCTTTGTCCAGCACCGATTCGATAACGCCGATTTTATCACTCACTTTTGCACCTCCTAAAACGACACAGAATGGGCGCTCTGGATGATTGACCTTGCCTTCCAAAAATTCCAATTCTTTCTCAATCAAAAAGCCTACCGCTTTTTCAGAAACATAGGGTACCATACCGGCCGTTGAAGCATGCGCGCGGTGTGCTGTTCCAAAGGCATCGTTTACATAAACATCCGCCAATTTTGCCAGCGCTTTTGAGAAATTCTCATCGTTAGCTTCCTCTTCCGCATGGAATCGCAAATTTTCTAACAACACAACCGAGTTTTCAGCCATCTCCGATATGGAATCCTCGACCTCCGAACCGATACAATCCTCCAAAAACAAAACCGGTTGATTTAACAGCGTCGCCAAAGCTTCTGCAACAGGACGCAGGCTGTATTTCGGATTACGCTGTCCCTTGGGTCTTCCCAAATGGCTTGCCAAAACAACTTTCGCACCATGTTCCAATAAGTAACGAATCGTCGGAAGTGCTGCAACAATGCGCGTGTTATCCGCAACATGACCGTTTGGATCCAACGGCA
The DNA here is from genome assembly GCA_002309885.1 of Verrucomicrobia bacterium UBA1183. Taxonomy (GTDB): domain Bacteria; phylum Verrucomicrobiota; class Verrucomicrobiia; order Opitutales; family UBA9783; genus UBA1183. The sequence goes on from DBYP01000019.1 coordinate 17,926, forward strand.
CATTAAAATCTACACGCACAAATACACGTTTACCTTCAACAGCAATATCTCTTATAGAATTAATCCCTTCCATGCTCCATATAATACGGCATATTTTCTATTAAGTGAAGTTCTTTTTATCAAAAAATTACAAGAAAGAATCGATAAAGCATTTCTCTGTAGGCAGCTCAAAATTTATTTACCTACAATATATAGGTGCCTTATTATCTGCTTTATTGTATTTTTTTTAAAAAAGTACTAAGTTTTTTTCAAAACCATCCGATTTACATAAGTACAGGCATACCAGATGTAGCCTGTTGAGCATATACCTCAAAAATGTATATCCGAGTGCAAGCGGGAATTGCATAAGAAATATCAGGGAAGATTATGACATTAAGTGTTAATACAAATACAACAGCGTCCGCATCGGCGCGTATGTTGAATATCAATCATGCCCAGTTGCAACGAAGTTTAACAAGGTTGTCTACGGGTAAACGTATCAATAGTCCGGCGGATGATGCGGGTGGTTTGGCGGTGTCCATGAAGATGTCGGCAGCAATTCGCAGAAATACAGCGGTACAGAACAATGTCAATAACGCTATTTCGTTCTTGCAGACGCAGGATGGTGCGTTGGAAACATTTGGTAGTATCCTGGAACGTATCTCCGAATTAAAGATGTTGCACCAAGATATCACCAAGTCTGCCAGCGATAAAGCCAATTACACCACGGAATATAAACAGTTGGTTGCTCAGTTGAATAATTTGAAGGCAGAAAAATTCAACAGCGTTACACTGTTCGGAGCCACTTTGGCAGCGGTAGCTATTACAGAAGACGGAGGACAAACCGTTGCTTTGACAAAGATAACCTTAGCAGCCGTTGTTGGATCTGTATCCAAAGCTTCTTTGGCTAACTTGACTTTGGGTACGATAACGACAGCTATCGGCAATATAGCGACCTATCGTGCTACGAACGGAGCTTCTTCAAACCGTTTGCAGTATGCTTTGGATATGTTGTCTATCAACAAAGTAAACCTCGAAGCCGCGAACGGCCGTATCTTGGATGCTGATATCGCTTCCGAATCCACCGAATTTGCGAAATTGCAAATCCTATCACAGGCGAATTCCGCGATGTTGTCGCAAGCGAATCTGTTACCTCAAGCCGCACTACGACTTATTTCGTAACACCTCCACACGGTTCACCAACAAGCGAATGGGAAACATTCGCTTGTTTTTTTGTTTTGAATTAATAAAAGAATAACCCTTTTGAATAATTCTCGTAAAAAATCTCTCAAAATTGGATGCCTTCTGGGGAGCAACACGCAACGAACTACCTGTGGTTGCAATTATCGATTCCGGAAACAAGAGCCTGCATGCGTGGATTCGCGTGCCCGATGTTCACGCTCTCGAGGAATGGAAAATAAAGATCGAGCAGAAACTTTTCGAACAATGTCTAAAACCTCTCGGCATCGATACCGCCTGCAAAAACCCTTCTCACATGAGCCGCCTCCCAGGCTGTATCCGCAAAGAAACGGGCAGATGGCAACGATTGTTGTATCTGAATCCGGATGCAGGGATTTAATTGCGTTACGATACTAATTAGATTCCAGGCAATATAACACCTTATCCAACGCGTTCGCAAAACTTAATTTTTCAGTATGGGTTCCACCACTTCCTTACTAGGAATAGCGGACATATCAGACTTCATGGGTATACTAGGTTCTCCAAGTTTACATTGTAGTGCTGTTTCTACTATAGAGCCAAACCTCCCCTTTTGGTAACAAAAGTCCTCAAAATCCTCTTTTGAAAGTACACCCTTATGGAATTTAAGCAGTCCTTCTAAAAAAGCTATCTCTATTCTTAACTGACCACGAAGTATATAAACTTTATCGTAAGTTCTGAACTCTTTAAGAGCCCAACCTTTTTGTTGTCGTATCGTAGAACATACACCATCGACTTTTTTATAAAGCTCCCTAAAATCGGCGAGTACACCCTCTACCTTATCGGCACTCTGTTCTGTCTCAAGGTAACGGTACTTTTTATAAATCTTAACTTCTTCTTGGTTCAGATCTTCCATACTTGGCATATTCCCATGCAGTATTGCAGGCAAATAAGCTAATATTGTCAGTATTCCACTTATTCTTATTGTTTTCATAGTGCACACCATATTTGATAACTCATTTCAAATGTCAAGGTTTTATTGCTTCACCTGGAATTAACTTCCAATTAATGGATGTGATATCGGTAATTCCCATAATCTCACAATAACAATTAATCGCCAATGTATTTGCTAATTTGCAAGCATCTGGCAATATCAAAAGAACAGGAATATCAATTGTTCCCATTGTAAAATGGCCAAATCTCATATAACATCTATTGGGTGGAATGCTCATCGATATACGGTAGACATTTTCAGATAAATCATCTCCGTTCAAAAACATACGATTATTGGGTACGTATTGTGTTATGCCTCGAATGGTAACAGGCGTTGATCGCCCTCTAATCGGGGGTATCGTAAGGAAAGCACTGGGATGGATATATCTTTGATATAGAGCATCCGTACAATTGGGACTGCCCAAGATATTTGCGATTTCTTCGCTATCTGCCGGACTACCCCACAAATCAGTAACAGAAGTACCATAGTAACAACGCAATGCATACTTAAACACAGCGGGATTCGCGTTATTACTTTCTAGAAATCTATTTGGATTTCTTAAGAAATGAAACCAATGTAACATCTCATGGAACAAGGCTACCTGAGATAAACAACTGTTCTGGCATATAGTTGTCCCGCCGGGACATGCTGTTGTTAATACGGTTGTCCAAAGATCGGGGTTGCTGATATCCGCTAATATATGTCCTTCGGGACTAAATGCACCACCCTTACCAGCACCATCGAAAATATGTATTGCCCTACAATTATTTCGCTCATCTAAATCATCAACATTAATTTCTGCTTCGCAACGTCCTTCATGTGTGACATCATCGACCCTCAGAATTTCAACCAATAAGCGATATAATAAAACTCTCCCAACGGGATTTGATGCAATATCGCGGAATGTTCGCCAAAATTGTTGTTTAAAGCTGCTTGATCCTTCCATAGGTACTATCATAATATGCCCATCTTCAAGCATTGGCGGGGCGGCCAATCCGCTAGGTATAGGATTATAAGTCTCTACCGCTTCGTTTCCTCCAAAAACCCGAACCCACCAATCTCTTACGGCTTCATCATTGCCTCCAATATACCTCGCACCTGACCATTCACCGGCTTCAGATGTGCTCGGTTGATGTCCATCTCTCGGAAAATATAAATCACATTCTGTGTACGGTACACGGACATGCTTAAATGCTTCACCTTCATGCCCTCGTAGTGGGGTATCATCCGCGCCTATTTTGTCTGGCAAATGAAACTCTGGTACGCCTAATAACAAGGTTTGCATTACACAAAATACAATTTCAATAACTCCGAATTTCCTCATTCTTTTTGATACCTTCGTACTATTATGTATATCGGCCATTTTCTGAAAAATTTTATGAAACCCTTTTAAAATCTTTCAAAATTCATACGAAAGAACGGATTTTATGAAATACTTTACAAGTCCACACTAAGAAAACTTAGTCAATTATCTTTTCTTAGTAAATTTTACTAAGAAAACTTAATTTACCAAACAAACCCAAAACACATCTGCCCAATTCCTTGCAAAGAGCGTAACAAGCGCAGATTCTTCTCGATAGAGCGCTGAAGATGTGTTTCGTAGCGAATGACTTTGTCGGCGTTTTCTGCTGAGGGTAGTTGAGCTACAGATTCGTAAATGGAGCGCTTATGATCGAATTTTTGGAGGTCTTTTTTGTAACGAAAACTTTTTTCAAAAAGTTCCCTTATCAATTACTTCATTGTACTTTAAATTATGTTTTTCTAAAATAGTTTTCAGGTCGCATCCCAATTTTTGAGCCTCTTGTACTAGGGCTGCTGCTTTATCGTACCCGATCTTTGGCGCTAAATTATTCAAAAGCGCGTAGGAATTTTGCACATGCTTTCGGATATTGGCTTCGTTAGGCTGCAGATCGTGCAACAATTTTTCGCAAAATAGATCCAAGGCTTTCGCGAAGGTTTGAATGCTTTCTATCAGTGCATAGATCAGCAATGCCGACGTGGTGTTCAATTGAAATTGGCCACCAATAACAGCACACCGACGCACCATGTCGCAATGACCTTGTACATAGATGCAAACCTGTAGCAATGTTTCGCACACCACCGGATTAACTTTACCCGGCATGCAAGAGGATCCCGCTTGTGTTGCTGGGATAATGAGCTCATTGAGACCGCCTGCAGGCCCCGAACCATACCAACGAATATCGTTTGCAAGCTTTACGAAGGTTGTGGCTAACGTATCCAGCAAGCCTGCAAAATAGACGTAATCGTCGCGCGAGGATTGTTGCTCGAAACGATTTTTGGAAGCAATAAAATGCGTTTCCCAGCGTTCATTGAGGATTTTTATAACCGTTTCTCCAAAATTCGGGTGGGTATTACAGCCATTTCCGACAGCGGTTCCGCCGATAGGCAATTCGAGGAAATGTTCAAGGCCATGAGTGATATTTTCCATGTTCTTTTCAACTTGCCGCTTGTACCCTGAAAATACCTGCCCCAGTTTCATCAATACCGCATCCATGGTGTGTGTTCTCCCCAAAAGGGTAATATCTGCCCAGGCACGTTCCTTTTCTTGCAGCACATCAAAAACCTTCTTCAATGCCGGAATGAGCTGTCCCAAGGTTAATTCTTGCAAGGTCATGTTAAGGGTCGACGGAATCAGGTCGTTCGTCGATTGCCCCAAATTGCAATCATCATTGGCATGTAGCTTCAATTGCGGATGCTTCTGCAGTGCAACTTGCCGAATTACCTCATTTACGTTCATATTGATGGGCGTACAGCCACCGGTTTGAAATATTTCAACAGGGAATGCCGACGAAGGAATTTCTCCGCGACAAAGCATTTCTGTAGCTTCTGCAATGGCGGCTGCTTTTTCAGATGACAACAGGCCCAAGCGTTGATTGGCTATTGCGCAAGCTAATTTTAATTTGCCCAAATTTTTGAAAAATATGCTAGGAATTTTAGGCGCTCCTAGAGAAGAACATCGTACCGCACGTTCCGTCGCAATCCCATATAAACAATCTTCAGGAAATGCCACTTCACCCAACAAATCCGCTTCAATTCTTCTACTGCTTTCCATAACGCAAACAGTAAATATATTTCGAACGTAAGTAAATTATTTTCTCGAAAATCTTATAGCACTTCTTAGCGTGTGTCTGCAGGAGATAAAAGGTTATAAAAGCATAAATCTTAAGGGAACTTTTTGAAAAAAGCTCCCTTAAACCTTCAAAAACTTTTTATTTTGCAATCATGTTGCAAAATAACTGGGGTGCAGGGCCTTTGCCCTGCTTTTAAGAGAGTTTGAGGGATTTTTGTAAATTACGGCCGTAATTTCGTTATCTTACAAAAGTTCGACCTGAGCCTTAACGATTTTGAAGGCTTGATTTAGAAAGGAAAGCTCGTCTTTGTGGCGTTTAACTTCCAAAATGCCGCCGGGCATTTGGAGTTTTAGATGGTAACAATCTAATGAAAAACAGTATCCGTAAGCACAAGCGACGGCACAAGCGCTAGAGCCTGAACCCAATGTATAGCCCGAACCTCGTTCCCAAATTTCCATACGCGCAAGCGGCTGTGTCGGAGCCCAGTCAACGAATTGCACGTTTGTTTTTTGTGGAAATGCCGAGTGCACCTCTAAAATACGCCCCAAATCGCACGCAAGCGCTTTCGTAGGTTTATCCACAGGCACCACACAATGGGGATTCCCCATATCCACTTTTATCAGTTTTAGCGTATGCGGAATAGCATATTTTGCTAAAATTTCTTGTGGAACTGAAAAATCGATGGTCTCTAAAATTTTAAATTTTTGAAAAAATATTTCGCACAGTGTTGACGGGTGCATGGCATAAACACTGGCTTTCACGCTACAATTTTTAGAAGAATGAATCTTAAAAAACGTATTCGATTCGATTCGATGTTCATCCCACAAATAACGAGCAAATATCGTTAAACCGTTACCGCTTATTTCCGCCAAAGTGCCGTCAGCATTGTAGATATCTACAAAAAAATCTTCCTGTGTATTCACTTTTGGCCCCATCAAAACGCCATCACCACCCAAACCGTAATGTCGATTGCATATTTTTTTTACAAGTTCGGGTGTCAAAGAGGCGGCGTTTTTGAGTGGATCGTAAATCCAGTAATCATTGCCCAGCGCTTGATATTTCGTCAAAATCATACCACAGAAAAATATTTGTTTTGAAATTTTAAAAGCCAAACGCCGCAAATGCCTGCAATAACAGCGGATAGCAACAACGGTATCGCATAAAATCTTACATATATCATTGAAATATGATGAACCGGTAAGTGTGCTACAATGTAACAAAATTGCATTGTAAAGTTCAAGACGCTGGTCCAAAAGAACGTTCGATATTTAAAAACGTTTTTCCAAGATTTTTTCTGCAATAAAATCATGGGCGCTGATAACAATAAACAAGAAAATCCAAATAAATCATGTTCAAAATTCCCAGTATCTATCACAAGCCCCAAGCATATCGCTGCAAAAATTCCTTCGTATTTATTTAGACGACACATCAGTAGCACAAAAACGGTGCCAGGCATGAACAGTGGGAATGCGAGCACTCCACTTAGATAATCACATGCCCAAATAACAGGTAAATTTATGCATAAACTGATAATAATATTGTAAAAAAATTTCATAGCACCTCTGTGGAAGGAATCAAAACCCCCACCTCGCTTAGATATTTCAGATGCTCACCCAATTGCACAATGCCTACCGTCGTATTGCCATCTTTTTCAATATTTATCAGACGCCCTACAAACATATGTGGCGGAAATTGCTGCCCCAAGGCACTCGTTTCGACCGTTTGCGGGCATAACAGCGCATCTTCTTTGCGTACATCAGAAAGTTTGGCACGCAAATCCGAATGGCAGAGATAATTTTTATTTACGAAACCGCTCAGCACGTGTGTGATATTTTCGCTGTCTGTTTTCACAATCATTTTAAATTCGGGGCATGTGATCAATTCTACGATTGCGGTTGTTTTGTCTGCCGCTTTAATACGTCCAACGACGCCTTCGTTACAAAAAACCCCCTGTCCCACTCGGACACCATCGCGAAACCCTTTATCGATGACAATGGTTTGGTACCATAGTTCGATAGATCGGTGAATTACACGTGCAACCAAGCACTTAAAATGTTCTCCTAACGGTACTTTGTTGAGTTGCAAAATGCGTTGCGCTAAATCGGACGCTTCCTTTTGTTCTGCCAACTGCAACTTCAAATACGCATTTTCCTTAAACAATTCGCGTGTTTGATTTATCCAAAAATCTTTGGAATACGCGTTCATGCCTTGCGATATTTGCTGATGCTCGATGTACGAACTCAGCTTAAATACGGGAATTTGCGCATTAAAGAAAACACACCTTAGGAAGCCTTTTATGCTCCACGGAATGATAAAAATCCATACAATCGAAAAAATGAGAATATAGGTAAAAAAAGACCGCCAGGATTTTTTGTACACGGACTAGTATTCCTCATTCAACCAAAATGTCAGATTTTGCAAAACAGCTCCGGTTCCGTCCGCAACGGCGCGCAAGGGATCTTCCGCGATAATGACCGGGAGCTGAGTTGCCTCGCTTAACCGACGATCCAGATTGCGAATCATGGAACCTCCACCCGCGAGCACAATGCCGCGATCGACCAAATCCGCAGCCAATTCCGGTGGGCAACGATCGAGTGCTTGACGAACAACCTCTATGATGGCGGTTAGAGCGTCAAACAAAGCTTCACGCACCTCTACCGACGTAATTTTAACCGTCCTTGGAAGCCCCGAAATGGTATCGCGTCCCTTAACATCTAACGTCAACTCTTCTTCTAAAGGTGTTGCGGAACCAATCGCAATTTTGATATCTTCCGCCATACGTTCACCAATGAGCAAGTTGTAGGTTTTCTTTAAATGATTGGCAATCGCCATATCCATCTGATCACCACCGACGCGCAAACTTTTGGCAAACACCATGCCAGAGAGCGATATAATCGCGACCTCCGTCGTACCACCACCAATGTCTACAATCATACTTGCCGCCGGTTCATCGATGGGTAAACCCGCACCAATAGCCGCAGCCATTGGCTCTTGCAATAGAAGAACCTCGCGTGCACCTGCATGGATCGCGGATTCTTTTACGGCTCGGCGTTCCACTTCTGTGATTCCCGAAGGAACCGCGATAACTACCCGCGGTGGAATAAAGCGATGATTGCGACAAACTTTGTTGATAAAGTACCGTAACATGGCTTCCGTAACCTCAAAATCCGCAATAACGCCATCCTTCATCGGACGCAACGCGGTGATATTGCCCGGGGTACGTCCCAACATCTTTTTGGCTTCCAAACCTACCGCCCTAACTTTACGCGTTTTATTATAAATGGCAACCACACTCGGTTCTGTTAAAACAACGCCCCTATCTTTAGCAAAAACGAGCGTATTTGCAGTTCCCAGATCGATCCCAATATCGTGGGACATGAACGAAAAAAATTTGCCAAATAAAGACATAAATAGCTACTTTTAAGACGTCTGCCTCTAGTAAAAACCATAACCCTCTTTACGTCAAGTTAAGAAATCTTTTTTTTGCAAGTTCAACTTTGAAGTGCAACTGAAGGGAGCGCGGGAGCAATTGTTACTTACGGGTATGTTTGCGAGTGTTTTTACAGATGTCGGTTAAATTTTTTAACTTTTCCATAAAAAAGCCCCGAAGGTTAAAATTTTCCTTCGGGGCTTAGAACATTCTGTTATTTGCTTTTTAGTTTTGTTTAACTAAATTTAATTTTCTTTTTACCCTTAACAAACGCGAACGACGGCGCAATTTGCGTTGCAGTTTCTCCTGCAAAATATCGATCGCTTTGTAGAGGTTCTCTGAGTAAACAGCTACAACAAGCGCAGGTCCTTGAATTTCGATGCACCCTTTAGCCATAAATTCACCTTGGTCTTTCCTGCAAACATCTTGAGCCAAATCCACGCGAATTCGCATAATAGAAGGCTCATGTTTGAACAATTTAGCCATTTTTTCATTTACGACGTTCTTGATAGCCTCTGTCAAAGACAAATGCACTCCTGTAATAATGATAGCTGAGTCATTCATACGAGTCCTATTGTACGCGAAATATTTTAAAAAATCAATTTATTTGTTGCATTATCTTTAGATTGTGCCGGGAGGTCCGATTTTTAGCCAGGAAGGGGTTATGGAGAAAATATTCTTTCATTTTTTCCTTGCATTAAAATGTTCAATAAGTTAATTAATATTGCTTGTTTTTTTAAGCAATACTATGAGTACAACAAATACAACAATTACGAGTGAACCGGAATTTTCGAAGTTTCGGCGGATATTCTTCCCAATTCACAGTTATGAATTGAAGAAGGCCATCCCTATGGGTATGATATTCTTCTTCATTCTTTTCAATTATACCTGCCTGCGAAATATTAAAGATTCGCTGATCGTTACCAACACAGGAGCCGAAGCGCTAGCCTATTTGAAATTGTTCTGTGTAACGCCATCGGCCATCATTTTCATGCTGCTGTATACCAAGGCGAGCAATATTTTGAGCAATGAGAATTTGTTTTACGCAACGTTGTCGCCGTTCATCATTTTCTTTGGTTTGTTTGCCTTCGTTATTTACCCAAACCGCGAGTGGTTCCATCCAACAGTTGAAACAATTTCCGCGTTGCAGGCTCAATTCCCGTCGTTGCACTGGCCTTTGGCTTTGTTGGGCGTATGGAGCTATGCCGTGTTCTACGTTTTGGCCGAATTGTGGGGAAGTGCGTTACTTTCATTGTCCTTCTGGCAGTTCGCAAACCAAATTACACGCGTTTCTGAAGCAAAACGTATGTACGCTTTCTTCGGATTGATGGCTCAAGTTTCATTGTTGTTGGCCGGTGCTGTCGGAGAGCATTTTTCTAACATCAGAGGCAAAGTTGCTGAAGGTGTTGATCCTTGGCAGATCTCATTGAATTGGTTAATGGGGATTGTCGTTGTTTTTGGTATTTCGACAATGTTGATTTATCGTTGGATCTATAAGAATGTTTTGACCGATAAACGTTTCTACGATAAGCCAGAATTGCCCGGTGTTAAGAAAGGCAAAAAGAAGGCTGGATTGTTGCAAAGCTTGAAGACCATCTTCACCTCACCTTATTTGGGATTGATCGCCATGTTGGTTATCTGCTATGGTACCAGCGTTAACTTGATCGAAGGTCTTTGGAAGAGCCAATTGAAGATACAATACCACAATGAAAATGATTTTAATACGTTCATGAGCGAATATACTTTCTTAACGGGTATCGCTTCCATCATTATGCTGATCGTTGGTGGTAACATCTTACGTCTCTGCCGTTGGGTCGTTGCTGCATTGGCGACACCGCTTGTATTCGTCATTGGTGGATTCTCATTCTTCTCTTTCATTGTATTCCGTGAAGAATTGGCTGGATTTTTGATGAATATGGGAACCAACCCGGTTGCGGTCGCGGTTGTTTTGGGTGCCATTATCGTAATTGCGTCCAAATCCACGAAATATGCTTTGTTCGATTTGACCAAGGAAATGGCGTACATTCCTTTGGATGAAGAAATGAAAGTAAAAGGTAAGGCCGTTGTGGATGTCGTCGGTGGCCGTTTAGGAAAATCCGGTGGCGCCTTCGTCCAAGTTGTTCTGTTCTCGGCTGTCAGCAGCATTATCGGAACAAAAGCGACCTACTACCAGATCGTTCCGTACTTGTTTGGTATCTTCGTCGTCATCTGCACCCTCTGGATTTTGTCTGTAAAGTCCTTGGGTAAGCGTGTTGAAGCTGCCAATAAAGCCGCACACGAAGAATAATTTCTTTATTGCATAAAAACCTTAACACTCACTGTCTGAAAAGACAGTGGGTGTTTTTTCGTAAATGTAAGTGTTGAAAAAGAATATTATTGGGAGAGCTTTTATAAAAGCTCCCTCAAACTCTCTCAAAGGCAGGGCAGCGGCCCTGCACCCACGTCATTTTGCAACAGTGTTGCAAAATTATGAAAGTTTTTGAGGGGTTAAGGGAACTTTTTTCAAAAAGTTCCCTTATGCTTTATTTCTTTAAAATTTTTGCTTCCTGCAGACATGTCCCACGGCGGCGAAGTTACTTAATTGAGATTTTGGACAGCGCCATTGCCAATTTTTGAGCGTTGTTCCTGGAGTGTTGATGCGAGCTTCTGCACCCAGATTTAGAAGATCTTGCAAAGGGAAGATGACATGTTGCGTTGTCCGATGGTGTAATATCCAATGGATTATCTTGGGACAAATTTTATCTTCTTTGATGGTTTTTAAGCCCAAGGCGTCGCATACGGATTTTTTCTGATCTTTACTTAGGGCATTGAACCAACCGCGTGTGGTATTATTGTCATGCGTTCCTGTGTAAATCACTTGATGCTTTTGCCAGTTTTCGGGTCTGTAAGGGTTGTTATACCCTTCGAAGGCAAATTGGACAATCGCCATTCCTGGAAGTTCCAATTTTTTCTGAAAAGCGCGAACATTATCGTTTAAATCGCCTAAATCTTCGAGAATAAAGGGCATATCTGGCCAACGTCGTTTCAAGGCATTAAAAAACTTTTCTTGAGGGCCGTGAAGCCATTCGCCTTTTTTAGCGGTTTTTTCGCCATAAGGAATACTCCAGTAGTCGTACAATCCTCTAAAATGATCGATACGAATGAGATCGAACCATTCCAGGTTTTTACGGATGCGCTCCAGCCACCACGCAAAGTGCGTTTTTTGATGATGGTGCCAATCGTAAACCGGATTGCCCCAAAGCTGACCATCGGAAGAAAAGTAATCGGGAGGGACGCCTGCTACATGTTTGGGCTGATCCAGCTTCGTATCCCAATCAAATAACGCGCGATTTTGCCAAACGATGGCGCTGTCGGTTCCAACATAGAGCGGAATATCGCCGATAATGTACACGCCTTTGGTTTTTGCATACGCATGAATCGCTTGCCATTGTTGGTGCAAAACCCACTGCTCAAAGGCAAAAAAATCAACAAACTTACGATGGGAATCGATGTATTCTGTTACGGCTTTCGAATCATAATGACGATAGTGGGTCGGCCATTCCCACCAAGGTTTCTGATGGTAACGGTATTTTAGGGCATAAAAAGCGCAAAAACAATGCAACGGTTCGCCTTCATCTGCCTTAAATTTTTCGAAATCGGAATTGTCACCTTTTTCGATAAATCGCTCATAAACTTTCAACAATAGCGGGAATTGCCAAGCTTTTATTGCATCATACGCCACTGTTTTTTTGCGACAAAGCTCTGTTCCAAGCTCTTTGCGATCCAAAAGTCCGCTTTCGATCCACGGCTCAAAATCTATAAATAACGGGCTCAAGTAGCTTTCCGACAAAGGCTGATAAGGAGAATTGCCGAAGCCGACCGGACCCATAGGGCAAACTTGCCAAGCATTCCAGCCCAAATTGCTCAAGCTATCGATCCATTCGTAAGCTTCTTTCCCGAAACGACCGATGCCGTATTTCCCGGGTAATGAAAAAATGGGCAACAAAACTCCTGTTAATTTTTCCATAAGTATCTATTTAACCGAAAATACGCCTGGCCCTTCCTTGCCCGCCGTCCGAACATAATTTTGAGCAATGGGATCCCGAACGTATTTCGTAAATCCATGTTGCTCAATATTTTTATCGGAAAGTAACTGCTTTGTATGCTCTTCCGAGTAGCCTTTTGAAAGATTGGGCGCTGTATAGATTTTCTTTAGTGGGTACCCGGTCGCAGGATCCACTTTCGGTGTTTCTTTCCAAGAATGTTCGTATTCTATTACAGGACATGCCTCTTCGGGAACACCTGGCTTCAAAACTCGATACAAATAAATTGGCATAGTCGCTCACATTATTCTATAAGGGCGCACATCTTTTACAAGCCTTTTTAAACGATAAGCGCCTGCTGCTTTTAGAAAAATTTTATCAACGTTCAGTAATTAACGAAATACAAATTCTCTTTTTCATCGGAAAAGAACAGCTTTTTTTCAACCGGATCAATGTCGCACCAAACCAAGGTTTGCTCAGGGAAAACGAGGTCTCCCAAATGAAAGACTTTTTGATTTAGGATGAGACAACTTTCGAAATCCTTGTAGGCAACGCCTTGAATATGTTGTTTGACAAGCCAATCTTGAATATGTTGCTTGGGATCCCCTTTGAATACGGCTGCTTCCGAATTTATCGTTGGTTTACGTTCCTGAAAAACCATATTGTCACGCTTTGAAAATTCATGACCAATTTGGCTTTCGATAAAATTTTCTTCTGCAGTATCGAGCGCATCACGAATGTTATCCGCCTTAACATCTACCAATTGCGATTTTTGTTGAGGAATGTTTAACAGTGTTGGTACGTTGGATAATTTTTCGTGAGAAAATTGTTTGTATTTTTGCACCATCCAATAGCCGAAAAAGCCGATCAATAAGCAAAGTCCAACATACTTCAAGGTATAACGTAGACTTCTGCCTTCAATGAAGCCCGTTGTCTCGACTTTATCGGGGACCATCTCCACAACCGGAGGTAGTGTAACGGTACAAACCGGTTTAGTCGTTTTGCGAGATTTCTTTCTTGTATTCTTGGTTGTATTCATCTTTAAAAATCATTTCTTGTGAAGTTATTCCGGTTAATTTCAAACGTGGATGTTGAGATACCACTGTATTCACGTAAAAAGCTTGTCCGTTTGCCATAACACGTGAATAAGAACCATCAATGCGAACGGCATCCACTTTGAATTTTTTCAAAAATCGACGAATAAGGTCAAGCCGTTCTTTTTCCATAGCGGAAACTTCTTTTTCAGGAATGGGGTGAGTTGCATCCAGATATGCAAATCGACTCAAACTATTTCTAAATTCTTGGAATTTAGGGAATGCATCTTCCCAACGCTCTTGAAGCCAATCTCGAAGAGGCGAAAAATTCCATTGCAGGGGTCGTAAAATAAGCTCTTCCTCGGAAATGGGTTCATCGGCTGCCAGGATTACTCTTTTCCCAGGGAAGACACTCTCGAAATCCTCTTCTTTCTGAGTCGGAATTTCTGTCTGAGAGTCTTCTAGAAGAGGTTGTTGGGAATCTTCCGCTAGGACTTCCGTGGTTTCTTGAATAGACGATGTAATGTCGGTTCCTTTTTCTGATAGCTGGGGTTGCGTATCTTGATCGGTGTAAAAGTAAGCGACAACGATACCTACAAATAAGGAAATAATACAAAAGGACGGAAGTAAATTAAATTTCCGCTGCTGTTTAAACGGAGTCGCCAAGGGTGTGATGAATACGGGTTCCTTGGGTTGGGCGCGTTGTATCTGTTTAAAAAGACGGCTCATAACGAAAGCCTTTCGATGTCCTCAACTGCATGAAGGACATCTTTTTTGTCTACTTTCTTCCCTAAGCGTGCATAGGTTGCCATGAGAGCTTTATTACACACGTTGTTAATCACGCGTGGTATGCCCTTGGAATATTTATAAATCGCTTTGAAAGCTGTGTAGGAAATTTTGGGTAGTCCGGGTTGTTGACACACCAAATTAAGCCGGTGATTGATGTAATTTAATGTGCTTTTCTTATCCAGCGGATGTAATTCGTAGTAAATGAGTATGCGTTGTTTTAGCTGACGTAACTGTGGTTGATTCAATTTAGCCTTCAATTCCGGTTGACCAACAAGCAATATTTGTAGCAACTTCCGTTGATTGGTTTCCAAATTGGACAACAAACGTATCGATTCCAGCAATTCATAAGATAAATTTTGCGCTTCATCGATAATAAGCAGAATTTCTTTTCCCTTATTAATCTTGGACAGCAGATATTCATTAAGCACTTCGAAATGATCTGTTTCTGGCAATTTAGAAGCCGGCATACCGATTTCCTTCAAAATACTGCGGATAAGCTGCTCCTGTGTGATATTTGAGGAATAAAGCCAAGCCGTTTCAAACAATTTTTCATCCAATGATTGAAGCAAAGAGCGGCAAAGCAATGTTTTTCCACATCCCACTTCACCTGTAATAACCATAAACCCTTTGGATTGCTCCAAACCATAACGCAACAATGTCAGTGCAGCATTGTGTTCTTCACTTAAAAACAAAAATTTAGGATCTGGCGTTATATTGAACGGATCCTCCGAAAAGCCAAAGAATTGTCGATACATAAGCAAGAGGTCTTTATTCTACTTTAGCTTTGACTTTTAAGTTTGGCAATGAAAAAATTTCACATAGCTAAAAGATTATGATCTGGGTGCGCAAAATTTTTTCTTTTAGGCGAGTATTCTATTTGTTTTTACTACTCGTGCTAACGGTAGGTATCTATCGGTACTGGGGCGTACCTTTCCGTTCTGCTTATAGAAAATATGCTTGGTGGACAGTACAAAAAAATACCCTGGAACAAAGAATCAGCGTCCTTCGTTTGCAAGTAGCTCAAAAAAAACATTTTGTACGAAAGCTTATGATTGATCGCGATTTTCGTGAACATGTTTCCCGTGAACAGCTGAAATATCTCAAGGCCAACGAATACGTCGTCTTCTTTAAGCAGGAAGAAGAAATAAAGTAAAAAACAACGAAACCAAACGGCCTTTAGCTACGGCAAGCAAATTTGTTCTTTAAATAAGGCCATGAAAGCGAGAAGTTCTTCCCCCAAAATTCCTTTCTGATTTTTTATTTTAAAAAATCGATGTAACTTCAACCTTGGAGTGTAGCTGCAAAAGTCGCAGTTTATCGCACTTATAACTGCAACCGTTCCAATTTTCTGTAAAAAGTTCTTCGCGGAATGCCCAATAGGCGTGCGGCTTCGGACTTGTTACCATTGGCCTTTTTTAAAGCTTCTGAAATCAGAGCTTGTTCGGATTTTTCTAGGGTAGGGGAGACTTCTCCTTGGCCTATGGGTGCCAGAAATTTGGGATCCAAATCGGAGGTTTCAATCTTTTTTCCCGAATGCATTACCGCCATGTTTTCAGCAAAATTGCGCAGTTCGCGGATGTTGCCAGGCCAAATGTAATTCTGTAAAATGGATTTTACCTCTTCGGGTAAAATTGGCGGACGAACACCATTTTCTTTGGCAAAAAATCGGAGGTAATACTCTAAAAGCAAACGTACATCCGAAGGCCGTTCGCGCAAGGGAGGCATGTGAATTTCAACCACATTCAAACGATACAGCAGATCTTCGCGAAAACGTCCTGCCTTGACTTCTGCTTGCAAATCGCGATTGGTAGCGCAAACCAGGCGTACATCCAAGGGAATCAACTGATTACCTCCTAAACGCTCGATGGATTTTGTTTCTAGAAATCGAAGCAATTTTACTTGAGTACTTGCATCAATTTCACCGATTTCGTCCAAAAATAACGTTCCGTGATTAGCCGATTCGAACAGGCCAATATGCCGCTGTAAAGCGCCTGTAAACGCTCCGCGTTCATGACCAAACAGCTCCGATTCGATGAGATTATCGGGCAGAGCAGCGCAGTGTACCGGCACAAACGGTTGAGCACTCCTAGGACTTAAATGATGCAATTGATGCGCTACCAGCTCCTTACCGGTTCCAGTTTCTCCGGTGATGAGGACGGAAGTTTTTGCGGGTGCGACGCGTTGAATTTTATCCAAGACCTCAGCAAATTCTACGGATTGTCCGACCATCGGAACGGTATTGGCCTGGAGTGGGGTAGGGGAGAGATCCTCCGTTTTATCCAACATGGCACGTTTTACAATGCTTTCTAGACGATCCAACTGAACGGGTTTGCTCACAAAGTCGTAGGCACCATGCTTCATAGCTTCGACCGCAATTTCGATGGAACCGTACGCAGTCATCATGATGCATTTCGGTTTGTAAGGCAGTTGCAGCGCTTTATCAATAATACTCATGCCGCTTTGCTGTCCCATTCGCAAATCTGTTATGATAATATCAAAGCGTTCAGATGCCATCAAGTTAAAGGCCTCGGCGGGCTGGCTGGCGGTATAAACTTCAAAATCGTCAGCAAACAACTGCGCAAGCCCTTCGCGCGTCGGTTTTTCATCATCTACAATCAATATTAAACCTTGCATGTGCTAGTCCTTTATTTGAATGTTTGCGATGGCTTGCATTACCTTATCGCTGATAGCTTGCATGGGATCCGGATCTGCCTTGCAACTTTCGAAGTCTTCCGGCATTAGGGGTTTACCGTAAACAATGGAAATATTAGGCTTAAAATTCGGGAGGCCACGTCCTTTGGGCCATGCTTCGTATGATCCGAAAATGCGTACCGGCACAATGGGCACGTTCGCTTTTGTCATAAACAAACCGATACCTTTTTTGGCGCGTTGTAATACGCCAGTAACCGATCGTGTGCCTTCCGGAAACATGAGCACCGGATTTCCATCTTTTAACAGCTGCAATACGCGTTTTATAGAGTGGATATCGCTGCCTTTATCGCGATCCACATCGATCATGTATAAGCGTCTAAAAAACCAGCCAATCCCCCGCTTAAACAATGTCTTTCGGGCAAAAGAATATACCGGTTGACGGCTTGTATGAATCGCGATTAACGGCGGATCCAAGTAACTTACGTGATTGCCAGCCAAAATAAATCCACCGGACGCGGGTATATTTTCTAAACCATAAAGCTTGCCATGGTATGCTTTTTTGAAGATAATCTTAAAAAAGCAAGTTACCATTTTATAACATAAAAAGAGATTTGATTTCATCTGTAAAATGGTATATGCCTTTTTTTAAAAAATTTAAAGGATAATGTGATGGAAGATAAAAAATGGTTGGATACATTGCAACAGACGCTCCAAGAACTCCCTGGACGTCCTTCATGGAATACATATTTTATGTCCATTGCGTTGCTATTGTCGGCACGTTCTAGTTGCGGACGGTTACACGTTGGTTGTGTTTTGGTCTCAGGTGCTGGAAATAAAAATAGGATTATTGCAGCAGGTTATAATGGCTTTTTACCTGGGCTTCCGCATAAATCTATTGTCAAAGATGGTCATGAACAAGCGACCGTTCACGCAGAACAAAACGCTTTAGCGGATGCGGCACGTCGTGGAGTTACCACACAAGATGCCATTGCTTACGTGACACACTTCCCTTGTATAAATTGTGCAAAAATGCTCTTGGCAGCAGGGATAAGTTACTGTTATTATCACGAAGATTATCATAATGATGATTTGGTCGCTGAACTTTTTAAGGAAGCGGGTGTTGGTTTAGAAAAGTATTAAAAATGGACTTAAGTAATTTACTGGATTTTACGGGATTGGTGCTCTTGTCTAACAACCAGCAAAGCGGTATTTTTCAACATTCGGTTGTGGTTATTGTTCAGCATAACAAAGAGACCGAAACGATGGGTTTATGCATTAATTTCCCGCTTCGGTTAATGTTAAATGATTTTGATGAAGATACCTGGAGTGTTTTTGACAATGTTCCCGTTTTTCGTGGCGGCCCTACGCAACCCAAGCGTATTCTTGTAACTTCCATGAATTGGGATGCCCGTCGCCAGATATTGCGTTGGCAGCTGGGTTTGGATCAGCAGCAGGCACTTCAACTTATGTCCCAATATCCTAAGTCCGGATTCAAAGCTTACTGTGGACATCTTTCTTGGCAGCCCGGAGAGTTGGCTCAAGAGTTGCAGCAAAACTTATGGCTCCCGGTTCCCATGCCCTCTAAAAAGATATTTAAAACGACCAATCCTAAGCTTTGGCACACTTTAATGCTGCAATTTTATCCAGAATACCTAAAGAACTTCCCCGATTTCCCCGAAAATCCGACGCTAAATTAGGGTGTGCTTATAAGGAAATTTTTTTCAAAAAATTTGCTTATAGTTTACTAATGCTTTGTTCGAAGTTACAAAATTTGTTTTTTGATTTGCTATTGATGGCACATTTAGTAGAATATGTTTGTGCAGATGAAAAAAAAGGTTCGTGGATTTACTTTGTTTGAAGTGCTAATGGCCTCATCGTTAGCTTGCATTACATTGGCCTGTATGGTGCAGTTTTTCCTAACACAATTAAATCAGTATCGGCTAATTGCGGGTAATAATCAGTTGAGTGAGAATGTACGTATTTTTTCAAAATTTTTTGAAAAGGATACGCATAATTCTTTGGAGTTTTATGTGTTTGAAGATTTAGATGAAGCTTTAAATTTCACGAAAGGAACCACAGAAGTTACAATTCCTAAAACAGGTAATTGTGTTTTATTTGTAACCGAAAGAGGTATGGTCAGTGGAGGGCGAGGTGTTGTTTATTATGTTGGAGACCAAACACAGGTGAATGGAGTAACGTGTTATCCTTTTTATCGGGCCATTGTTTCGTTTACATCACAGAAAAAAATATCCGAAACGGAAGAAGATTTATCTAAATTACCTTTGGGCTACATAAAAAGTGATGAAGATAGCTTCTCACAACAATTTACATTGCTTGAAGACACCGGTATATTTTTCCACGTAGAGCATAAGCGTTTCGGTCGTAAGACATCAGCTGACTATCCTCATGTTGCGGGCTGTCGGCATGGTATTTATGTCGGAACGACGCTCGTACAACCGGGATTAAAGGGAGAAGCTTCGGCAACACCCATAAATTTTTGCTTCTATTCAAGAAATCCCCGTTTTTGAACGATAAAAAGCTTGCTGACTTTTTTAATACAGCCCATTATGAATTTTTGTGTTGTTTTTTTATCAAACGGCTGAACGAAATTCTCATTTGCGCTGGCATTATCAATGGGCATGTTCGCGATATGCTTGTTTGCGACATTTGTTGAAAAACAATAAGCTTATTTATCAATTTATTTCCCTGGATGAGATTCTCAAAAAGAATTGGGCAAAACGTGAAAAAAAGCGTTACGATGTAAAAATTTGGGTTCTATTTTTAGAAAAACTTTTTGCTCAAATGGTTCGTGGTAATTCGCTTTTGTTGGCATTGAAGTCTTTGCAAAACGATCTTCGCTTACCGCGGACATTTATTTACCATTCCATAAATTATTTAGAAAACGGTATGTATATTTATCCTCTGTGGGAAAGCGAAAAAGTTCCTTTTCCGTACCATTGCAAAAAATTGCTGCAATGTGCCGAAACCGGTGGCTATTTGCATGAAGGATTAAAGAAAGTCATTACATTTCTAAGTTTACAAGCGGATGCTAAGCATCAACTACAGCGCTGCTTTATTTATCCCTGTTGCGTCCTGGGTGTTTCACTGATATTTGCCGGGACGTTGGCATTAACACTGATTCCCAAAATAGAGGATTTTTGTTATCAACAAAACATCGCTGTCAATGGATTTACCTCGCTTTTATTTGTCCTAAGCCATCACTTTTGTGGTATTTTAATTAGCGTAACGGTAAGTCTTATGGGTGTAGAATTTCTATTGAAGGTAAGAAAGTTGTCCCTTCGGCAGTACTTTATTGAAAAAATGGGTGGGGCTTTGCTGTATAGCCAATTTGCGATGAATTTGTCCGCATTGCTAAGCAGCGGGCTTGCCTTAAGCGAATGTTTGAAATTAACGGTACCCATCTTTAGAGGTAAATTTTCTCTGGATCGCATTCTTCTAAATCTCGGGAATGGTCAAACGCTTTCGGAAGCCTTGGCTCAATTTCCGGCGGAATTTCGCAGCGTTTTGCAAACTGCCGAAGTGGCCGGTCAATATCCTCCTGCATTAGATCACTTATCTAAGATCTATTACCAACGTTTCCAAAATACATTACAACAATGGATTAAATGGCTCGAACCTCTAAGTATCATCTTGGTTGCAGGATTTGTTTTTGTGATACTTCTTGCCCTGTTTTATCCTTTATTGCAGACATTCGAAAATCTGCCATTAATGTAACAAGAGAGTAACTTATAAGGGAACTTTTGAAAAAAGTTTCCCTTATTCTAAATAAAACAGCACATCGGTGCCGTAAACTTCGGAAACTTTAAGGTTTGATGCGATGGCGCTTTTTAAGGGTACATTTTTACGTAAGAAAAATCGGATAGAGGGGATGCATTTATTGATAAGTTCTTCTGCGGTAAATTCTCCAAAAGCAATGCCGTCGGGGTTGTCCGCTGTTTTCATTTGACCGGATAATGTATCTACAAACAAGCTAGCTTTGTCGGCTAAATTGAACCAGCGATCTACAGGAAAAGCGGTAGGGAATTTCTGGTAGGTTTGAAAGTAATTCAAAAAAGCTTCTTGATATCGAAGTCCATCGGCTTTTTTAGACAACGTTCCTGCTTGCTCTTTGGCTTGTTGTCCAAGGTGAAAAGAGAACCCGGACAACACCGCGATGGCCGTCAAAACGATCAACAATTCTACCAGTGTAAAACCGTACGGAGACCGTTTCACGTTCATGCTCAAATCATTCCGGCTTTCCGATAAACCTTCGCCATCATACGATTGGCACATTTTTGAGCAAATTCACGACCCTTATCCAAAACCGATTGCAGATAAGTTTGATCGGCCATAAGCTCAGCGTACTTTGCCTGTATGGGCTTCAAATGCTCGATAACCGCCTCTGCAACAACGTTCTTAAATGTTCCGTAATCATACGACCTGTACTGATTTTCGACCGCCTCAATGGATT
Organism: Verrucomicrobia bacterium UBA1183; assembly: GCA_002309885.1. Taxonomy (GTDB): domain Bacteria; phylum Verrucomicrobiota; class Verrucomicrobiia; order Opitutales; family UBA9783; genus UBA1183. The sequence continues at coordinate 39,547 of DBYP01000019.1, forward strand.
GTTCCGTTACAGCTGCAAAAATCTCGACCAGATTGGTAATTCCGGGCTTTTCTGGATCGCAATAAATTCCCGATCCGGAATCCGTTACTGCAGATCTGAATTTCTTCTGAATATCTTCCGGTGACTCAAAAAGGAAAACGGTACCCTTCTTATTTGCATCGGATTTGGACATCTTTTTTGTCGGATTTTGCAGCGAATAAACACGTGCGCAGGTTTTCAAAATATAAGGTTCGGGAACCTTGAACGTTTCCGAATAAGTTTGATTGAATTTAATTGCTAAGTCGCGCGTCAATTCAACGTGCTGCTTTTGATCTTCACCAACCGGGACGCAATCGGCGTTATAAAGCAAAATGTCCGCTGCCATCAATATGGGATAGTATAGCAATCCGCTGCCAACGAAATCATTATTTTCGCTCTTGGATTTGAACTGTGTCATGCGAAACAGCTGTCCGACCGGTGTCAGGCAGCCCAAAATCCAAGATAGTTCGGTATGCCCGACCACAGAAGACTGGGCGAACATGTGACTCGATTCCGGATCCAGGCCGCATGCCAAATACTGCGCCAACATGCTATAAGTCCGCTTGCGCAATTCCGCGGGAACATAGGGCGGCACCGTTATTGAATGCAAATTTGGGATGAAGAAAAAACATTCGTAATCGTGTTGCAGCGTACGCCAATTTTTCACAGCACCCAAATAATTGCCTAGGTGAAACATTCCCGTAGGCTGTGCTCCTGTAACAATGATTTTCTTCTGCTTTTCTTCCATAAATTATTGTTCCGAAACGGGGGTGCGTTCGATGCCATCCAAGATAACATCCACGCGGACATTCTTAACAACACCCAAGTATTTGGTGATAATCTGTTGCACCTTTTCTTGACATTGCATAGAGATCTGCTCAAACGCTTGATCTTGGAAAATACGAACGTGCAGCTGAATGCAAAGAAGATGTTTCCGATCGCTTAAATGAATGTGGCTGATACGCCCCAAATTTAGTTCCGTGCCGATGTTATCAATGAGTCGCAAGATTGCATTACGTGTGACAAAGAGCTCACCCAGATCGTTGCATGATGTCCTTATGGGTAAATTACGTAAACGATAACGATGGACGCAGAGGACCAAAATCAGCAACAAAGTTAAACCTAAAAGCCAGTAACCACAGACACCGCAAGACTCCCACAGTGTCTCGAAGAAGGTCTTAAAATCGAACATCATAGACGTTACCCTTCAACAACAGGTTCCTTATCGGCTTCTTTGGGAGCTGGTGTTTTTACGCCATCGATAATAACATCCACACGATCGACGGGTTTCATCGTCATACGAAGTACATGTTCAGAAACGCTTTTCTGGATATCAGCGCCCACCTTTGCCAGCTCATAACCGAAAAGCAAGTTTACTTTAACTTCGATAACGTACTCGCCGACCTCATTTTCTGAAACACGAACACCGCGTTCGGAATCTTTTTTGGAAAACATTTCTGCGATACCTTCAACGAAACCACCGCCTACCGAGTGGACACCTTCCACTTGTTGCGTTGCTAAACGTACAATGTTTGCAACCACGCTGTGATTAATTTTTATATCGCCCATCACGCCCGATTCGCTGTTCTTGGGAAACGGAACCTTTACGCCATCCATGTTCTTGGGTTCTTCGCTCATTTTTGTACTTTCGTTTTTTCAGATATCCTATTTAAAAAAGTTTCCATGTACTTTGTGGTAATCTTGCCCTCGCGATACGTTGGATCCAACATAATCTTTTTACACAACGGAATGGTTGTCTTAATACCATGGACGATGTATTCGCTCAAAGCACGATGCATACGCTCAATGGCTTCTTCACGTGTATCACCGGTCGCAATTAGCTTGCCGATCATACTATCATAATAAGGCGGTATCGAATAATCTCCGTACACATGAGAATCCACACGAATCCCTTTCCCTCCAGGAGCATAATAAAAGTCAATATGTCCCGGACATGGCAAGAAATTATTGTCAGGATCTTCAGCATTGATGCGGCATTCAATCGCGTGGCACTTGCAAGAAACATCCTTCTGTTCCAGTGTCAAATGTTCACCATTTGCAATACGGATCTGCCATTTTACCAAATCGATTCCCATGGCTTCTTCGGTGACCGTATGCTCTACCTGGATGCGGGTATTCATCTCGATGAAGTAGAAATTGCCATGCTTGTCGACCAAGAACTCTAAAGTTCCAACACCTTCGTAATGGCACGCTTGAGCCAATTTGACCGCCGCTTTACCCATTTTAGCCCGCAAGGAGCTATCCAAAAAATCGGAAGGCGCTTCCTCTACCAATTTTTGATAGCGGCGTTGCAAGGAGCAATCTCTCTCTCCTAAATGGATGACGTGTCCGTAAGAGTCTGCCAGAATTTGGAATTCGATATGCCGCGGTTCTTCGATGTATTTTTCCACATAGACGGCGCCATTATTGAAAGCCTTTTCAGCCTCCATTTGAGCCGTACGAAATTCTTTGGTAAACGCGACCGCATTGTGCGCAATACGCATGCCTTTACCACCACCACCGGCTGCGGCTTTAATGATAACAGGATAGCCGATCTGATTGGCAATCTTCAATCCAGCTTTCTCATCAATGATCGTATCTTTGCTACCGGGAACCGTCGGAACACCCGCTTTTATCGCCATTTGACGCGCTAAAACTTTATCGCCCATCATGCGAATGGTTTGCGAGGAAGGGCCAATAAATTTCAAATTGCAAGCCTCGCATTGTTCAGCGAAGGTTGCATTTTCAGATAAAAAGCCATATCCTGGATGGATTGCATCCACATCACCCAATTCGGCGGCACTTATAATACGATCTGCTTTCAGGTAGCTCTGCGCTGCCTGCGAAGGGCCAATGCAAATAGCTTCATCGGCTAATTGAACCGGCAAAGATTGTTCGTCGGCTTCCGAATAGACGGCCAATGTCTTTATGCCCAATTCTCGACAGGCACGAACAACTCGAAGCGCTATCTCACCTCGATTAGCAACTAAAACCTTACGAATCATGATGCATTAAAGTTGTACTTTAAACAAGGGTTGGCCGTATTCGACCGCCGTTCCGTTCTTTGCAAGAATCTCAACGATTTTACCGGAACAATCCGCACGAACTTCATTCATAACCTTCATGGCTTCCAAAATGCAAACCACCGTTTCAGCGGAAACTTGCGTACCTTCGGTAACATACGGCGCACTGTCCGGCGAAGGTGATGCATAGAAAGTTCCGACCATAGGCGATTTTATAACGAAAATATTCTTATCTTCTTTCGGAGCTGGTGCAACCGGTGCTGTAGGCAAATGAGCCTCGGCTGGTAAACTCGCTACCATTGGTTGAGCAACGGTAACCACTTCGGGCGTTTTGCATTCTCTCTTAAGAGACAGCTTCAAATTCTCTTCTTCAAGGCTTAACTCAGCAATCCCTGAATTTTCCATTAATTTCACAATTTCTTGTAGCTCTTGAACTTTCATGACCTTAAATGATATAGTTGCACAAACATATTTTTTGGCAACAAAATTTATATTCTTTCTCCCAAATAAAACGTCAAAACGCTAATTTTATCGTTGCGCAAAACTTCTATAGCACATGGATCATTGGGAGAAGAAAGGAACATAAAATTCTTGAAAGACTCGACGGCATCTACTTCATTGCCATTGACTTTTAACAAAATATCACCCTCCTTGAATCCTGCCTTATCCGCAGGAGAAGCCGGATTTACTTTCAATACTTGCAAATGCAATTCGTTGCGCTTATTGTCAAAAACCGCTTGCGTATTAAGTCCGACGTAACAATAGCGTACGCGACCAAAAACCAGCAAATCTTGAAAAGCTTTGCAAAGACCGCACAGCGGCATAAAGAAACTTTCATTTGCGCCCTCGATGGCATGCAGCAACATCCCTTGCAATTCACCTTTAGTATCGATAACCGCGCCGCCACAATCACCACCGTCCATTTTCAACGTACTACGGATCAATGTCATAGGCCATTCATCATCAAAACAACGATGATTAAATCCCGTAATGTGGCCCTTTTGTGGAGCAACATTCAACCCAAATTTGCAGGATAAGCTTAAGAGTTCCTGTCCCATTTCGGGCCAACGATCGCGCTGCATTAAAGAGAAAAACGGAACCTGTATATTCCCATTGTTGGCCTTAAGCAAACAGAGGGAAGTTATCGCATCCTCGCCGATCTTATCTGCCAAAAAACGCTGTCCCGATGCCGTCTCTACCGAAAAATCCTCGCCACCAATAACCGACGTTAAGACGTGACCGTTTTCGCTTACAAAAAAACCGCTCGCGATTTGGAAAGCATCGCCTTGACGATATTTTACTCGAACTACAGCGTTACTATGCTGCTTGTAAAGCGCCTGCAAATCCAATGGTGCAGACGATAAATCCCCAGCGCTTAAACAAGCCTGAGGAAAGATAAGATAAAATGAACAAAAAAGGTTAAAAAGGCTTAATATCTTTTGCATCACCTAAAAAGAAAAACAGTTTGGCGCTGCGCTTGCAACCATTTTCTTTTGAATAACACTTTTTGCCAAAGCATTCGACGTTGATTTTAAAACGGAGCTACGGCATTCATTCAAAGATACTGGCTGCGAAATCACATTATAACGTTCTCTGTTGTTGGAAGAAAAACTCAATCCTAACAAAACCATTACGGTGCAAGCGACGGTCAATGGGGAGAAACGATACAGTATACCCACCCATTGCGAGAACCAAGAACATTTCTTCTGTATAGGTGTTAAATCTAATTTTGTACGCAAGTCAGCATCAAACGCCGTCCAGAAAGCTTCTGTGGGCATCTCATAACGCTTTAATTTTAGCAAAGCTCCTAATTTTAAGTCCTGTTGTTCTATCATTTTTCTAAATAATCTTTCAATAATTGCTTCAATTGCTCTTTGGCATAGTGCAGGCGCGAACGAACGGTTCCTTCCGAACAGCCCAGGATTTTACCGATTTCCGCGTGATTCATGCCTTCAATCTCAAATAAAACAATCACTGTTCTATGAGTAATAGACAATTTTTGAAGCGCTTCGTTCAATTTTTCTTGCAATTCTTTTAATAAAGTTTGTTTGTCACCCTTTTCTCCTTTGGGATCTTTTAGTAAAAACTCAGGTACGGCCTCATCATCCGGCGAAAAATTTTCCAAACTTAAAGCGCGGCGTGCCTTCCTTTTTTGCAGAAATGTAAGTGTGGTATTGGTCGCAATTCGGTACAACCAAGTGTAAACTTGTGAATCACCTTTAAAACTTCCCATGGCTTTGAATGCCTTTACGAAAACATCTTGCAATAAATCCGCCGTATCCTCCTTGTTCCCCGTCATATTGTAAATGATACCAAACAAACGTCGCTGGTATTTCCTTACAAAAAAATCGAACGCCCGACGATTCCCTTCTTTGAACTTCGACAACCAGCGCAAATCTTCTTCATTCGAAGTTTGTCCTATCTCCTGTCTCTGGTCGCTATCATCCATTATATTTCTATAAATAAAGGTTACAACGTCTTCCAGCCCCGTCAATTAAAAACAAAGGGTATTACAGAACTTGGAAATTCATTTTCTTGTCTTTTCACAATTTCCAAAAATTTTTATCAATTAAAGCTAAAAGACAGATTCTTATAAGTTAAGATTGTTTTTAATTTAAAAAGCGTTAGAATTTTGAATTCGTATGGATTGGAAAGATTTATGGATCAACCTTTGGGGAATTTTTTGGATGTTACTATTTTTTGGTGGATCCATATTTATTCACGAATTTGGGCATTTCATCATAGCCAAAAAGCGCGGATTGCATGTCCCCAAGTTTTCCATCGGTTTTGGTCCTAAATTGTTTTCTTGGAAACGTGGTGAAACGGAATACTGTATCGCTTTGTTCCCTTTAGGAGGCTATGTTGCTTTGCCTCAAATGGGCGAAATTCCGGTGTTGGAAGGGAAATCTTCGCACGCGGTAGTTCCTTTAAGCTTTACGGACAAATTCTTGGTCGCTGTTATGGGTGCGGTATTCAATCTGCTCCTGGCTTTCGTTTTGGCATGTATCCTTTGGATCATTGGTCTGCGCGTTCCCGCTCAAGATCGTACAACAGAAATTGGTTATATTTTGCCAGAATATCAAGGCGAAGCAACACCCGCTGTGAAAGCCGGATTGCGGAAAGGTGATAAAATTTTGGCCGTCGATAATGTGGCTGTTGAAACTTTTTCGGAAATTGAAAAAGCGATCATCTTGGGTTCAGGTCGAAGTGACAACGGCATACCCCAAGTAAAACTTACTTATGAGCGAAACGGCAATATCCACAATGCAGTTTTAAATTTAAGGATGATAGAAACAAATCCATTAACCAAGGACGAAATCCGCTTCAGTGGCATTTTGGCACCTCGGCAAGTGTTGCAAGTAGATGGCTTTGAAGCAGGTTCTTCGGGAGAAAAAAGTGGACTCAAACTGGGCGATATTTTATTAAAAGTTGATGGTAACGAACTGTATTCGTTCGTGGATTTACGCGATTATCTTAATAATCAAAAGCCACAGCAGGTGCGTTTACAGATAAAACGCGGTCATGAAATAACCGAATTGTTGTGCGACGTGAAATCGGAGCCTTACCAACGCGCGTGGCTGCGCTATGGAACAGATAGCGATTATATTGATTTTTATGACCGAGAAGGCGAGATTGGCGTTTTAGAAGTTGGCGGAACTTTGTTTTCGGCAGTTCCGGAAGAGGGTGTTTTGACGTCATGTAATGGTATACGGCTCAACAGTTTGGATCATCTGAGACAAATTCTGTCCGACCCGACACATCGTACAATCATGTTGGAAGTAATCAAAAAAGAAAAACAACTGATTGCCATTCGCCATGCAGGCAACAAAGTCCAGAATCATGCCGCAGAAAGTGTACAGCGCTTGGGCGTGTTTTTTGCACAAACAACGATAATTATACACGATAATCCTGTAAAACAGTTTAGACAAGCGATCCTGTCGACGATAGAAACCCTGAACAGCTTAGCTAATAAAAATTCGGATATTAAAGTTCAGCATTTAATGGGTGCACCGGGAATCATGCGCCTATTGCACCACTTTTCAACGAACGATTTTCGGCGATTGTTGTGGTTTATTGTGCTGCTCAACATAAATTTGGCAATATTGAATCTGCTACCCATTCCGGTTTTGGATGGTGGTCATATCTTATTTGCATTTTTGGAAAAACTGTTCCGCCGACCCTTGCCACAAAATTTCGTTATCGGACTGCAGAACATATTCGTAATATTGTTTTTAGGTTTGATGGCTTACGTTATCTTTTTCGATGTACGACGCTGGCAAGGCGATATCGAAAGTGAGCATTCTCAACAACGAATCGAAAAGCTAACAATTTCGATAGATAAAGCTCGTTAATAACGATAGTAACAAAATCATAAAGGGAGAATTTTTCAAGAAGCTCCCTTATTTTACTCTGGCAATTGTTTTCCGTAATGTGTCTATTTTGTGTAGACATATTCTAATTACACATTGCACTGAGAAGTACCTCTTTATTTTTGGCCTGATCAAAAAAAACTCCCTAAAAATAGGGAGTGCTGTAGGTATACTTGTAAAAATCCAACCTGGTAGACGGTGTAGGACTCGAACCTACGACCCACTGGGTGTAGACCAGTAGCTCTAACCAACTGAGCTAACCGTCCATTAATGGATACAGTTCGAGTAAGTACTATTTATTATGGATGTGCAAGTTTTTTTTCAAAAAATTTACAGAAAGTTTTTGTTGGCTACAAAAATGCTCCTATTTATGAGAAATTATCAACACTAAAGGATATTAAATATGTCGTCAAAAATCGTAAGGGTATTGGGAGGCGTTTTTTCATTGTGCTTCTCATTAAAATTATTCGGTGCTGGCTTCTTAACATTCTCATTTTATGATGAGACGGGAGCCTTAATCTATTCTGAACAAGATTTACGCATCCGGGTTGGATTACTTCCCTTTCCCTGCATATTTCACTACAACGCGGGAGGAGATACCTCTTGTCGTTCCGATTTTAGGATTTTAGATAAACCTCAAGAGGCAATTGAAGCCGAAATGCCAAGCGAATTGGTAAGTTTTCTGCAAGGGCAGGGATTGGCTCAAATTCAGTACTTTGAAGCTTATTGTATGCCTTTGTTGGGAAATATGAATTATTTTACACATTCATGGGCTATGGATAAGATGGTAGAAAATCGTATTGTATTGGTAGAATCCGGTATGTTTTCTCCAAAAAACTTATCTCCCATAGACGGAGAAATTGGAGTAAATACGGTTGTACCTCAATATATGTATTTTCATGATGACAATAATTTAAGTAGCAATGTAGCTCGATTCAAGATAGATAATACCTCTATGCTGGCAGAAGCTTGGTTTGTTTCCATCTATGATCCGAAAGATAATGCCGGCAAAAACGCCGATTGTAATCAGATAAAACGCGCTATCGTTGTTCATTGGTATTTTATACCTACCGATTGGACTTCTGTCGAAGAAGATATGAAAAGTATCATTGATCTATGGGACTGGTTTGATACAACCCCATCGTTGTTCCCTCCCTTCACTCCGCAAAAATAGCAACCATTTATAAAAGTTGTAATCTATAAGGAGCCCAAAAAACGGGCTTCTTCCTCTTTCACTCTACTGGGTATTATTTTAAAAGCGACCCCAAAAACTTGTTGTGATCTTTTGCTTACTTCTAACCTTCTGCTCCTGTTATTTTCTTCAATTTTTCTCTTTACATGAGCTTCCATAAATAAGATAATTCGGGGTGCATGAGCGCAGATACTGGAGGTTGTTTTTTGCCTACACCATCGATACATTTTCAATTGGAAAATGGATTGAAGGTGATATTTTTGCCGATACAACATACGGACGTACTTGCGATTCAAGTGTGGGTAAAGACGGGCAGTATCTATGAAGGCGAGTTCTTGGGATCCGGTATTTCGCATTTTGTGGAGCACATGGTTTTTAAGGGGACAAAGAAGCGTTCTTATGCGGATATTTTTAAAGAAACCCAACGTCAAGGCGCAAAAATAAACGCTTATACTTCCTTTGATAGGACCGTGTATACTTATGATGGTGCGACGAATTCTCTCGGTGTTGGTCTGGACATTTTGAGCGATATGCTGTGCCGTTCTACGTTCCCCGAAGAAGAATTGATCAAGGAACGCGATGTTATTTTGCGAGAAATCGATATGTGTAATGATGATCCCGAAGATCGTTTGAGCCAGATTTTGTTTGAAACCGCCTTTCGTCAGCATCCTTACCAGTATCCCATTATTGGACTTCGACCTATTTTTGAGAAGTTAACGCGCCAAAATTTGCTAGATTACTGGGGAAAACGTTATGCGGTTAATAATATGACTGTAATTATTGCCGGAAATTTGAGTGCGGATCGTGTGAAAGAGCAGGCGCAGAAATATTTTGGTGAATTTAGTCCCAGAAGCCTAGAGCCGGTTTTCATTCCTCAAGAACCCTTCCAATTGGCAGAACGTTTTCAACATGAATATGGAGCCTACCAGATCACTCGTGGTGCTGTAGCGTTCAAAATTCCAGGAATAGGGCACAAGGATGGCGCCAAACTGCAGGTTTTAGCGAATGTTTTAGGCGGCGGAGAAAGTTCGTTGCTTTACCAAAAATTACGCGAAGAACTGCATTGGGTTTATAGTATTGATGTTTCTTCCTGGATGGCTGAAGGGCTTGGATTGTTTTGGATTCAGTATACGTGTGCACCTGAAAAGCAGGCATTGGTAGAAGATTTTCTGCAGCATAATCTTTGTGAGCTTATTGAAAACAATTTATCGGAAAATGCGGTAAAAAAAGCTTATAACCAAGCGATTGTTTCCGAATTGGATGCGCGGAAAACCGTTTCGGGCTGTGCACATCACGTAGGTTGGGCAACGGTTTGCTTGGGTGATGAAAATTATCCAAAACATTATTTGGAACAGTTGGAAACGCTTACGGCAAGTGCCGTTAAGGTGGTAGGGCAGAAGTATTTTCGTGGTGTTGCCTGCACAACGGTTTCGCTGGGGCCTCAATTAGAACCCCAAAAGGTACCTGCAGAAAATTTGGCCACGAAAGATAACGCCGTTGAAGAGTTTTTTGTGGAAGGTGTTCGCGTACTGATACAGCGGAATGTTGATTTCCCGAAAACTCACGTCCAAGCGCTGTTTTCAGCAGGTTCGCTTTATGAACCTGAAGATAAGCGGGGCATTACGCAGCTATTGGCAACTTTGCTTACCAAAGATACACAACAGCAAACAGCCGTTAAAATTGCCGAAACCATCGAAAGTATTGGAGGCCAGTTCAATGGTTTTTCAGGTAACAATCACCTGGGCTTATCGCTAGAAGTGCTTTCCAAAGATATAAAGCTCGCGTTACCTTTATTGAGAAACGCGCTAATAGCACCGGCATTTTTAGAAAAAACATTTAAAACCGAGAAAAATGCACAATTGGCAGAATTAAAAGAAATGCAGGACGATGTATTTTTCGTGGGTTTCCAAAAAATAAGACGCCAATTTTTCCAAAAACATCCCTACAATATCGGTCAGCTGGGCACCGAAGAAAGTATCAAAAATATTACTTTAGAAGATTGTGTGGCGTTTTACAAAAAACTTATTGTCAAACACAATGGTGTTCTATCGGTCGTTACATCGCTACCTGAAGAGGTTGTTTTGAAGTATTTGACACCGATTTGTGCGCAGCTTAATTCCGAAACATCATTCAATTTGAAGTTGGATAATATCAATTTTTCACCAATAGTTCGATCAGAAGAAGTTTTGGACAAAGAACAAGCGATGGTATTTCGAGCTTACCCCATTGCTGGCATAGCAGATGATAATTTTTACGTGGGTGAATTTCTAGAAGAACTTTTTAACGGCCTTTCTAGCTCATTCGTAGAAGAGGTCAGAGAAAAACGCGGTTTGGCTTATACGGTAGGTGCAACGCGTTTGTTGGGTAAAAAAGAGGGTATGTTTTGTTTGTTCGCTGGTACGCAGGGTCAGCAAGTTTCTGCGGTTGAAGAGGAAATGAGGAAAGGCATTCAGCGCGTTTTAGATAAAAAAATTACCACATCAGAATTTGAAATCTGCAGAACCTGCTTGAAGGTAAATCATCAATTACGTCTTCAAACCCTGAGCCGCAAGGCATTTCAAGCGGGTTACGATTGTTTACTACAACTGCCAGCGGAACATGGATTGGAATATGAACAAAAAATCGATAGTATTACATTGGAGCACTTTTATGCAGTTTGTGAAAGTTATCTGAAATCCGACCGTTCCAGTACACTAATACTATTACCTAAATAACATTTATGAAGAAGAGATATATTGTACGTTTTGCTTTTGCCTTTCTTTGCATTGCATCAGCCTTTTGTAAACCTCAGCCCAAGTGGAATGCGCCACTTAAGCAAGCACCAAAGTTATCCAGTGGTTTTTTACCTAACGGAATGAAGTATTTTATCTACCCAACTTGTACCCAGCCGGGGAAAGTTAGCATCCGTCTTTTAATTAACGCCGGAGCTGCGATGGAAACCGACCATGAGGATGGTATCGCGCACTTTATTGAACATATGGCCTTTAATGGTACCGATCACTTCAAGCCGGGAACGCTGATACACTGGTTCAATGATAATGGTATGGGTTTTGGAAACGATACCAATGCCTTTACGAGCTATTTACATACCTGTTTTCAAATTGACTTACCTAAAAACGATGCAGCCTCTATAGAAAAAGGCTTGTTAGTAGCGCGTGATCAAGGCTTTGGCTGTTTGTTTTTGCCGGAAGAGATTAACCGAGAACGTGGCGTCATTTTGTCCGAAATGCGTACGCGAGATTCGGCAGCTTATCGTTCCATGAAAACTTTTCTGGAATGGGTTGGTCGTGGAACGTATATATCAAATCGCTTTGTTATTGGTCGCGAAGAAACCATAAAAAGCTTTACCGCTGCTGACTTTTTTGGCTTTTACAAGAAATGGTACACACCCCACCGTATGACGGTAATTGTCACAGGCGATTGTAAGTCAAAGAAGGTACTTTCACAGCTCAAGCGAGCTTTCCAAGATAAAAGTGTCATTGCTCAAGAGGCCAAAGCACCCGAATTACAGGTCAGTATGCCAAAAGAAGATCCTGAGGTGTTGGTTTATAACAACAAAGACTTATCAGGAACGCGCGTTGTTCTTCAAGTACAAAAAAATGTACCCCCAAAACCGTCAACCCTACAAACATTTAAGGAAGATGCCGCTTGGACACTTATAAAAATTATCATCGATCAACGTTTGGAAGAGCTTAAAAACAAAACATGTTTAACAGAATGTCATTTCGATCATCAGATAGAATTTGAAACGCTTGAGAATGCCAGTATTTCTTTTATTGGTGAAGCCAAAGATATCGTAAATATGGTTAATGAACTCGAAAAGTTCAATCGCACCGTTGGTACTTTTGGTTTTTCGCAACAGGAATTAAATGCTGCTAAAAAAATTTACGAGGGAAAACTCAAATTAGCTCAAGATGCCGAACGCAATGCGACACCGCAAGAGCTGGCTGAAGGCATCGTTGGGGCGTTGATGGTGGGAAATGTCATTACTTCAGCGCAGCAAGATCTGGAAAATTTTGAAAAAATTCAATCCTTTATAATGCCGGAATATTGCGAAGGTTTGTGGAAATCCCTATTTAAGGAAGGTGTATTCGTGTTCGTAAGCACGCCAGATGCTGCAATTACAGCGGACAGCATAAAGCATTCGTATTTAGAAAGTCGAAAAATTATTTTGGAAATCCCGAAAAATTTCCAGAATTTAACCTTTCAATCGCCGTTTAAGACCTTGAAGCCTGTCCAAATTTGCGATCGTCACTTTTTTGAATCTTCCGGTGTAGAAACGCTCCGATTGGAAAACAACGTTCGTATCAATCTGAAAAGAACAGATTTCGAAAAAGATCGCATTTGGATCCATGTTCAGCTAGGTAATGGTTTGCTGGACTTCATAAATACGCCGTACCCCGGACTTAATTTGCTCCTAGGCTCTTCATTGGTTGCGGGTGGTTTGCAACAAATGGAGCATAGCGCATTAAAACGAGTTTTTGACGGAAAATGCGTCAGCCTTGATTTCGATGTTGAAGATGATAATTATGCTTTCAAATGTGTTACCAACCGCGAATGTCTTTTGGAACAGCTACAGCTGATATGCGCTTATTTATTGGAACCGGGGTATCGTGAAGAAGGAGTCTTGAATTTCCGAAAAATGATTCCTGTTTGGTACAATTATTTTGAACATAACTGCGAAGGCGTTTTTCAGTCGGATGTCGTCAAGTTCCTCGCAAACAATGATGTACGCTATGGATACGCACCAAAGGAAGAAATCTTGAAACGCAATTTTGATGAAGCCAAAAAACTTTTAGAGCCTGTTTTTGCAAAAGCCTATATGGAAGTAACGATTGTTGGTGACTTTGAGCCCACACAAATTACAAAATACCTGCAAGATACTTTGGGACAGCTGAGTAAGCGCGAAGCAACGAAAACGATATCCGACAATTTGAGAGTGCTTCCATTCCCCGAAGTGCAAACAAAAATGTTTTCTTGCCAATCGGAACTGGATAAAGCCATCGTTTATGTCGTTTGGCCGACAGAATCGGTTTGGGATGTGCAACATCGGCGCATATTAACCGTTGCAAAGGATGTTTTAAGAGATCGTTTACTGCAAGCCATTCGACAGACCCAGGGCGACACCTATTCACCGCGTGTACAAAGTGTACAGAGTGAGTTGTTCAAAAATCGTGGGCATATAGGGGCGTTGTTGATGATTGCACCTGAAAAATTGGATGCGATTTCTGATCAAATCATGAAGATAGCCGATGATATGGCGCTTAACGGTATAACCCAAGCCGAATTAGATCGTGCGGTAAAACCCATCGTTTCTGCATTGGAACAATCTAGGCGAAACAATAAATTTTGGATGGATTGGATTCAAAACTTTCAGCAATATCCAGAAAAGCAGACATGGGATTGGGAAAATGAAATGCCCTACCTTCAGTTGACTATAGCGGATGTCAATGCGATTGCTAAAAGGTACCTCCAACGGAAATCCGCTATCTGTATACAAATAAAGCCCGAAAAGCCAGAAACCAAGGTAGAATGATGTTGTATTTAGGTTCAGATCATGGTGGTTTTGCACTCAAAGAAAGACTAGATGCTTTCTTGAATGAACGTGGAATCGCTTATGAAGATTTGGGAACGCACAATACTCAAAGCTGCGATTATCCAGAATTTGCCGCATTGGTAGCAACCCGAGTACAAGCGGATATTGCGCATCGTGGTATCTTGATCTGTACATCAGGTGTGGGAATGGCTATCGCAGCGAATAAATTTCGTGGTATTTATGCGGCTCGACTTACACAACCAGATGAAGTAAAAATAGCCCGTCAGCATAATGGCATCAATGTGTTATGCCTACCGGGCAACATCGCAGCAAATTTGGCCTGTGAGATGGTCGATCTATTCTTGAAAACCCCTTTGGATATGAGCGATCGACATCAACATCGTCGTCAGCTTATCGCCGATTTTGAGAAGCAATAACTTACGTTTTCAGAGCGCGTTTGTACGAGATAGGAGAATAAATCACAAGGGAACTTTTTGAAAAAAGTTTCCCTTAAATCCTCAAAAACTTTTACTCTTTTTTGAAATAATTTCCTATAGAATTGCAAGTTTACTCTCTTTTTTGGCCTTGATATCTGCCAAAATGGATTTAGAGGTTTCATCCAAAAATTCTTCGGAAATACTTAGCTTTTGGAGTCGATTTAGTTTACATTCCCAATGGTCCCCAACACGGTAGAAAAGCGTAGCAATTGACCGCAAATGGATACAGTTTTTTAGATTCAATTCCTCCAATGCTCGTAAGTGAAGCAAGTCATTCAATTGGGTGATGAAAGTTCCGTTAGCACTTAATTTTTTTAAAGAGACCAGCGGTTCTTTAATGGTAATGCTTTTGAGCGGATTGTCGGAAATATCCACTTCTTCCAATAATTTGTTAAAATTTTTTATAAAAATCAATTGTTGGATGTTATTGTTATTGAGTTTTAAATAATGTAAAGAAACAAACAAGCAACAAAACGCGTACTTTAGCTGATTATAAGATAAATCTAGAGATTCTAAACGCTCTAACAGGTTTATTCCTGAAGGCGCGACGATTTGATTTTTGCTAAGATTGAGCGTTTTTAATTGGCTTAAAGTTGTCAGCGGTACGATATTATTTATAAAATTTCCCGACAAAGAAAGGTGATTTAAACTTTTTAAAGCACCAAAACCTTCAACGGTAGAAATTTGAGCATTATCCAAACGTAAATTTAATACAGATTCCAGATTTGTTTCTTTTACAACCGTATTTTTTAAAATGGTTTTTGCTTGCAGATCTTTGATGACCGCTAATTTATCCTCTTGCAAACGCTTTTGTTGCAGAAGCTGTAAATCCTTTGCATTATCTTTGGGAAGAGAAGTCTCTGTAGCTAAAACCTCAGCTCTTGAGAAACTTCCCAATAAGCAAGTAACAACAAGAGAAAGTATCGTCCGCATCACTTATGAATTGAGTAATTTCAAAAGCTCTTCTATACGCACTTTTAAGCCAACTTCGTCTTCCGTTAAGTCGCCACGTTTAGAAAAAAGGTCTGCAGCTATTTGTAAATAATCGCGAGCACCTACTGTATTTTCGCGCTGAATTTCATTTTCGGCAGCTAAAAATAGCAGATCGGGTTCAGGAAAGACCGAGGTTGCAGTTTTAAAAAACGTAGCAGCTTCCTCGGGACCGTACAACGATTGAACGACGGATCCTAAATAAAGGTAAGTTTTATAGTGTGCAGGATAATAGGTTGAAATGAAAGAAAGCATCTTATAGGCATCATCCAAAGTACCTCGATCATAGGCTTGTAAGGCAATATGAATTAACTGGTTAAAAATACCCTCGTTAAAATCCGCATTTTTGGTTTTTAACATTTGCCAAAAATATTTGAGCTCACCCGCTTTATCGTACTCCTTGAACACTTGGATAGCTTCCTGCAGCAAATTTGCTTGCTGTTCAAGATAGCGCTGCCACTTAGGTTGTTGCTTTAAAATTTCGCTTTCGCAATTATCCAATGTTTTATTTTCAGCTTCAACCTTTGCGGCGAATTCAATCGTGCTTAATAAGTAAGATAAATTATTTTTCATGACGTTTCCTTTAGGCTGCTTGGGGTATCGTTACAGCAATTTCTTGGGTAAGAGCTTCGGTATCTTGCACTTTGACTTGTGAAATTTCCGCTGGAGCCGTTGATTTCGTGGTATCTTTTTCAGCGCGTTCAATCACTTGTTCTATGGGTCTGGTAATTTTATCCGTGAAGTCGTCTAGTGTTTTCGTACCATTAAGAAGCTTTCTTGCAGGCGAATGTTCAGAAAAACTTTCGACAAATTTTTTCCAATTTTCCTCTTTGTTTAAACCTTTAGACACAGAAGATTTTAATTTTATCATACAGGGAACGAGCGCTACCAATTTTGCCAACGGTGTAATTGCAACAGCGACTGAAACGCCAACGCCCGCAAGTGTTCCCAATTTGATGTTATTGAAAGTTTCTTTAAAGAATCCCTTAATTTTCTCACCAACAGTTGATCCTTTTTTTTCAGTCTGGTGAAGCACTTGTAAAACAGTTCCCGCAGCCAATAAAATACCGCCACCCACCATCAGTGGGATTCCTAAGGGAATTCCTCCTACGGTTAAGTTAGCTGCAATTCCAGAAAATAGTAATGACATTCCACCTGTCACTAATCCGGCTGTACCCCCAATTTGTCCCAGCTTAGCAAACCCACTCTTATGTTTTAATACATAATCTTTACCTGCAATAAACTTTTGTTTGAGTGTTTGTAAAAGCGACTCTTCGCCTTTTTGGGGAGCTGACGCACCTTCAATGGGCGCTTGAGAAGTTAGAATCTCTGCCTTTACCGCTCCTGTGGCTCCTGCTGCGCTCATAATGACCTCTCGTTTTTAAATAACGATCCCAAAACATTGTAAGCAGATTCTACGGATTGAACCGGATCCGCTCTTAACGTTTGTCCTTCCTGTACATCACGGCAAACATTGGAGAATGAAAAATTCTTTTTTGCAAAAAATTCAACGCTGCGTACAAATGTTACATCATAGCTTTTTATCGAAACGAAACCTTTGAAACTAAAAATTAGATTGTCGATAATGAAATTTTTCTTGGAGCTACCCGAGAATAATTTTCCAAGAGGTAGAAAATTATTACTACCGTTCTGTTTTACAAAACACATTTGATGACAATCAATTTCCATCTCTTTTACATGCACGCAGGTCCCTAACAAACTAATAGGCTCTAGTTTACATTTGATGGTTCTAAACTTCATACAATCCGCTGTATGAAAATCTTGGGAATTAAATATCGATACATCTTTAAGTTCGATATCACCCCTTGCCCAATTTACCGTTGCTTTTCCAATCTTGCAAAGCGCCTTTGTTTTACACTCGAAGCCATACGATAAGGCATAGGGCAACCAATGATCTGTTGTCACTGGAAGCAATATTATCAACCACGGCAAGGAAAAAATGGATCCTAATAATAGCCACATGAGCCCACGAAACGGTAGTAAAAAGAAGTTTATCATATAAACATAATATGATTTTTCTCAAAAAAAATCAAATAAAAAATAGACATCTTGCAAAAGTCGGAAATGCAAGTAAAGTGAGGCTCCAGTGGGAATTTTAAGAAATTTACAACAAGGTTTTTGTTCGATAAATTTTGATTTTTCAAAAATCAACAAAAACAGTTTCCCATAAAATTTTTAGTTTTTGAACTTTTGCAAGAGGTTTAACATAATGCGAGATTTACGAGGGAACTTAATTGTTTCTCAAATTTAAAATTTACCCGTTTGGTGGAGGTGGCGGGAGTTGAACCCGCGTCTTCTTCAAAATCAGCAAAAGCTTCTACATACGTAGCACCTTGTGATTGTCCAAAGCGATGCCATAGGTGCATGTTTCACTTTGTAAGTTACCAAAAGTACGGTAAAAGCCGGCAACAAGCCTTTACTATGCTCGCAGAAACAGCCTTTAATGCTTAGCGAGTATGAGCACCAAAAGCAGAATTGTACTTATTGACAATTCATTCAGATCAAGCAGCTACCGCGAAGGCATTGCTTGGGAACTTTACAACATTTTCATTTATTGTTGCGATGGATTGTTAACGAAGCCAACCATCATCTTCGGTATGCCACTTCAGTTTCATCTGAAAAATCGAATCCTGAACACCCCCACTTTTCAAAGAACAATACGCCGCTAACTTAAATCAGAACACGCCCTTAGATTTTTGTCAAGCGCGATAAAATACTAACATGGCTGCTATGAGAAACAGGGCCAAAGTGTGTTTAGCCGGACTAAAGGGCCACGCTCTAGAGTGTGTCTACAGAAGATAAAACGTTATAAATGCATAAACCCTAAGAGAACTTTTTGAAAAAAGTTCCCTTAAATCCTCAAAACCTTTCATAATTTTGCAACCATGTTGCAAAATAAGAAAAGTTTTAAGGGAGATTGAAGGACTTTTTTACAAAAAATCCTTCTACAAAATTCTTCGCTTTCCTTCAATCCCTCAGTCAGATTACTCAGAGGCAGAGCCGATATCGGATTCGGAAGCATCCTTTCCTTCGTTGCTAAGTTCTTCCAAATTGCTTCCTTCCATCATTTCATCAAATCTGGACTTTTTCGGTGACGGTGCTTGCGTGTACAGACATACAGTCTCTCCCTCGGAGGCAGTATCTAACTCAGATGCAGTATCTACAGATTCGTAAACATCCGCATAATATATACGACCCGAGTCAGGGCTATCTTCTATGCCAATCACATCAACAAAACGAATACGTGCCAATGACCAAAATAGAGCTTTTGCTTTTGCATCAAGGGTACTACCTGTTAAATCCACCGTCTTAATAGGTAGTTTATTGGGTGTATCAGCGTACAAAACTTTGCGCAAGGTTTTTGCCGGGAAATCGCAGTGGAACAATTTCAATAATTCCAAATTTTTACACTGTGACAAACTTTCAACAAAGCTCTCTTGCAATTCACATTTTTCAAAGTAAATTTCCCTACATAAACAACCTGCTAAGATTAGATTTTTAGGATCGGGACCACATTCTATCAACATGAGCCCTTTTATCATAGGTCTTCCACTCAAAACCTGAGTCGCTACCCTAAACATTTCTCGTCTATGTACACGATGCATATAAAAACAAAATTCATTGGTTTCTGGGTTTAATACTAACCCCATGTGACTTTTTGAATCATCCTCTATCGCATCCTCAGATTCTACTATTCGTAGATGATAACCACATTGCGACACCCACAAAAAAACGCGTACAAGTATAGAGTA
Organism: Verrucomicrobia bacterium UBA1183; assembly: GCA_002309885.1. GTDB lineage: Bacteria > Verrucomicrobiota > Verrucomicrobiia > Opitutales > UBA9783 > UBA1183. The sequence continues at coordinate 58,946 of DBYP01000019.1, forward strand.
ATATGCACTTAACGCACTTTTGCCTTCATATTTATCAAAATCTCCCACGAGATAAACGATGCCGTTTTTGTATCGAACAACCAAATCTGGATAATAACCAAACGTTCGATAATCCGTTGTATCCATTACTGACAGTAAAAAGCGGTCTTTTTTGTACCGATTTAAACATCCCACTTCCAAATCTAAAGCCGCTTTAGACTTTACAATATCGGTAAAGGCATTGGGGAAACGTACCTCCATATCTCCACAAACCAGTGGAAGATGTATAGACATTAAAAACAGTGTCCTCAGTAATGTTTTCATTCCTATACTTTTAAGTGAAATACCGCTTAAACACAAGTAAAAAATCGGAAAAGATGATTTCCGTTTGCTTTTAGGGTAAAAACGTGCTACGATAAAGGGAATGAGAATTCTAATGGCGAGTCCTGAATGTTTCCCGTTTGCCAAAGTGGGCGGCTTGAGTGATGTTGTAGGAGCTTTAGCGAAATTTTTGGCAAAAGCGGGGCATGATGTACGCGTTTTTCTTCCTTTGTATGGTTGCGTAAAGCTTCCCGAAAATACGATAACGTACGAAAACATCGAGGTGCACTTGGGGGGACATCAACGTATCTGTCGCGTTTGGAAACACAAGCACGATGGTGTTGTTTACTATTTTATCGAATATCAGCAGTATTTTGGAGACTCAGCGATTTATTTTAATGGCGACTACAACGGCGAACGTTTTGCCTTTTTCGATAAAGCCATTTTGGATGTGTGCGCTTCATTTCATTGGATTCCGGATGTGGTTCACTGCCATGATTGGACAACCGGTCTTATTCCCGTATACTTAAATACCGTATTTTGCAATAGCCCACTCCATAAAATTGCTTCCGTATTTACCGTACACAATTTGGAACATCAGGGCATTTTCTCACCCGACATTTTGGCGTACGCGGGCATTCCGTTCAGCGAATTTCATGCACACAGCCTCGAATCTTTGAACTGCGTCAATTTCATGAAAGGTGCCTTGTATCACGCGACGAAATTGACCACCGTCAGCCCAACTTATGCCAGAGAAATTCAGACATCCACCATGGGTTATGGACTGGATGATGTGCTTCGCTTCAAAGCAGGCGATCTCATTGGTATTCTCAATGGTATCGATGATACTCTTTGGAATCCTGAAACCGATCCGAATATCGAGGCACACTTTTCTGCGCACAACTTACATGGTAAGCAACTTTGCAAACGTGCTTTGCAACACACATTGGGCTTGCCCTTGCTAGATGTCCCTTTAATCGGCGTTATTAGCCGTTTATACGCACAAAAAGGTCTGGATGTTTTCATGGATGTTCTGCCGTTTATATTCGATAAAATGCAGGTACAAGTCGTTGCCATCGGAAGCGGAGAACCTCATTGGGAATACCGCCTGAACGAACTCACGCGCTGTTTCCCGGATAAAATCAAGGTGTATATCGGTTACAACAATACTTTAGCCCATCAAACCGAAGCCGGCTGCGATTTATTCATGATGCCAAGCCGATTTGAACCCTGTGGCTTGAATCAAATGTACTCCATGCGTTATGGAACATTGCCGATCGTCCGAGCCACCGGCGGATTGTTGGATACGGTAGAAAATTTGAACGAAACTCAAGAATCCGGCTGCGGATTTATTTTCGAACATCTATGTTCAGATGCCATCTACAATACCGTCGGTTGGGCTTGTTCAACTTACTTTGATCGTCCCAACCTTTTCCGCAAAATGCAAGTAGCCGCTATGGCAAAAGATTTTAGCTGGCGAAAATCTATTGATAAATACATAGAGGTTTACCATTGGGCAATGCAACAACGCGGCGGTTTTTAGCGTGTCGACGAAAGTTAAAATTGAGAGATTTTTGTAAAAAATCCCCCAAACTCCCTTAAAAGCAGGGCAGCGGCCCTGCCCCCCAGCCATTTTGCAGCATCGCTGCAAAAAAATAAACGTTTTTGAGGGTCTAAGGGAAACTTTTTCCCAAAAGTTCCCTTGGCGTTTGTCCCTTAGACAATATCCCCTTCTAAAACACTGGAGGAAGTCTTTTTGATATAAATAGCTTGAAAAGTACCGATCAAATCTTCAGTTCCGGTGAATATAATTTTTTTATTGTAGACGTTTCGACCCAAAAATCGGTTTTCACCTCGATGCGCGCGTCCTTCCACCAAAATCGATTGCGTTGTATGCAAAAACTGCTGATTATAACACGTCGAATAATGCGTTAATAGGGACAACAAACGCTGATTACACGCTTCCTTTACCGATTCCGAAACACCCAAATCGGTTTTTTGCTGTTCCGCTGCACTTGTTGTCGGACGTGGGCTATATTTGAAAATATAAGCCATATCGAAACCGATCGCATCAAACAAATCGTAGGTTTGCTGAAAATCTTCTTCAGTTTCGCCCGGAAAACCAACAATAATGTCCGTAGAAATGGCTATTTTTGGATGAATCTTGCGTAAATCGCCCACAATCTGCAAAATCTTTTCACGCGTATACCGTCGTCGCATCGCCTCCAGAATGCGGTTAGAACCACTTTGTACCGGCAAATGTATCGAAGGACAAAGTTTTGGCAATTCTGCGTAACATTGGATCAAGCCCTCGTTAAAAAATGCTGGATGTGGCGACATAAAACGGATGCGCTCCAATCCATCGATAGCATGAATCGCATGCAACAATTCTGTAAAATTTGTGGAAGACGTTTTGTCAAAGTAAGCATTTACAATCTGCCCCAAAAGCGTCACCTCTTTCACCCCATCAGCGACCGCTTGCTGAATTTCGTGCAAAATGGAAGACCGGGGGCGATTCTGCTGTTCGCCACGTGTCGTTGGAACAATGCAATAAGAACAACGCATATTGCACCCTTGCTGAATGGGAACAAATCGACAGGGCGATGTCGGCAATTTCTGTTCATAACATGCAAATTCAAAGGCCTCGGGAATACCTGCAATGATGCACTTATGCGAATCATTTTCGAGTGTCTTTCGGATAATTTCGGGAACTTCCGATAATTTTTGTGGCGGAATAATCCAATCCAAATCGGGCAAAACTTTTAAAAGTTGTTCCTTCTGCCGGGACGCCATACAGCCCAAAATCCCCACACGATAACGCGCATTTTTACGCTTATTTTTGAGCAATCTTCCGGCTTTCCCAATGGCTTTACTTTCGGCAAGATCGCGAATGCTACACGTGTTCAATAAAGCGATTTCCGCTTCCGCTTCATTTTCAACCACCGTATGGCCGGCTTCCTGCAACAAAGCTTTTAACGTTTCGCTGTCACGCATATTCATCTGACAACCGTACGTCTTTATCCAAATTCTACGATGGAAATCTGCCATGATGGGAGACTCAAAGTCGGCCGAAAATCTTTTCTAAAGATTACTTGTCTGCCTTCATTCTTTGAAGCTCAAGCTCTAAACGCTCTTTCTCGACTTTTTTCTCCTCAAGCTCCAAGCGTTTACGTTCTAATTCCAGCTTCCTTTTTTCGATATCCTGCTTTTGAAAATCAATTCTCTCCTGCTCAATCTCATAATTTCCACGACGGATTTCTTGACGTAAATCGTCATTCGAAACCGTACCACGAACATTATAAGTCGAAACCTCCTCTTCACCCTCTTTATTGGTCGCACTTCCAATTGCACCGCCCGCGATTGCGCCCATCAATCCGCCGGCAAGCGCACCACCCGCACCCCCATCGATGGCATAACCGATGCTCGCTCCAACGGCAGAACCAACGGCACAGCCCGCTAAACCAGATTCCGTTTTCGTACAACCCGCTAAAGGCAAAAGACTCAAAGATACTAAAGCAAATTTATTCATGACCTCAAAGTAAATTACCCCACACATGTGTCAAATCAATAGTAAAACATTTTGTAATTCCTGTAAAAGCAGGGCAAAAACCTTGAGTCCCGTCATTTTACAACATGGTTGCAAAATAAGGGAAAAGTTTTTGAGGACTTAAAGGAAGCTTTTTTTCAAAAAGTTCCCTTAAAATTTGGTTCTTGACAAGATTAGAGTGGCAAATGTCTAAGATTGGTTAACAACAGTTTGTAAATATTTTCGGTACGATGGTTGAAACGCCATTCGGTTTCTTTTAAGTGAAGATTGAAGTTTTTACGGGTGATGCCTCGCATTTTTGCAAGTCTGTTTTTGGCAACACCCCAGAAGTTTTCGATACCGTCTACATGAGTCCTTCCGTTGGCGAAAA
>DBYP01000011.1 GCA_002309885.1 Verrucomicrobia bacterium UBA1183
TTTGCGGTAGCTGCATATCCAACAACTTTCTTACCCTCCGATTTTAATTGTTTTAATAAAGAAACCAACTCTTGCTTGCGTTGTTCGCAATTTCTGGCGAATTGGAAATAGGTCTCAATATCACCCAATTTGAGGACATTATTTTCTTTATCAAACTGATTTATAACACTTTGATTTACTTGATGTACATCTTTGAAACCAATATAATAGCGCATGGAACCGCCGTGGGTAATTTGCGGCTCTAAGTGGAATATTTCCATCCCAACTTGCTCAAAGATGTAGGCAACGGAATTTAAGCTAAAAATATAAGAGTGTTCATCATAAATTTGATCGTAAGCAACATTTTCTATAACATTCCCGAGATATGGATTTTCAAAGACGAATATACCGTCGTGTTTTAGCAATGTCTTTATCCCTTCTGCAACCTCATTCATGTAAGCGAAATGAACGTTAGCGACTGAAATTAGATCGGCCTGCCCATATTCATCTCGAATTTCTTGAGCTGTTTTATCGTTAAAAAAACAAATCTTTGTATTTACACCATTTTTAATGGCTACATCTGCAACGTTTTTTGATGGTTCGACACCTAAGCATCTTATTCCTTTTGCGACGATGTGCTTTAACATGGTTCCATCGTTGCTACCAAGTTCGATAACAAAAGGATCTTTTTTACATTTTAACCAATTCTCGACATAATTATCAGCCATTCTTTCGAAATGCTTCGACATTTCGCTAGAAGTAGAGGTATAAAAAGCATAATGTTCATGAAACATTTGGCTGTAATCCGGTTGATGAAGCAATTGAAACATTTTGCAGTGTTCACAAAACCCAACTGCCAATTCAAAAAAATATTCTCTAGCAAAGTCCGCCCTTTTCAAAAAGGCATTCGCTACAGGCATTTCTCCGAATGAAAACACGGATGTTACTTCCGAACCACATATTTTACACCGCATGACGACTATTATCGAAAAATTTTTGATTGTTTTGCAATTTAAAAATGAAAATTTTTTAACCTCGACTTTGAAAAGCCGAAAGATCAGTAGGAACGGATGGGGTTTACATGCTCTATCTGACGCAAAGCAAAGGAGACCACGGGGCACATCCGTAGGGTATTTGTTTTTACCTCTATTTTTTCTAACTTTTGCCTAAGCTTAAAAGTTGGAATTACTACCTAAAATCCTCTCGTACCAAATCTTCAAAAGTGTTTCTATGATTATCCAGTTGATCTGTTTCAGAAAAGTCATTCAAGGTTTTCACGAAGTTCTTTATATAGATATCAATATTTTTAGCGTTTAACAAATGTTTGCCATTTTTAATAGCATAAAGCATGTATTTGTTGATCTCTGGACTTGTATGTTGCTTATCGTGGTAATTCCTTAAATTTGTCGTAAAAGAACAATCATCAAAGCCATAAATCTTTACGTTTTTAAAATTTTCACCTATGTTTACCAATTGCAGTAAGAAAGCAAATACGTCTGATAAATTACGTTTATTTCTGCCATAAAACGACTGATAAAAATATTTACTAAATGGGGGAATTATTAAGTAAAAATTTATTTGAGGATATTTAATTAGTAAAGGAGTTAAATGTTCATCTAATGTTGTATATGTTATTTTTTCATCTATATTTGTAATTTCAAATTTTTGTTCTTTCCGCTGATTATTGCCCATACAATCTACTTGTTTTTGAAAGTTTTCATAACGGCCAATGGATATTTCTGGCATTGTCCACGAATTGTACAGCTGATTTAATCCGTTAAAAAATCTCCACGGATATTGTCGGTAAAAAAAACAAAATTTATCTCTGTTAAAAACTTGCGAAAATATCATCAATACAGAAGTTTTAAGGCCATCCCATAAATAGGGTAATAGCAACAATTTATATGGAGATTTATACAAATCAAAAGGGAAATCTCTTTCTGGATGCAAGCTATGTGCAGGGTACCATGTCCATCCCTCAATATCCATTTGTAGGAAAACGTTTTTTACACGACCGGTAGAACAAGCTTTATTAACAATTGTATAGCTTTCATACGGATAAATACTAGGCAAACACAACTTTAATGTTTTTTTAGCATTTATAGACTCAGAAATATCATCCGCATTAAACTCCCATAAATAGGAAGCTGAAACCAGTATTGTATCTGTTGCTCCCTTGTCTAAATAATTTCTAATTAATCCCAAGTTTAAATATACATGATCTTCTGGATATTTTGGATTTCGAAATAATGATTTGTGAAAAATATAAAACGGATCAATTGTATAAACCAATGTCAATACCGATAAATACAAAGATATGCTTATTATACAGAAGGTTAAAACATTTTTTTTGAAAGGTGCATTTTGTGGAAACATACTTTTCTTTCTCTAAAATTGCCAGTAAAGGAAGTCTATTTTACTGTTTTCGGAAAACAGAAAATAAAGGATTGTCCAGAATATACCACTGAGAGCAAATGTTTTAAAAAGAGAAGGCTTACCTAATTTCGCAAAAAGCGCCTTTGTGTTATGACTCAGCTGACAAAAAAATAGGAGAAATATCACAGTAAAAGCACACATTAATATTTGTCTTCTAGGCAAAAAATTTCCTACCAGTAGGTCTACCAAAGTTCTCAATTGGATGTCTCCCGTAAGACTACCTATCAACGACAAATCAAACATCTTATAGATTACTTTTCCTGCATCCCTCACAGATTCAGCTCTAAAGAAGATCCAAGCAAAATTTACGAAATTGAAAGTGATGAACCAAGCGAGGAATTTGTTGAGATGCAAGCCGGTTTGACGCCAGAGTCGATGAATGACGGTAGCGAGGCCGTGAAAGGTTCCCCACAAGATAAAAGTCCATCCAGCACCATGCCAGATACCACCGATGAAAAACGTAAGAAACAAATTGATACATGTTTTCAGTAACGTGCAATGGCTTCCACCGAGGGGGATGTAGATATAATTTTTGAGCCAAGTAGAGAGCGTTATATGCCAGCGACGCCAAAAATCTTGAATATCAAGCGCTTTGTAAGGTGAATTAAAGTTTTCAGGAAGTCGGATACCGAAAAATAATCCAGAACCGATGGCCATATCGGCATAGCCACTGAAATCGAAATAAAGTTGAAACGTATAGCTCAAACTTAGCAACCAAGCCCCTAAAAATCCGATTTGATCGACATTACCATACCCTTGTTGAACAAAAACAGCTAATTTATCGGCAATAACAATTTTCTTAAATAAACCGCAAATAAAGATGAACAAACCTTCCCACATAAGATCCCAACGGACCTCTCTATGGGAACCAAATTGTGGCATCATTTCTTGATAGTGAACGATGGGGCCTGCAACCAACTGTGGAAAATAAATAACGAAAAGGATGTAGGTAAAAAAGCCACAAGGTTGAATCTCATGCTTATAAGCATCCACAATGTAGGCAATTTGCTGGAACGTATAAAAACTGATTCCTAACGGCAAAATGATTTTTGCAAATTGGAAGTGTGTACCGAAAAGCCAATTGCAATTATCAATGAAAAAGTTAAAATACTTAAAATAACCGAGCAAACCTACGTCAAATAATATGCCAAACCATAAAAAGAGACGGTTTTTTTCTGTCGATAAAAGTTTTTTACCAATGAAGAAATTGGTCGTCGCAGACCCCAACAAAAGCAGAAAGAACTTCCAACTCCATGTAATGTAAAATATCGCCGATGCGATAATCAATATCGGAATCGCTAGCGAAAAACGTTTACACGCGATAACCTTCCAATATAAAAATGCTGTAATCGGCAACAATAGTACAAAATATACGGGATCGCAGAATAACATAGCTTTATAATCGATTAAAATCTGAAAAAAGCAAACATAAAAAGACATATTTTTAGACATCAAGTCTACGAACTAACCCCTACCGAGATTATCTATCGAATTGCTACTGCATACATACTCGGATTTGATCACACGGTCAGCATTACAAAACATAACCTGCGTCCGTGGGATGCCCTAAAGTCCATCAAGCAAGGTACCCTCGAAAAGGATTTAGCCAAGCTTTTCCCAGAAATGAAATCCGTTAAGCAAGCTTGTATCGTAAGACACGACTGAATTTGAAAGATGCCATCGAACGAGACAAAGGCATAATTCCGTTATGCATCTTCGGGGGTATCTACCCTTTGTTACAACTGTCACATTTCATCCGACGCATCTTTCAATAACGAAAAAGCCGAGCGGCCAAACTCGGCTTAATGGCAACTTTTTTATGCCGCATTAAATTTTGTTTTCGGTTGTCTGCAACGTGGGCATTTCCAATCTTCAGGTAGGTCTTCAAAAGCCACACCATTGTTTTTTTGAGGGTCATAAACATAACCGCAAATAGAACAGATGTATTTGCCTGTTTTAGTTTTGAATACAATCTCTCCAACGGGTAACGTTTTCGGTGGATTATTCAAATCGACAATACGTTTTTCTTCCAAATTCTCATAACCAAAAGGCGTATGTGTTCCTAGATAAACGGTCGGATTAGCCTTGGGTATGCCCTTTGGCCTTAATATAATAAACCCCATCGGCTATCTTTTGATTTTCAGGAAAGTTATGATACGCCCCATCGGTAAAATGAACCGGAATAACATTCGGGAGGTTTTTAATTTCATCCGCACCACATTCCTCGGCATTCACATAAATTTGGGCATTCGGAAAACGCTTTAACTCGCCGGTATGGTCAGCGTGCTTATGCGTAATCAAAATCTTACTGACTTGTTCCGGTTTATATCCTAAATCCGCCAATGCTTCCATATAGGACTTGATGTCCTTACCGGTGTAAATCATGGTTGTTTCATCTGGAGATTCTTCCGATGTTCCAGCGGGCAAGCCTGTATCCACCAAAATTACCTCTGTTCCCGTATCAATGACATAGTTCTGCAAGCAAGAACGATATTTTATATGGGCATCAAACTTATCCGTACCGTCTTCGCCCCCAAAAGCAAACGGCTGCGTCATAAATCCGTCTGTTCTAAATTTTACGACTTCTATCTTCATATTTTTGTCCCTTCTTTTATTCCCTTCAAAGCTTTATTCAGTAGACTATGAAGCGTCATCGTTTCATCATATGACAGGTATATGTTTCTCTCTAAGGTTTGCGGTATGGTTGAAGCTTTTTCTTTAAGTTTTAGACCTTTTTCGGTCAAGATAACTTTAACGAAACGCTCGTCCTCGACAACACGTTGACGTTTTACAAAGCCTGATTTTTCAAGCTTTTTTATTACTGGTGTTAATGTTCCCGAATCAAGATAAATCTTTTTGCCAATCTCTTTCGCCGACATATCGCAAAATTGCCATAGAGTCATCATCACAATATATTGCGTATAGGTTAAACCAATTTTCTCCAATGGTTTACGATATATCCGGATGACCTCTTTGGCACAGGCATAAAGCGAAAAACACAATTCATTGCCAAGTTTTAAGATAGCATCGTCATTCGTTGCATTTCCCATTATTTCTTTGCTGGTTCCCATTTGCAACGAACAGGCGATACAATTGCACCTTCTTTTTTGAGTTCATTAAAGGCTTTATCAACCACTTTTCCATCCAAACCGGACATTTCTGCAACCTTTCCAGCATTGACCGGTTCGCCTGCTTTTTTCATGGTTTCTAATACAATTTCTTTACCCGACATACGTTTGCTCCTGAAATATTAAAGTTGTTGAAAAATCCAATTTTGAACGCCAATATGCTCTATCAACTCTAATTGCTGTTCTCCCCAATACATATCCGCTTCTTCATCTTTGTAATAGTCTTTGAGCATATCGTAGGTGGTTACATCATCTTTGGCATTATCCAAAACTTTCTTGAGCCACGCTAAGCCATCAACCGATACCTGCAAGTCATGTTTTACAAAGTCTGCCGGATTCTCAAAAATCACACCTTCTTTTTTGTTTTCTAACTTAACCTTACCGCCCAAATCCAAAATGCGATCAATGAACTTTTCTACATAACCACGTTCTTCGGTAGCGTGCTCTGCATATTTTGAAGCTAATTTGTTAAAACCTTTAGCAGCGAAAACACGGGATTGAATCAGGTGTCCATCCGCCTGCTGAGCCAAATTTGTTACAATAACTTGTAAATCTGCTATAATCTTTTCGTTAGACATTTTAATACCTTTCTTAAATAAATTGCACACAATCTAATAACATCCAATATGATTGATATAAATAAAATATTCCCGTGTCAATAGACTTTCGTAAATAGTTGTAAGTTCAACTCTGAAATGCAACCGAAAGAGATTCAAACGGAAAGATGACTTTCTGGATAGAAAGTTACAATGAAAAAGAGTTTTTAATCTCAGCATTGAAGCACGATAGTGAAGTAAAAACACGGCAATACAAGCTGTTTTTACCTTTGTATCTTCTTACAGCGATGCTATCCAGTGGTCGATTTCCTGAGTATCGGTTAACAGGCGATTTTTATGGTAATAATCAAAATAAATTGCCATAGTATTGCCGAATTTTGCTCCGGGACAAGCGGCTTCCATAGCTTGGATCGCATTTCCAGGTTCTCCACCATGTGTTTGAAAAAATACAACTTCTTTATCGTGGAAATCGTGCTGTTTCAAGAAACTGAATACGGCGGGTGCCGCGGTATACCACCAGGTAGGTGTTCCGATAATCAGCTTGTCATACGATGCAAGGTCTAAATTCAAAGGCTTTATTTCTGGCAAAAACGCTCGTTCTACTTCCGCCTTCCCTTGCTTCAGCAATGCATCGAAATCTTCCGGGTAGGATGCTACCGTCTCTATACGTTCGATATCTGCTTTTTTGGCAGCCTTAATGCGTTCTGCGATTTGCGCTGTATTGCCCGAAAACGAATAATAAACCACTCCGTACTTCATACAAAACTTTCCTTCAATAGGTTGATAATTTCCTCGTGTGTTAATACTTTATAGCCACCTTTCAGAATGAATGTGCCTCGCGCGATACCTTCGAACATTTCAGGTGTAACGCCCAGATCTTTTATCGACATTACTAACCCCAATTCACGCATAAAGGCTTCCATAGTCGCTAAACCTTCTTGTGCGATCTGTTCGTCGGTTTTGCCTTCAGGAGAAACGTTCCAAACATTCATGGCATAGCGCTTAAACTTCGCCAATCCGTAAGGCAAAATATGCCGATAATAAGGCAGGGATACGGCTGCTAACGTCATCCCATGGGTCGCATCCGTGTATCCACTGATAGAATGCCCGATCATATGCACCATCCAATCGGTCGTCTTCCCTTTAGCCACCAAGGTATTTAATGCCCATGTTGCAATCCACATAATGTTGCTGCGTGCTTCATAATTTCGAGGGTCTTTTACGGCAACTTTCGAACTGTGAATCAGCGACCGCAACAAGCCTTCTATGAGGTAATCGGACGTATTGTCGTCCATATCGGAAAAATATTGTTCCAATAGGTGCGACATTATATCGAAGCATCCCGCTACCATTTGGTTTTTAGGTAACGTAAACGTAAACACCGGATTCAGTATGGAAAATTTCGGAAACACCTCCGCTTCAAAAACACGCCCTACTTTCAAATGCGTCTTCGAATCGGTAATCACCGAACCGCCATTCATCTCTGAACCCGTTCCCGCCATGGTTAGCACGCATCCGATCGGAATGATACGATTAGCAACCGCTTCTCCTTTGAGAAAATATTTTTCCCAAGGATCTTCCTCGCAATAAGTCGATGCTGAAACCGCTTTTGCGTAATCACAGCACGAGCCCCCACCTACCGCAAGAATCAAATCAATCGCGTTGGCCTTCGCAAGCCGACAGCCTTCTCGCACCTTATCCAGCGTCGGATTAGGCATTACACCGCTATCCTCAAAAATACGCTTCCCGCAATCCTTCAAAATAGCAATAATTTGGTCGTAAATCCCATTCTGCTTTATGGATCCCTTCCCATAAACCAACATGACATTTTCGCCAAAATTCCCTAATTCTTCCTTCAATGACGCCAGCGCATCTTCCCCAAAATGCAACCGCGTCGGATTATAGTAACTGAAACTTCCCTGCATAAACTTACTTCTTCCCTTTTCTCTTACCGAGTTCAAATATGATAGCACCGTTACAAAATCTTGTCAAGTGGTTTTTGAGGGAAAATGGAACTTCAACTTTGAAGTGCAACTTATTTAGCTCGAAAAAGAACCGCGAAGCAGGGGATGCGAAGCCCAAGCATTTTCTAGGTCTAGTGTTAATTTTTTGTCGGCAATCCGCGAGGTACGCTGCAGTGTAACTTGCCTTCGTTTCCTTTGGAAAGTACTGCCGTAGAAGGCGGTTCGTATTCTCGTTGGTTCCGCGTCCCAAAGGGCTGTGCGGATGGGAAAAATACACCGGCGCATTCGAGAGGTTTTCAGTGGTTTTATGGTTGATAGAGTGATGTTTTGAGAGATTTTTTGTAAAAAATCCCTCAAACTCCCTTAAAAGCAGGGCAGCGGCCCTGCACCCTAGTCATTTTGCAACTCTGTTGCAAAATAATAAAAAGTTTTTGAGGG
>DBYP01000007.1 GCA_002309885.1 Verrucomicrobia bacterium UBA1183
ACCTCGCGGATTGCCGACAAAAAATTAACACTAGACCTAGAAAATGCTTGGGCTTCGCATCCCCTGCTTCGCGGTTCTTTTTCGAGCTTAGGGGTTGCCCTTCAATATTGAGTTTGCCATCTGTGGCTGAACTTTCTTGACATGGCGCGAATTTTCCTCAAAATACACAGCGTTATGCGTTTGTTGTGTATGTTAGGTTTGGGTTGCTTGTTGAGCAACGGAATGCTGGGTGGACATAGCTACAATGATACTATATTAAGATTGCACAGAGAAGCTGAAGAAAAAATAATGTTTTTTTATAGAGATTCCGAAAGGCTTGAAAAAGAATTATGTGTGCCAAAAATAACACTAGAGAATTTTTTTAAATTTCTTATGATTTATACCTGTGCTATGTCGTTGAAGGAGGATGGCGAAGAAGAATTGTTGGACAAGTGCCGAAAAAAAGCAAAGGAAATGGGATGTGAAGTCTTGGGGACCTCTACAGATATTGCGACATGTCTTTATTATTTCGAAGAAATGTATTGCATAGGGAATGAACACCAATTAAACGCCATCGCTGTAGGATACCGGAGAGAGAGGGTTTTGGCAATGATTGATTTTTTAAAACACTCTAACATCCCGGAAGCAAAAGAATTAGAAAAGCAAAAGATTATTAATATTTACCAAGAATGCATTAAAGCGTATGAAGAGAATTCTTCTGCTTATATACAAGACCATTGTGAACCGCATGGAGAAGAATGGACATCAACAGGTTGTACTTATTAGGGGGGCCCGGTTACCTGTGAGGACCTGCTACAGATTGTCTGGGATGTGAAGATGTTCTAGAGGACGGGAGCTTTTCAAGAAGCTTGTCATCTTTATAAATTGCGTTATCCTTAATAGAGATTTTTATAAAACCCTCCTCACTATGTTTTCCCGTTGTGAATACATTTTCATCTGTAGATAATGTGCGCGGATTTGTTTTACTACGTCTGTAGTGAATGTCGTGTTCCTCCCCTTTCATAGAGGCTGGCCAAGGTACATCTGCAATCCACGCTTGAGGATGGTCATAGGGGGATATTGTCGGATCTACATTGATAATGGCAATCCGCAGATCTGGACTATTTTTTACCACATTCAGCGTCCAGCGCCAACACCATGGGGCTTCAGAACCGTGATGAGGTACCACAAAAACATGCGTGCCGGCTATTATGCGTCGATTTTCTATGTGATATTTCGAATTTTCATCTTCTCCTATGTAATTATCTAGAGCATTCCCAGAGGAATCTCCTGTAAACAGTACTTTGATTCCTTGATGTTCCAAGGAAAAAACGAGGCTTATATCGTTGTTGTCGTTTTTACCGGAAAAAGAGAAAGTGGCCCAATTTGCTTTTAAAAAATTAAATGAGGCAGGATTGTCTGGTTTGCTGAATAAATCGTTTAACCATGTTTGCAAAGATTTTATTTGATCCTCATATTCTCCGGGGAAAGGCATAAGTTCTTCGACTTTTTCCCCTCCAACGAGGTGAGGATGCCTGTATCCCTCAGCTCTTGGATTGATGGAATAAATAAAAAAACTTTTTTCATCGAGTTTACCCTCACGACGGCTATTATCGAGTATTGTATTGACAAGATTCTTATGATCTAAATCCAAATGAGTTAAAACAAATCCTTTTATTGTTGCTTTGTCGAGACACTCAAAGAATGTTTTGGTAAATTTCTGAAGCCATTCGTCTTCTGGCCCGGATCTTTTCCGTTTTTTATCCGGTTGGGGGTTTGCGGAAGGTTTTGCTACTGCATCTTCGCTTGAGCTTGACTGTAAAGGGAAATTTTTTATCTGCATTCCCGCATCCACCAAAATCGCATTCGTTTCGTTCCTTAGCAAGATGCAGTTTCCTTGGCCGACGTCGAAGAAATAAACATGGACATCCGCAAAAATCCTTGTGGTGAGCCCGAGAAAAAGGATAAAAAATGTCCAATATTGTTTAAATACTGCCATATCATTAGATAATATCGGCATTTTTTGAAAAAACTTTAGGGAAAGTTTTAGGGCATCACAGATAAATACTCGAAAAGCGTCTTTAGAATCGTGATGGTTCGCACAATAGGGAAGCTTGCCCTTGTCAAAATTCCATAATTCGACTCCGAAGGACGTAATCTTTGAAAATAATTTTTAAGATCTGTTTTATTGTACTAAATATGCGGGATAGACGCTGATTGCTCGTACTATGAAGTTCATTTTTTCCTCAAAAACCACTTGACAAAAATTAAAAAGCCTGCTATTATATATACGTTCGGTTGGTAAAAAGGCAGGGTGTTGTTATTGGATGTGGTTTATGAATAGGTTTTATGGAGAGAAAGCGTGAGAAAGGAAGTTTTTAAAGTCGGTTGGTGGCCAAGATTCTTTAAAAAATTTTTAAAAAATACTTAACTTTTTTGGAAAAATGACGATATAATATAGTGTATGTTTAAAAAGGTTGCGTGGTTTTTGTTGATGGGATGCGTGCCTGCATTAAGTCAAGCAGGTGTGGCGGTAAGTCCTAAGCCGTACGTGCTTTTTTCGATTGGCAGTTTCCCGATTACCAACGGAATGCTCTACACGTGGATCGTTTCGTTGTGCATTATTGGATTGGTTTACATGCTTGTTGGAAAGCCTCGCATGATACCGTCCAAGGGGCAGGTGGTTGTTGAAAGCCTCATCGATGGCGTTTACCAGCTGATGGCGCCGATTACGGGTAAGCGGGTCATTCGAACGGCGTTTCCGCTATTGATCGGATATTTTATCTATATTTTGATGCAAAATTGGAGCAGTTTGGTGCCGGGAGTGGGTACGATAGGCTATTACGAGCATGACCACTTTAAGTACTTCTTCAGGCCTTCCAATGCGGATTTGAATGCGACGTTGGCCTTAGCGGTCATCTCGTTTGTAGCGTGGTTTTTCTTTGTCCTGAAATACGAAGGGATTAAGGGGACTGTTTTGCATATTTTTGGTAACAAAGCGGATCGCAATGAGGTTTCGTTCGGAATTTACGCCTTCCTGTTCTTTATATTCCTGGGCGTAGGATTTATCGAATGTATTTCGATATTGTTCCGTTTGGTTTCGCTCTCTTTCCGTCTTTACGGTAATGTTTTTGGCGGGGAAAATCTCATCAATAACATTATGGCATTGGCGCCTTGGACAAAGTATTTGGTGCCGGTACCGTTCTATTTTTTGGAAATTCTTATCGGCGTTGTTCAGGCGTTGGTATTCACATTGCTGGTAGCCGTTTACATCGGCAGTATCTGCAATAACGACGAAGAAAGTTCGGAGGTAAAATAATTTAAAAATAACACAAAGGTAATTATATGGATATGAGTACATTAGGAGATCTAGGACGTGGCTTAACCTCAGCTTTGGGATGTTTTGGGGCAGCGATCGGTGTGGCCATGATAGGTTTGAAAGCTGTAGAAATGGTAGGACGTAATCCGGGCGTTTCCGGTAAAATCCTGGTTCAATCCATTTTGGGTATGGCTTT
>DBYP01000006.1:0-36726 GCA_002309885.1 Verrucomicrobia bacterium UBA1183
TTTTCGGCGATGGAGTATTTTGCGAACCGAGAAAATTTACAAAATTTTTATGAGAAAATGACTTTGGGTGAATCTTTAAAAGCCGCGGGATTTTTCAAGTAAACCATTGGCTCAAATGCCTGAAATTTTCTGCTGAGATGTGGAGTTAATGCCATGCAAGCGTTGTTGGGCAAAGCGCGAGGGGAACTTTTTGAAAAAACTTTCCCTTGGCTCTGCTCTTGAATACCTCTTACCATTGCGCTTCAGTATTGAAATTGCATTTTCTCATTGATTTTGGTTGCCAACGGAAAGCGAACCGCTCATGCTTTGGCGTGTAAATTATGGCAAAAACAGCGGAATACAATTTCAAAACCATCGAAACCCATTGGCAAAATTATTGGGAAGAAGCGAAGACTTTTCATGCAGTAACGGATTCTAAAAGAGCAAAGTACTGGATTCTAGACATGTTCCCCTACCCTTCGGGTGCTGGTTTACATGTAGGTCATATCGAAGGCTATACGGCTACCGACATTTTAGGTCGTTACAAAAAGGCGCAAGGATTTAACGTATTACATCCGATGGGTTGGGACGCGTTTGGATTACCCGCTGAACAGCATGCCATCGCCACAGGATTACATCCGGCAATCAATACCAAAAATAATGTCGATAACTTTCGCCGACAAATGAAGCGTGTTGGTTTAGGGATCGACTGGGAACGCGAAATCAACACAACTGATCCAGAGTATTTCCGCTGGACACAATGGATTTTTTTGCAACTTTTTAAGCATGGGTTGGCTTATGTCGATCAAAAGCCGGTTTGGTGGTGCCCTAAGCTAGGAACCGTTCTTGCTAATGAGGAAGTAATCGACGGTAAGTCGGAACGCGGTCATTATCCTGTAGAACGTAAAGCGCTAAGGCAATGGGTTTTGAAAATCACTGCCTACGGCGATAAATTACTAAAAGGATTGGAGCATTTGGATTGGCCGGATGCCACCAAGCGACAGCAAAAACTGTGGATTGGTCGTTCCGAGGGCGGGCTTGTAAAGTTCAATTTAGAGCAGGGACAGTCGCTGGAAGTCTTCACAACGCGCCCAGATACGTTATTGGGTGTATCCTTCATCGCGCTGGCTCCAGAACATCCGCTTTTAAAGTGCATTGTAACTGAAGATCAGCAAAAAGCTGTTTCTGATTACATAACCCAAGTGGCTTCCAAGAGTGATCTTGAACGTACCGATTTGGCCAAGGGTAAGAGTGGCGTATTCACAGGAAGTTATGCATTGCATCCGATAACGCAAGAACGCATTCCCATTTGGGTTGCCGACTATGTTCTGATGTACCACGGAACCGGTGCTGTTATGGGTGTCCCTGCTCACGATAGTCGGGATTATGAATTCGCGCAAATGTATCACTTGCCGATAAAACAGGTGATTGCTTCCAACGACGATAGTACACTACCCTTCTGCAAAACCGACGGTACGCTTGTCAATTCTCAAAAATTTACGGGACTGACCTGCGAGGCTGCCAACAAAGCAATTTTGACGGAATTGGAATCGTTGGGTTGCGGTAAGACCATGGTTCAATATAAGTTACACGACTGGCTTTTCTCGCGTCAACGTTATTGGGGAGAACCATTTCCGATTGTTTGGGTTAAGAAGTCGGATTATGCGAAGCTATTGGCTTGTAAAGATTCGCCCTTCAGAGAGTTTTTGCCCGAAGAAGCCATTTCTTATAGCGAAGGCAACGAAACGTTTTGTGCCGTTCCTTTAACCTCTCAACACTTACCCTTGGAATTGCCCAAGGTTTCGTCTTATAAACCTGCCGAAGGTTCCACAACACCATTGCAGAACGCTGAAAAGACCTGGTTAAATGTTCGCCTAAACATTCACACCGGTGAACTGTGCCCAGAGGATGGAACGACCTCCGAAGGTTGGATTTCCGGCATGCGTGAAACGAATACGATGCCTCAATGGGCGGGTTCCTGCTGGTATTATCTGCGTTATCTTTCACCGCACTACAAGCAGAACTTCGTTGCCAAGGAAGATGTCGCATATTGGGGCACTCCGGACTTGTATGTCGGTGGGGCTGAACATGCCGTTTTACACCTCTTATACGCGCGTTTTTGGCACAATTTTCTGTTTGATCTGGGGCTATTGCCAACCAATGAACCCTTCCGTAAATTGTTCCATCCTGGCATTATTTTGGGACCCGATGGTAACAAGATGTCCAAATCTTTAGGAAATGTCGTCAATCCGAACGAGGTTATGGATGAGTATGGAGCAGATTCACTCCGATTGTACGAAATGTTCCTGGGACCATTGGAAGCCTCCAAGCCTTGGAATTTGCAAAACGTAGAAGGCGTATTTCGGTTTTTGAAGAAAGTTTGGCGTGAGTATATCAATCTTGATGGCGAAATTTCCGCTAAAATTCAGGCCGGTTTCCACGACACACCTGCATTTGAACAACTATTGCACGAAACCATTTCAAAAGTCACGGAAGCCATCGAGAATTTGCGCTTTAATACGGCAATTGCTCAATTGATGATTTTCATGAATGGATTCCAAAAAGAAGCGACCGTTTCTCTGGATTCCGCCAAAAAATTCCTGCAGTTGTTGGCGCCGTTTGCACCCCATATTGCAGAAGAATTATGGTCTCGTTTGGGTGAAAATGCATCCATTATTGAGGCAAGTTGGCCAAAGTTTGATCCCAACAAATGCGTACGTTCTGAGTTGAAAATTGTGGTACAGGTTAATGGAAAGGTTCGGGATGAGATTTATGTCAATGCCGATACCGAGAAAAATGCTATATTGGAAGCCGCTAAACAGGCACCTAAAGCCGCTCGTTATCTGCAATCAAGTACCATTGTTAAAGAAATTTACGTCCCAGGCAAACTCGTAAACTTTGTCGTAAAACCGTAATAAAAGGCAAAAAATGTCGTACTTCCCTCCCGATTTCGATGCAACACAGCCGATAGCTTTGCTGGCAGGGAGAGGAAGGTACCCCTATTTAATTTGGCAGGAAATGCGACAAAAATGCCCGAACGCTTTCATCATCGCTTTCGAGCCCAATGAGCTGTTGGAACAAGCCGCAAATCCTGATCAAATTCATCCGAAATCCGTTGGTCAAGTGGGTGCTTGGTTAAAGATTTTGAAACAGAAACAGGCGCGTTATGTAATTCTCGCTGGGCAAATTCCTCCCAAGAAATTGTTTCATGGTCTAATTCCGGATTTAAAGGCTGTTTTATTGTTGGCAAAGCTAAAAGAAAAGAATGCGACCACCATCTTCGGAACGCTCATTAAGGAAATGGAAGCGTTGGATATAACGGTTTTGGATGCACGTTGCTTCATGGAAACGCATGTGGTATCTAAAGGGGATTTAACCTCTGTCCATGGACGAAAAATCAATTCCGAAGAACTTCAGTGGGCCATCAAAACCTGTCGTGGTATCGCCGATCTGGATATAGGGCAATCCTTGATTGTAAGCCAGGGAACGGTGATCGTTGCTGAGGCTTTCGATGGTACTGACGCCATGATTGAACGCGCAGGAAGTATCTGCAACCGGCCTATGGGGTTGGTTAAATTAGCAAAAAACACTCAAGATTTTCGGTATGATGTGCCCACGTTTGGAATGCACACCCTGCAAGAGATGCACAAATCCGGTATCGTTTGGGCAGCCCTTGAAAGCGATTGCACCATCATTTTGGATAAACCGGAAGTGCTTAACGAAGCTAACCGATTAAAGATTCGTATCTTAGGGTTTTGATATCAAAATTGTACTTCTTTATGTACAGCTATAGAGGCAAAATAATCGCCGCGAAAGTTAGTTCAACTTTCATTAAGACAACTTTAACGAACGCACTTTACTCGATCTATTAGTTGCTTACAAAAGATCTGTATTGTTGGTAAAATAGCTTTTATATCATTCCAGACAAGGTTCGCCTTTGTTTTTAGGGAATGAACTGTATTCAAAACCTTTTTTATAAAAGAATTTATTTCCCCTTTTAATTCCGAATTTTGATCTGCAAATGGCTTAAGCAATGTTTTTAAATTTTCTTTAAATCCGTCCAAAGAACCTTTATCTTCTTTCAAAATCTCAGCTAACATATTGTTGTGCTCATTATTTGAAAGAAGGCGTTCTCCAAGTACATCTAATAAACGATGTGCAACATCACTTTTGTCCATAGAGGAACTATCTTCTGATACTTCTAAACACTCATTGCTTTCATCAGCAAAATCCAAATCCTTAAAAATATCATTACAGAAAGCAACTTTTGCCAAAAGTATCCACAATGTTATACATAAGAACCGTTCCATACCTCCTAAAAAGCACATAGTATGCCAGCCAAAATTTCTTAAAAAATTTATAAATCGTTTAAGTTTTAAACCTCCTAAAATATTGACAAAATGTTACAAAGAGTATTGGGTGAAACTGAGTTATTTTTTCAAAACGTATGAAGTTTTTTACAACAGAGGATAATTTTTTAGCCATCATAAGGAAACATTTGCCGAATGTGGTTCCGGATTCTTTGGAATTGGTAAAGACGGGTTGGACGAATTTTGTAATTTGCGCTTCAGATGGGCATACCGAATATTTTTTCCGTTTCCCTAGGAATCAATTCTTCGCCAAAATGATGCTGAAAGATCATGCCTTTTGTTCTTTTGCACGCGATAAGGTTCGATTTGAGTTTCCCGATTTGAAGATTTTTTATGACAACGATAGACCTTTCAGTATGCATCGGAAGATACAAGGCTGGAGTTTCGCAGAGCGCATAAAATTTCTTTCCCGTCAAGCCATTACCAATATCGCTTACGACATTGCGCAGTTTATTCGAGATTTGAATCAAATAGATCCCAAAACATTGCCTGTGATATGTCATATGCCGGTCTCGCAATTTTTAGATGAATTACCTTCGGTACAATTTACGGCCTACGATTTGAGTCAGCATGATTTCCTCAAACAGCTCGAGAGAGTTCCTCAAGTGGTGCACGGCGATCTGAATCCAGGAAATATTATTTTAGACGAAAATGATCGTGTGTCTGGCATCATAGATTTTGCTTTCGCAGGAATATCCAACAGCTATGTAGATCTATCGCGCATTATCGGTCGTGCTTCAGATGCATTTGAAAAACCGATGATGGAGGCTTACAAAGAGCTTGTGGATCGTAATGTAAATGAGGATTCCATGAAAAAAGTAAATCAGATGTGGCGTTATGTGGATAGTCACTACATTCTCTTCATGAAAGCCAAACATCCGGAAATTCAGCTTCCCGATGGATGTTAGTGAATCAATCGAAGTGGTGGTTGAGCCGCAGCAATCGGGTATGCGGATCGACAAATTTTTGACGGAAGCTCTTGAAAATCGTTGGAGCCGTTCATTTATTCAAAGATCTATCAAGCAAGGCGGGCTTAAAATCAATGGTGCTAACGTCACTGCGTTAGATTATAAAGTAACTGCGAATGATATTTGCCTCTTGACACTTCAGGCACCAAAATCGTGCACTTTACAACCTACTAAGGGCACCTTGGATATTATTTACGAGGATGAAGATATTATCGTTTTGAATAAACCGGAAGGTCAGGTGGTTCACTTGGGCAATGGGGTTGAATCCGGAACGACGCTTGTGGAAGCTTTGCTGGGATATTGCCCATTGAGCTTGGCAGCAGGTGCTGAACGACCGGGCGTTGTCCATCGTTTGGATCAAGCAACTTCGGGAGTTATTCTGTTTGCTAAAACCGATGTCGCTTATTGGAGTTTAACGAAAATGTTTTCCGAAAGAAAGATCCATAAAACTTACCATGCGCTAGTTTGGAAAATCCCAACACGATTATCGGGAACGATAGAAGCACCTATAGGACGTTCTGACCGCGATCGTACCGCAATGTGTGTAAGAATGGATGGACGTGAGGCTTGCACCCATTGGGAATTGTTGAAGGCGTTTCCCCAAGCCAATAAAGCGCTTTTGGCATGCCATCCTATAACCGGTAGAACGCATCAAATCCGTGTTCATTTGAAGCATATAGGGCATCCCATTGTCGGTGATCCGAAGTACGGAAGAATCCCGGATAAACGACTGTTTTTACATGCCTATCAAATTGAATTCGAACATCCCATAACGCATCAACATTGCTTATTCAAAGCCCCTTGGCCAGAAAGTTTCTCTCAAGGCATTGCTTTGTTAGAAGGAAAATTAGAGAGTGATTTACAATTTTGAGAAATTTTTTATAAAAAATTCCTTAAACTTCCTTAAAGTTTTTGTCTTTTTGCAACACTGTTGCAAAAAATGAAAAAATTTTTGAGGGTTTAAGGGAAACTTTTTTCAAAAAGTTCCCTTATTTTGTTGTTTCATCCAGGAGACCAACAATTCCATCCCTTCTTCGTTGGAGATTTGTGGGACGTAGTGCAGATCCATCTTTGCTGCCGAAATATCAAAATAGTGGCTTTGCGATAATTCCTTGGCTACAAAACGCGTCATTGGTGGCTGACGTTTTATACACAACAATTTATATAAAAGCTCGAACAAAGCTCCGAAGCTGTAAGCAATACCGGTTGGCATTTTCAAATGCGGCTGTGGTGCTCCTAATTTTTTTAATAATTGTCTTAGCCAAGGCCACAATTGCACCGGATCGCCTTGGGAAATAAAATAGACTTTACCTGCCACGCTGGATGAAGCATTTTGCAAAGCCTTCAATGCCAAAAGGTGCGCTTGAGCCACATTGGTAACGTAAGAAATATCGACCCAATTATCACCATTCCCAACCTGAAACAAACGCCGTTGCTGAGCGGCTTTCAGAATCGTTGGAATGAGGTGATTGTCGCCTGGTCCCCAGATAAGATGCGGTCGTAAAGCTACCGTCTTCAATCCTTTTTCGCCGTTGGCTCGCAATACCAATCTTTCTGCAACCATTTTAGTTTTGGCATAAGCGCACATCTTACGCGGGTTGCCATAGCCCACTTTCTCACTCACATTGACCAGCGATTGTCCATTAAAAACTACGCTAGGCGAGCTCGTATAAACGAGATAGCGGACGTTATGTTTCAAACACGCCTGAAGGACATTTTGCGTGCCTACAACGTTGATGCGATAATATTCGGAATAGGGACCCCAAACACCCGCTTTTGCAGCCACATGAAACACAGCGTCACAACCGGCCATCGCCTTTTCAACGGCTTCTGCATCCTGCAAATCACCATAAATAACGCTTACATGTTTCGAACGTAAATCCTCACACGGCTTCCGATTAAAAACCACAATATCCTCATATCCTGCTTTCTCCAGCGCCGAAACCAAATGCCGACCCAAGAAACCAGAACCACCTGTCACCAAAATTTTCACGCGGTCATTTTCCAAACTTTTAGGGAACAAGTAAAGTTTTTTATGTAAAAGAGTGTAAGTTTAGCTTGGAAATGCAACTGCTAGAATAAAGAACTGAAAATACTGAAGTAACGGTACCCACAAATAGAATCCGTAGTACTTGACCAAACTTTTAGTGGCGGTCTAACTATCTTCAAAGCTTAGCGTCTTCTTTGATGCGTGCATAAAGGGCTTCACTGTCTTTTGCAAACAGGCGGATACCTTCGGCGAGCTTTTCAGTGGCCATAGCATCTTGATTCATTTGCCAACGGAAGGCCCT
Organism: Verrucomicrobia bacterium UBA1183; assembly: GCA_002309885.1. GTDB lineage: Bacteria > Verrucomicrobiota > Verrucomicrobiia > Opitutales > UBA9783 > UBA1183. Next base: position 7,609 of record DBYP01000006.1, read on the forward strand.
TTCTGAAATCTCTGGCGTACGTTCTACACGGTCAGGTGGTACCAATTGGCGCGTTACAGGGTCGGTTTTTTCTTGCAATTGTTGCAAAAATTTGGGCGCAATGGTCAAGCGATCACAGCCGACAAGCGCTAAAATTTCGTCTATATTGCGAAAACTGGCACCCATAATTTCGGTAGCATAACCCTGACTTTTGAGTAGATTGAAAATGTACGTTACCGAGATTACACCGGGATCTGTTTCGCCCTCGTGCCACAAATTGTGCACCTTGTACCAATCGTAAATTCTACCCACAAACGGCGATATGAGCGTTACGCCCGCTTGAGCACAAGCCAATGCCTGGATTGCATGAAATATCAGCGTACAATTGCAAGCAATCCCCTGCCCTTCCAAAACTTTCGCCGCTTGAATACCTTCCCAGGTTGAAGCAATTTTTATCAAAATGCGCCGCTTATCTATACCCCGATGCTGTGCCCATGCCACAATTTGTTGAGCCGCTAAAACCGTCGCCTCGGTATCGAAAGAAAGATGCGCATCGACTTCTATAGAAACACGTCCGGGAATCATCTGCAAAATACGCTCAGCAAGAACAACCGAACAGGCGGCTGCGATTTGTTGAGGGTCCTTACCCTTTCCGCATAAATCCATCGCTTCTTGGATGAGTTCCGCCACGCTTTCTGATTGAAAGGCTTTTAAAACCAACGTAGGGTTAGTCGTAGCTTCTTCAGGAATCCATTGACGGATTTCATCCAAATTACCGGTATCCGCAACAACGTGCGTATATTGCATCAAACTGTTTAGGGTCGTCATAAGAGTTTCCTTGCGTTAAAATTTTTCTACTTATAAAAAGATAAAAGAAATGTTTCCAAAGCTGGAATGGTTCCAAAATTGACTTCTGTGCGAGAAAAACAGCGTTCCAATAGCTGTATCGCGTTGGGATAATTTTGGCGAAACTTGGGATAATTTTCCGCAACATCCCCACAAACCAACTCCATCGAACGAAAAACATCTTGGATGATTTGCTTTTCTGCTTGAGCTGTTTGCGCTACTCGCGCTTCTTCGGCCAGGTTTTCATCCTCCTGAACGCTTACGTGCGCCGATTTTTGAGTTACATAATTCTGCATTCGATAAAGTAGCCCATAGGCCTCCATTACAGAAACTTCGCGATTTTCAACCGCCAAACGAACCAAAAACTTCTTAAAATCCGCTAACCAGACTTCCAAATCCTTATCACCCACCTCAGCCGTACCCTGATTGAGCTGAATCCACCAACAACGGCTACGCAATGTCGGTAATACATCGTAAGGCCTTAAGGTTACCAAAAAGACCGACGAACTGTCTGTGGGTTCTTCCAATGTTTTTAATAAAGCATTTGCAGCCGGAGCATTCAAACGATCTGCTTCATAGATTACGAACACTTTGCGGCCACCGCATTGAGAAGTCGTATAAACATTCCTTTTCAGCTCACGTAGCGCATCCACACTAATCTGGCGCATCTTATTTTGCGGATAAACGGCGTAAAAATCCGGATGCTTTTTCAACACCTCACGCTCGGTTTGCAATAGCTGAGCACTCCAATCTTCCACAAAAGTACTCACCGCATTTAAATCGGCACCAGAAACCAGTACGCTTTGCGGAATTTTAGAGAAATAATTAGAGACATCCATCATTTGAAAAAGCGCGTCTCTACAGCCTCCCAAACAGCTTGACTAACCTCATTGACATCTTTCGAGCCGTCAATCAAAACCAAACGCTCTGGGAGCTCTTTAGCTAGGTACAAATAGCCTTCGCGTACCGCAGCATAAAAATCGATACTTTCCCTCTCAATGCGATCCGGAACACTGTTGACTCGGCGCTGAACACGCAAACGACTTTCTTCCGAAGGGATATCCAAAACGATCGTCAAATCCGGCATCAGATTCCCAACCGCAAAATCATTGATTGCCTTCACGGGCCCTTGAGCTAACTGCCGAGCAATTCCTTGATAAACCGTTGTCGAATCTAAAAACCGATCACACAAAATAAATTTACCTTTTTTAAGCTCGGGAATCAAAACCTCGCGCACCAATTGCGCACGGCAAGCGGCAAAGAGAAGTAACTCTGTCTCGGGACACATCTTAGAAATATCACCACTTCCAATGAGAATATTGCGCACCATTTCCCCAACCGTTGTACCTCCAGGTTCTCGGGTAACAAGAATCTGCTTATTTGCCTTCTGTAAACGCTCGGAAAGCAATCCAATCTGCGTTGTTTTGCCACAACCTTCACAACCTTCAAACGTTATAAACACACCTTTATTTGTTTTCATGATGCCTCCTGGGGATGAACTTTTTGATAGAAAGACCGTACCGTTGCCAAGTCTGGGGTTCGCCCTGTTTGAATGTACAACACGGATGTAATATGACCCAAAGTTAGACATTGTTCAAGCGATAAATGCATTAAAAATCCGCACAACATTCCGCCATTGAAGTGATCGCCGCTGCCCGTCAGACATGTGAGCTGTTTGGCTTTTTGCGGTGGCGCAAATGCTGTTTCTTTATCAACCGAAGCCCAAGCTCCATCACAACAATGCATTATTATTCCATCTATATCTAAAATATCACGTAGTTTTTGCAAATATTCGCAATAATCTGAAAAATCGTTATTTGGTACAGGACACCGCAGTAATTTTCCGACATAAAACGCTTCCGATCGATTTAACCCAAGAAAAACTTTAGCTTTGGACTTAAATTTAGGCAAAAGCTCTAACAACGCTCTCACATCTTCTTCAGAACGTTTGGCAGGATCCGCAAGATCAAAAAAACAAATACGATGCTTATGTACTTCTAACTTTTCCCAAATATGGAACAGTATCTTTTGCAAGATGTCCGTCAGATGCATCGTCATCGTCCAATTTTGGAAGGAAATCACATCCGCTTCGTTATACGACTTGAGCAAGTTCGCTTCCGAAACGTGTTGGATAATGCGCTCGTAAGTTATATCGTCCAAAGGCTGTGTATGCCCCAAAATCAGCTTACCGTCTTGAAATTCCAGCGCTTGTGATTCTCCAAAAGCTCCAATAGATACCGCTTTCGTCTGGGCAACAAAGTTCTTAAATACCGGATGTATCGGTAAACCCAAAGCGCCTACATATTCAACCGAAACGCCCAAATTCGCCAGTGCATTCGCCAGCAATGGACCATTTCCACCCATTTTTTCAGCCTTGGTATAAAGCTCGATGTTCAAGTTGGATCCGCTAGCTTGCTCAATTTTTTCGCCAAAATCGGATAATTGGGCGTACGGTACAAATTGGTTGCCAACACCAAACCTTTCGCGCACTGGAGAGATAATTTTATCCACAAAACCATCCAGCCCCACCCAAGCTCGACAATGCGCCAACCGACTGAACCTATCCACCATACACTCATCGTATCACGTTTTTCGACGGAAAACAAGCGGATTCCATTGGAATATAACACACTCAGAATTGAAGCACAACTGCAGGTACTTATTCTATGAACCCGACGAACCAAATTATATTTTACTACAATTTTAAGGGAGCTTTTGTAAAAGACAACCTACTTTGCAATTTTGGAGAATTTTTTACAAAAAATCCACCAATCCCTCTTAAAAGCAAGGGAAAAGCTCTGTACATCCGTCATTTTGCAACCATGTTGCAAAATGATGAAAAGTTTTTGAGGGTTCAAGGGAAGCTTTTTACAAAAAGTTCCTTCATAATTTATAGTTTTTATTTCGAATCGATGTGCTCTAAGCTACATTTGAGTATTGGATCTGTATTTTGGAAGGAAGTATCGTACACACTTTTTCAGTATATGAGAAAACAAACCCATTTTTTGTACTAATTATTATTTTCGATAAAAGAACCTTTCCCTGAAAACTTTAAAACAACGCCCCTCCTTGTGCTCCTAATCTGGGAAAACGCGAGACCACACACAACGGCCTCATTATTCTTGGTACCTGGAGAGGGGGTCGAACCCTCACTCTGGTGAAAGAACTGGATTTTGAGTCCAGCGCGTCTGCCAATTCCGCCATCCAGGCAACTGATATACCATAATCATTTGACAAATCTTTCCTACTGTCAATAGGAAAAATGAAATTTGTTGTAAGTTCAACTTTGAAGTGCAACTGCTGAAGTAAAAGATTGAAAAAAGCAAAGTGAGATGTGAGTATAGCGTTTTCTAATGACAAAAAATATGAAAACGAAATACAATCACATCTCGGAATGGGAACGTAAACGGATTGAAGAACTAACGCAAGCAGGAAGTTCAAATAAAAGAATTGCTTGGGAGCTTGGGCGATCGATAAGCACGATTGGGCGAGAGCTGAAGCGGAATTACGGTTATGGAGCTTGGTGGTACAATTGCGAACGAGCGCAGCGGTTGAGCGAGGAACGGCGGAAAAATTCGAAAAAGCCGCGGATCAGCGAAAAAACGTGGAAAAATGTATTCGAATTGTTCAATTTAGATTGGAGCCCAGAACAGATAGCGAGCGTTGTAAAAATCAGTCACGAGACCATTTATCGCAGGATTTATGCGGAAATCAAGGCGGGACGGTTGGAATATAGATATCAAGCATAAGGGAACTTTTTGAAAAAAGCTTCCCTTAAACCCTCAAAAACTTTTTATTATTTTGCAACAGAGTTGCAAAATGACTAGGGTGCAGGGCCGCTGCCCTGCTTTTAAGGGAGCTTGAGGGATTTTTTACAAAAAATCTCTCAAAACATCACTCTATCAACCATAAAACCACTGAAAACCTCTCGAATGCGCTGGTGTATTTCCCCATTCGCACAGCCCTTTGGGACGCGGAACCAACGAAAATACGAACCGCTTATTGCGGCAGTACTTTCCGAAGAAAACGAAGGCAACTTACACTGCAGCGTACCTCGCGGATTGCCGACAAAAAATTAACACTAGACCTAGAAAATGCTTGGGCTTCGCATCCCCTGCTTCGCGGTTCTTTTTCGAGCTTAGGGGTTGCACTTCAAACTTGAATGTGCTTTTATGTAAGTAGCACCTTCTTTTGCCGAGCAATTCCAATTAAAAACATGTTCGCTGCGCATGGCTTTTAGAGTTTCACGCCAGTTGTTGGAATTTTTCAGCAAACCTTCGATAATTGGCAAAACTTTATGTAAATTATCTAATGAAATGCTAACGCCTACTTTATTTCTGAGCTGCAATTCGATAGGTTCGATATTTAATTTCTTCCAATTTTTATTGTGTTCTTTTAATGGTGTATCGATGAACAACACCGGACGCTCTGTTCCAAAAGCGTATTCGAAAGCAATTCCGGAACGATCGGTGATAAGTAAATCTGCTTCGTATAAGCTATCTTCTCTCAACAATTGATCTTCCCAAATAAAATTCGGTTGTGTTGAAATGTAATCTTGCAGTGAAATTGCCAAAGACTTCCTTCGTTTTAAAAATTCTGGATGTGGCCGAACAACCACACGATAATCTGTTTGAGCTAAAGCATCTAAAAGTTGCCGAATTCCATTTTCAAACAAACTTGCCATACTCCATGTCGGAGCAATCAATATCGTTTTTTGTGTAAATTGTTTCTGGTAAGCTTGGTATTTTTGATAAACAATATCCATGCGTGGGTAACCGATAGGTAGCAATTTTTTATGTGGTAATTGGTATAATTTTTCTCGAGTTTCAATTTCCTTAATATGGTGAGAACCTACACAGAAAACCGTATCATATGCATCAAACGCCTTTTCGTTATATTGCAAGTGGGTACTCGAAAAAGCATGAAATAGGTAAATATATTCTTGGGTATGCTTTGATTTTTTCAAATGGTATGTGTTTAAATCCGGCATTGTAAACACGAAGCATTTAGCATCCATTTTGTCGAAGACCGATTTTAGAAAAAAATTGAAATAAAATGGATATAAACGCTCGTGATGACAAGTCAATATAGGATCATTAGCATCTGATGTTATATAGCTACAGGTTATGGAAGGATCTTTTAAAAGTTCATCCAAAAATGGACTGAATGTTTGATAGTAAATGCTACGTTCGGAATAAAAAACAAGCCGACGATGAGATTTATGATTTTCAGCGAAAAATTTCTTGTAAGAATTAAATTCATTAAATAGTTTCGAGATTGTATCAAACATATGCAACAGGTAATCATATTGGGTGCTGGCAAGTCAAAGCAATTTGTTGAAAATCCAACAAATATAAAAGTTAACCTACAGGAAACCGTTTTGGATTGGCAAGTTTCTGCTTTTGATGGAGAAAGTTCGGAGTTTACATTTGTAGGTGGCTATCAATTCGATAAGATTGCACATAAATATCCCAATTTGCATTTTGTTTTTAATCCTCAATGGAATAAAACAGCTTGCGATGTATCTTTGCAAAACTCAGGATTTGTGGAAGATTCGCCGGCATTTGTTATTTATGGAGATGTTTTATTTAGATCTCAGCTAATACAACAGATATTACAAATAGCCAAAGGTACAAACGACGTTGTAATTGCCATAGATGAGGATGCTTCTTTACTAGACACAAAGGAGAATTGCGAATTTAGTATTAACAAAGAAAACAACGCAAAATACCCATTCGTTGGTTGTGTTTATTTAAAGCCTAGTGTACTAAAAACGTTAAAAGAAGAGCGTTGCTTCTTCGATAAAATTAAAGAACATCGTTTGTCAGGCATAATAGATAAATTGCAACAGCAAGGTTTTAAGGTTGATTTTGTAAATGCGCACAATTTGTGGACGGAAGTAAGCAATCCTATTGATGTTGCACGCTTTGTGCTGACAACAAAAGCTCAAACGTTATATGCGCTTAGAAAGCATGTTAAAAAAGCACGTATCCTTGAGCAAATCCACTTTTCTACGCAACAATGGTATAAAAATAAAGACCACGTAATTGGTACGATACTCAAAACTTTTGGGGACCAAGATCTCGTTGTAAGAAGCAGCTCGTTGCAAGAAGATAGTTTTACAAAAGCCAATGCGGGTAAATTTGAAAGTATATTGAATGTCCCAGCACAACGTGACACCTTAACAAAAGCGATTACTGAGGTTATTCATTCTTATGGAGCGAATAATAATGCAGACTTGGTGTTGATTCAGCCCATGTTGCATAATGTCAAGGTAAGTGGCGTTGTTTTTACGAGAACGCTTAACTACGGTGCACCTTACTATGTCGTTAATTATGACAAAAAAGATACAGCTGCTATCACAAGTGGTGCCAGCAAGCAGGATGAAACTTTTTATCATTGGAAATACGCAGCCATTCCTGAATATGCCCCCAGTTTTTATAAGAAATTATTTGATGCTATTCAGGAAATTGAAGTTTTGACCCAATTCGATGCACTAGATATAGAATTTGCGGTTACAAATAACGAAGAGTTGTACATTTTCCAAGTTCGACCTATTGCATCGCAGCACCTAAGAGAGGTTGGAGATCATCGTTTAAATGAACACTTGGAATGTGCGCAAAAACGCTTTGAAGATTATCAAATTGCGCAACCCGACGTGCAAGGTGATGCGACTATTTTTGGCGTAATGCCTGATTGGAATCCTGCAGAAATTGTTGGCACAAAGCCACATCGTTTAGCTATTTCGCTTTATCAAACGCTTATTACAAACGATATTTGGGCACAACAACGCGCCGAATTTGGGTACAAGGATGTTCGCCCTTATCCGCTTATTATCAATTTCGCTGGACATCCTTATGTCGATGTGCGCGCAAGTATACATTCATTCTTGCCCAACCGTCTCTCCGCAAATACAACTAAAAAACTGGTAAATTTTTATGTAGAGCGGTTAAAAACTCACCCCGAATGGCATGATAAATTAGAATTTATGGTGATGCCAACGTGTTATACGGTCGATTTTAAAGACCGTTGGCACGATTTGCTCATAAATGAAGCCGAGTTTTCCGAAGATGAGTACCAACAATACGAAGAAGCTTTGTTTGCTTTAACAAAATTTGCATTCGAAAAATGTAAAAAATGTTATGAAGAAATGTGTGCTATCGAAGAACGTTTTACACGCATTGCCAACGCGCACTTACAACCTTTGGATAAAATTTATGTTTTGATGCAAACTTGTAGGGGAGGTACGCTTAATTTTTCCCATTTGGCACGTTGCGGTTTTATTGCCAGTTCGTTTTTGAAATCGTTTGTTGCTAAAGGGATTATCTCTGAAGAAGAAAAAACCTTGCTTACAGAAGATATCCAAACAATTACAGGGCAGTTTTTTGAAAAGACACAAGAAGCGATTGAAGGAAAAATTTCCCGAGAAGATTGTATTCGAACGTATGGGCATTTAAGACCCGGTACATACGATATTACTTCTCCTACGTACCGTTCAGATCCTGATAAATATTTGTTCTCCAATACTGGAAGTAAGCCGGTACATCTATCGCAACACGGAAGCTTAAATCAGAAACATGATGTTTTAGCAAACTACTTAAAACAAACGTTCGACATTTCATTGGAAGATTTCAGACTGTTTTTAAAGCGAGCCATAGCGGGTCGTGAGTACTCTAAGTTTGTTTTCACAAAGTACATTTCACTGATTTTGGATCTCGTTGAAGAAATCGGTAGAGCGTTTGATTTTACCGCGAAAGATATGGCTCATCTTCCAATAAATGTGTTTGAAGATATGCGCAACGGTTTATATTCGTGCCGGGATATTAAGCATATGCTTTCAATGCTTATTGAACAAGGTAGGGAATATTATCGTATTATACAGAGCATTGAATTGCCGCCGTTGATCACAAGAAAAGAGGAGTTCTATGGCTTCTTTATGCCCAAAGTATTGCCCAATTTCATTGGGAATAAATCGGTAGAAACGGAAATTGTTTACCTCAAAAATTCAAATCAAACGGAGGGTATGGCGTTAAAAAATAAAATCGTTTTAATAAAGAACGCGGATCCTGGCTTTGATTGGATATTTAATTACGAAATCGCGGGTCTGATCACAGCTTATGGAGGTCCCAATTCCCATATGGCTATCCGTGCGGCTGAATTCAAACTACCGGCAAGTATTGGGGTAGGTGAAACTTTATTCGATAAATTAAAATTGGCACAATTTATTCAATTGGATTGTGCTTCTCATAAAATCAATATCATTCGTTAATTTATGTTGAAAATCGGTGTTACTCAGCGTGTCGACTATATCGAATCCATCGATGAAACACGCGATGTTTTGGATCAACGTTGGACAAAACTGTTGAAGAAAAATAAGTTTATTACAATTCCGATTCCCAACACTTGCAATATTGTTGATTTTATCGATGAACTAGAGCTGGATGGTATTCTTATAAGTGGGGGTAATGATCATAGCACGCGTACTATTTGCGAAACTGCCTGTATTGAATATTGCGTAAAGCACCCGTTGCCACTGTTTGGAATTTGCCATGGTATGCAATTCATCGGGCAATATTTTGGTTCAAAATTGGTCCATATCGACAATCACGTCGGATTTTGTCATAAGGTAACTGTAAAAAATAACGATTTTGGAATTCCTCAAGAGAGTTTCAACGTAAATTCTTTTCATAATTTTACATTAGATAAGGTCCCAAATGCGTTTTCTGTTTTGGCAAACGATAGCGATGGCTACTGTGAAGCTATGTATCACAAACATTTACCGATCGTAACATTTATGTGGCATCCGGAACGTCCACCATTTTTGGATTGGTTTGATTCTTTTATAAAAAATTTTTATGAAAAACGTTAAAATATTTGTACTTTGCGCAGGCGAGGGGAAACGTTTGCGCCCTTATACTGAAAATAAACCCAAATGTTTGGTTCCTTATCAAGGGAAGACGTTACTTCAATATCAACTGGAAGTTTTTAAACGGTTTAATATAACCGATATTACACTTATTGGGGGATATCACAATGAAGCTTTGCCGCATCAAGATTATCCTGTTGTGGTGAACAAAGATTTTGCTACCACAAACATGCTTTATAGCTTGTTTTGTGCAGAAAAATTCATGGAAGAAAATAGCGATATTATTATAAGTTACGGCGATATTATCTATCATCCTTCCGTTTTTGAGGCCTTGCTCAATGCCGAGCACGCTTGTGATGTTATTACCGATGTAGATTGGCGCAAATACTGGACAAATCGTATGGAAGATCCGCTCAAGGATGCTGAAACTTTTCGTTGGGATACTGCCACACAAAAAATCTTCGAGCTAGGTAAAAAACCCAAAACGCTCGATGATATTCAGGGGCAATATATCGGATTGTTTAAAATTTCAGCCTCGTTTATTAAAAATTTCAAACAAATGTACAAAGTATTTAAAGATGTCCATCCGAACTACAAAAATGCGTACATGTCTGATTTTTTACAATTCCTTATTGATGAAAAACTTCCCGTTTTTGGCGTCCCTATCCATAATCATTGGGCAGAGTTTGATACGGTTAATGACTTAAATTTGAAAGCTAGTTGGTTATAAAATGGGTTATTAGTCAACTTATCTACGGAGGATAGTGGTAATGTTCTGTTTGTTATTTGTGCCGGTAATTTTGTTGTTATTAATAGAAGTAGTTTTGAGAGAATATTTAGTTAAAGCAGGTTTGTTGCTCAAAGAATTTCCGCCTATAGACCGGAAAATTATTACCAAATATAAAACATTTGATCAATATTTGGGATGGAAACCCGTTCCTACTGTTAATCATCCAGATAACACAGGTTCTTATATCGGTGTAAATAGAGGAGCTTCATATTCTATTAATGACCGTGGGGGTAGGATGTTTGAACATTCATTCAATAGGGAGCATATAACTACGTTTGGAGACTCCTTTTGTATGTGTCGAGAAGTAAACGACAATGAAACGATACAGTATTTTTTATCACAACTAACAGATTCTTATGTTTCAAATTACGGTGTAGGTAATTATGGTTTAGACCAGGCTGTTTTAAGGTTGGAAATTACACCATTGCCCAAGACAATAAAACATGTGTTTATGATAATTACGCCTTGGACAATAGAAAGGATTATTAGTATTTGGAAGCATTATTGTGAACCTGGGAATGTATTGGCCGCAAAACCAAGGTTTATTTTAGAAAATGGAAATTTAAAACTTATTGAAAATTTTATAAGTATTCCTAATGATTTCTTGAAAATAGAAAAACACAAAGATTTTTTACATCAATATGATGGGAATTTCCCATTTTTCCTAAAAAATTTGAAAGCCTGTCCGAAGACAGCCTTAGGACACTTGCTTCGCGATAAAAATTTATTAAATTATCTTTTGGCTTTCTATGAATTAAAAGCTTCCAAGGATAAAAATGTAAAAAATTTTCTCAGGAAGGCGGAACCATTTATTGTAAAAAATTTGCAAAAAGAGAATAAATATTTACAAGCACTTTACACAAGTCAATCTTTGTTGCTAGAGGCCATATTATTACGTTTTACTCAGTTTTGTAAAAACAAAGGCTATAATCCTTATTTGGTTATGCTTCCTTCCTATTCTCATATAAGATTCATGCAAAAAAATAACAATTTATACAGAAATGAGCTGAAAAAAATATGTAAAAAAATAGACTTAGATTTCATAGATTTGTTTAATTTTTGGGATACATTTTATAAAGATGATTTAGAAAAATATTTTATTGATACTTATGGGCATCATTCCGCATTAGGGAATAAATGTATTGCAAAAATTATTTATGAAGAAATTTTAAATAAAAAGTAATTTTGAAGATATCTCAATGTAGTTCATCCCAATAGTAATTCATTTTATGATCCATCTGTTCGAGCTTTGTGTTTGAAACATATTTTAGAACAGCATGGAACCTTGTTCATTTACCTTCCTATCCTCAAGATACCGCTAGAGGCGCTACCTCCCATTTTATGCATAATGAATTAAACCTCTTGCAGAGCGTGTCTACACGAGTTGAGGTTATTAGTCTAAGCCAATCCATAGCACAAGCAAGGTGGACGAAGGCAACAAAAGAGGAAAGTCTTTTGACGTAACGGGTTGCAATTCCGCGCCAGGAGCGCTTTAGCCGAAGGAAAGTGTTTTCAATGAAATGGCGTTTTTTGTAAAGATTTTCGTCATAGCTGCGCTGAATTTTTCGATTTTCCTTTGGAGGAATGATCGGCTGAATGCCCGAATTTTTTGCACATTCGATAATTTCGTCCGAGTCGTAGCCACGATCGGCCAACAAAACCTTGCACGGCAAATTTTGAATCAGCGGAATAGCTTCTTTACAGTCAGCTCTTGGACCATCTGTAACAATGGCTCGGACCGGCATACCAAGCGCATCCACGGCCAAATGAATTTTTGTGTTGAGTCCCCTTTTGTGCGGCCCATGCCTTCGTTGCCACCCATCGCTCCTGCCGCATGCGGATGAACTTTACAATGACTTGCATCGATCATCAGCCATTCGAAGTCTGGACGCTTCGCCAATACGCTTAAAATACGCTCCCAAACGCCCGCATCTCGCCATCGACGAAATCGCTGATGCACACTTCCCCATCTGCCAAACTCTTTCGGTAAATCTCGCCAAGGCGCACCCGTCCTCAAAATCCAAAGGACGGCATTCATAAAGCGTCGATTGTCTTTTGCAATACCGCCCCATTGTCCGCGCTGCCCCGGCAAAATTTGCGCTAAAATGCTCCACTGCTCATCTTTCAAATCATGTCTATGTAAATGTTTATTGGTCATGCCTCCATATTGTAGTGTTTTTTTGATTTATCAATCTCCTGTAGACACTATCTAGGTCTAGTGTTAATTTTTCGTCGGTAATCCGCGAGGTATGCTGTGGTATAAACTGATTTGGTTTCTCTCGGGAAATACTGCCTTAACAGGTGGTTCATATAGTTTTATTGTTGGTTCTAGTTCTACACTTTCAAAGCAATGTGCATGGGCAAAGAGGCCAGTATATTCAAGTGGTTTGCAAAGTTTTTATGGGCAAAAAATTTAAAAGTTTTTTAACCACGTTTCCTATTCAAATCAATTCGGATAGGCTTCTCGGGGAATTTTTTCTGTAAAATGTCTGGCAGGAGTTCTTCAAGGCCGACAGGGTAGATGATTTCTTGAGAATTTTGTATTGCTTCCAACGAAAACCACGCCAGTTTTTCGAGGCATTTGCTTTCCCAAGAATCCAAATGATAAAAATTCAGGTGCTCGTTCCGGGTCCAAACCACGAAAAAATATTGCTGAATATCCCACGGCTTACCGTTTTTCTGCAGATGAACGGTACCTTCCCAGACTTGCGGTCCCAGCACTAAATCTTGAGCTCCTAAGCCGGTTTCTTCCTGCAACTCGCGGTAAACAGCTTCGGCCATGGATTCATGAGCTTCAATTTTTCCGCCGGGTAGAAACCAAAAACGTCCTGCATAGGTTCCGTCCGATGATCGCATGTTGGGATCATCAGCACAAACAAGCGCCAGCTCATTTTTAGAATTGATAAGAATGATTCGAACAGATCGGTGCATAAGAGGCTTTCAAGACTGGAGCCGGCTGTCAGAGTTGAACTGACGACCGTCCGCTTACAAGGCGGGTGCTCTACCACTGAGCTAAGCCGGCCATGGTACCCGACCAGGGACTCGAACCCTGAACCAATTGATTAAGAGTCAACTGCTCTACCGATTGAGCTAGTCGGGCCTTCAACAAACATTCACTAGTGTGAGGTATAAAAAATAAAATGCAAGTTTTTATGTAAAAAATATTTAATTGGATGCAAAATAACACGAATTTCGAGAACTTTTTGTCCAATTTTTCGTATTTCAAGGGAATTTTTTACAAAAATCACCTTAAATCTTCAAAAACTTTTCATAATTTTGCAACAATGCAAAACGACAGGGGTGCAGGGCCTCAGATCTTCTTTTAAGAGAGATTGAGAGATTTTTTACAAAAAATTACCCTAAATCTTTGCCACAAAAAACAAGTGTTTTGGGTCTGTAAGCCAGATTCTGTACCTTGCGGCTGCATTTATTTATCTAACAATCGCTTGTTCTCTTTCGAGTGCGACGAACCCGAAGTTTTTGAGCGGGCAACTCAACTCCCTATTTCGTCTTGCACCAGATTGGGTTTATCCTGCCATCAACATCGCTGTTCATGCGGTGAGCTCTTACCTCGCCGTTTCACCCTTACCAAAAATTTGGCGGTTTGTTTTCTGTGACACTAGCCGTCCGAGCTTTTACCCTCGGCCCTCGCTTTCACGAGGAATCTTGCCCTGTGGTGTCCGGACTTTCCTCTCCCCGTAAACGAAGAGCAAATGCACGACCCAAAACATCAATAGCAAACGTCATTCCTCGCCATAATGCAAACCTTTTATCTAGAAAAGTTTGATGAACGCCAACTACCCCTACGCAGAAGCCTGATACGCAGCCGTTGGCGGTTTTAAGCTCTAGAGCGCGTCTACGGAAGAAAAGATTATAAAAAAATAGATACCCACGGGTGTAACCCGTCGTACTATATAGGTCACATTCTGCGACCGTTTACAGTTCCTCAGGGAGCTGACCTTCTCGAAAAAGCTTTTCCTTTCCCTCGAAGGATCTTTCGACGAACTTTGTTGCATTTTTACACAACAAAATCCGTCTCAAGCTTAATTCTCCCCACGGATGGATCTGTAGTCTTCTTCGCCTTGCGTCAGAAAAACTAATTTTCGTCGGTAATCCTCGCGATAGGCTGAATACGATACAAGCAGTTTACTCGGCTGCTAACTTTAGCATACTTTTTTCTTTATGCGAAACAGTTTGTTTAGGAGTGACGTACAAAGAGCCATCTTCGAATTGTACGACGTAACCTGCTTTTATTAATTTAATAAGATCTTTTTTCAAGAGATTTTCTTTGTATATTGAAGCTTTTGTCGGTGCCTGCTGGTCTTTGGAAGAACAAAGATCTGCTACACAAGCCGCTATATTTATCATAGGATGCTGTTCGATATAATCTATGATACGAGTCAACGCTGCCGAAAGTTTAAAATCTTCCTCAGTGCGAACTTTTCGTTTAATAGCGCACAAAAAAGAAGTGTGTGAAGGGCCTTTCCGTTTCTTGTAAAGATGAAGTCCCGCATGCCGAAATCGTGTTCTGCAAAAGCAGCCTAAGGATATAGGCGAACGGTTCTCGTCTTCTATCTTTTGATATACCTGCTTTTTTAAAAGTTCATCTTTTATATTGCCAATATCGGCGTAAGTTAAAGAAAAAGCGTTGTGATGTTTTACGGTATCTTTTATTAAATGAGGATGTTTTTGTAGATATTCTTGAGCTACTCGTGGATTATCAAAACATATTTGTGGATCTGATTTTAACCTAAAAACAACACGTTCCGATGTACCATTTTGCCACTGTTTTACCAGCAGAGGGTCATGTTCGTTTTTTATTTGTTGCAGGAAAAAATCCCAAGAATAACTTTGGGCAAGGTACTGGTTGTAATGTTCTTTTATCAAGTCATTATACAGATGATAATTGGGTGGCCCCAGCAACACATGGGTTATACCGCATCGATTTATAGAAACAAAATGCCCAGGGATAGGATTTAACGGAACAACTTCCTTTTCAAAAATATCCGCCCAATATTTCTTTATAAGATAATCGAAGGCGCCTTCTTTAGATAAAAAGGGTAAATTTTCGTTCTGTGTGCAAAAAAGTACATCAGGATTCAGCGATGTAAGAAGAATCTCAAAACGATCCTTTTTTTCTAAAAATAACTGAATAAGGGGCGTCAATCGATAGGTGATATAGCTTTTCCGCAAATAGGCGACCAAAGTATCCATGGCATGCTTATTAGGACGGATGGTTATCTCTATCTTTTTCGTTAAATCTGGCTCCACTGAGGGAAGATCTTCTCCTGAATTTGTCGTACCCTTTCTGTTAATTTTTTCTGAGTTTACCAAAGATTCTTCGAAAAGAATCTGCAAATGTTGCTCTGTACTAATTTTTTCTGTATTCAAGGGAATAAACGGAATTTTCTCTTTACTACGATTCCACAGTGTAGTAAGGTAATTTCGTTTTGTGAAGTAAATTTTGTAACTTTATGAAAGATTTTGAACACGCACAGGTTTTGCCTGAAATTGGAGAAAATACGCGGATTGCCCAACAGGCTATTGTTTCCGGACATGTTATATTAGGCAAACAATGCAGTGTCTTTCCCTATGCTGTCTTAAGAGGAGATATAAATCGCATTGTTGTTGGAAATCAGACCAATATTCAAGAACATGTCGTCGTGCATGTTAGTTCAAATGCGGAAGTTTGTATCGGTGATAGAGTTACGATAGGACATGGCGCTGTTGTGCATGGATGCCATGTTGCATCGCATTGCTTGATTGGCATGCACGCGACCTTATTAGACGGTGCCGTCATAGGTCATCATTGCATTATCGGAGCCAATACTCTGGTTACTCAAAATAAAACGATACCGCCGTATTCTCTCGTTCTGGGATCTCCCGGTCGAATCGTCCGAACGCTTACTCCCAACGATGTTGAGCTTATTGAAGCTAGCGCACAGGTTTATTTGGATGGTTTACCTTATTTTAATTTTTGAGGAGTTTTTGTACTACTTTAACTTGCGTCGAACTATACGAAGGGAACTTTTTGAAAAAAGTTCCCTTAAACCCTCAAAAACTTTTGCCTTATTTTGCAACACGGTTGCAAAATGACTGAGGTGCAAGGCCGCTGCCCTACTTTTAAGGGAGAGTTTGTGGGATTTTTTACAAAAAATCCCTCAAAAACGTAATATTTCTAGCCCATGTAGATACACGCCAGTAAATTTACAACTGTTCTTGCAAAAGTCGATTTAGGTGTTCTGCATCGGTGTAAGAAATTTGCTGAACTTGGATGGAAATTTTGGAGAAGGGGAAAGGGATTTTGAAGCCATCCCAGGAATTTAGTTGCCAAAAATGATGCATAGTGAATTTTAGGGCAATGACATCAAAATGGTGTGCGGCGGTCCAATGTAGTGAACCGGGCTTACATTGACAGCGGGGACCTTTAGGTCCGTCGGGGGTTATGATAATATCGCAACGTGTGTTTTGGTGGGTTTCGAGCTCTTGCAATGCTTTAGCACCACGCCAGGAACTTGAACCACGGATGGCTTCAACGTGAAACCATTTTACCAAGGTTTCAAGCCATGCACCATCTTTGCTGGCGCTCATTAAACCGAACATGCGCCGATGTTTTCGTAATTTTCGCAGTACCGGAGCTACAAACAAATTTTGATGCCAAAAATAAAACACGCAAGGACGTGTGCTATCTGAATTCATGCGCTTTTGCGAAGCCTTGTCCAGGTGAATATGTAAAGTTGCATACCATATGCGCAGCAGTAAATAAACGGGAATAACGCAGAGTTTTTTGCAAAAACCAAGATGGTGTACGATATGTTTCATTCTTCGCTAAATAAATCCAATTGAGGGGTTGCATCCGAAGGTTGAACATGTGCATTTAATAGTTTTTGCAACACTTTACCTTCGTTTTCTAATTTCCCCAAAATAATCTTTGCTCGTTCGATAACATCATTCGGTAAGCCAGCTAATTTTGCGACTTGGATACCGTAAGAACGGCGTGCGCTTCCGGAACAAATCTGATGCACAAACAAAATTTCGTCGTTCCATTCTTTGACAAGAACGTAAGCGTTAAAAATACGCGGGTACAACTTTTCTAATTGGGTTAGTTCATGGTAATGTGTTGCGAACAAAGTGCGTGGGCCACAACTTTCGTTTTTTTGCAAGAATTCCACAACCGACCAAGCAATGCTCAAACCATCGTACGTGCTGGTTCCACGACCAATTTCATCTAAAATTACAAAGCTGCGATGGGTTGCGTTATTCAAAATGTTAGCGGTTTCCAACATTTCAACCATAAATGTCGATTGCCCATGGGCTAAATTATCGCTGGCTCCCACGCGAGAGAATATCCGATCTATCCAGCCTATTCGGCAAGATTTTGCGGGAACCCAACAGCCCACGTGAGCCATCAACGCGATGAGAGCATTTTGTCGAATGTAAGTCGATTTTCCAGCCATATTGGGGCCAGTTAAGATCATGATTTGACGATCGCTGCTGTCCAAGTGTAGGTCGTTTGCGACGAAATTATCGATAGAAGATTTTTGTTTAAGCGCCTCTTCGACAATCGGATGTCGCCCTTCTTCGACATCAAAAATTGAAGAGTTATCGACCGTTGGGCAGCAATAATGATGTTCGCGCGCTAAACAACTCCATGCCGAAAAGACATCCACGCACGCCAAAGCTTCGGCTGTTGTTTGTAATTCCTCAGTTTGCGCAAGAATCTGATTTACAAGGTGAAGAAAAATTTCCTTTTCTTTTTCAATAGCCCGTTCCTGGGCGTGCAAAATGAAATCTTCTTTTTCTTTCAATTCCGGTGTATAATAACGCTCAAAATGCGTCATGGTTTGTTTACGAATGTAATGTGCCGGGACCAAGCTTAAATTAGATTTGGTTACTTCAATAAAGAAACCGACAGCGGAATTATATTTGACACGCAAATTTCGGATGCCGGTCGATTGCTGTTCTTGAAGTTCGTACTGTTGAAGCCATACTTGTGATTCACTTTGAGCCGAACGTAGATGATCTAGCTGGGTATCAAAGCCACTTCGTATGTACTTACCTTCGCTCAAATCGTTTGGAAGCTCATCCAAAAGTGCTGACTTTAGCAGCTCTTTTAGCTCTTCAAATAAGTAAATATTTTCAGATAATCTTTGTAAAATAGGCGCTTGAAAATGTTCCAGTGTGGATTTGATGAGGGGCAATTGCTCCAATGTTTCCAGAATGGCGCCCAGTTCTCTAGGGGAACGCAAACGATTGTGAAGTCGCGACAATAAACGCATGATATCTCGTGTGCGCCCCAAAGCTGTTTGTAATGTATGCGTTTCCATGGGCGCATCATAAAAAATTCGAACGCAATCTTGCCGGTATTTTATTTCGTCTAAATCCAGCAACGGACTTACCAAAAACTGTTGTATTAAACGGCTTCCTGCAGCGGTTTTAGCAACATCCAAAAAGCGCAACAAAGAACCTTCTTTGGTCCCGCGCTGAGTTTGAAAAATTTCCAAATTGCGTAAGGTTGCAGGGTCCAAAATCATACTACGTTGGCAACGATATTTGGAAATCTTCTTCAAATTTTTTGGCGAATGGCACAAGTTTTCGGTAATGTAAAATACTAATGCGTTGGCACATCCTAAAGCGGTTTCTTCCTCAGAAATACCAAAGCCATCCAAATGTTGTACACCAAATAATTTTTCCAAGTGGCTTCGGGCTTGTTGGTGATCAAATACAAATCCAGGAACTTCGGAAACCGCCCTTTGTTGCAGTAATTTGTCCAAAAAAATTTTTTGGTCAGACGTCGCTTTTTCAGACAGAATAATTTCTTTCGGATCCAAAGCATTTAAAAATGCTATCAAATTGTCGGCTACAGACTCGGAAGCAATTTTAAACTCGCTAGTTGACAAGTCCAGCCATGCTGCATTTAAAATATCGTTTTTATATTCCAAACTGACAATATAGTGGTTGTCGCGGGCTTCCACTTGGCTATCTTCTAGAACCGTTCCTGGAGTCAAGATGCGCGTTAATGACCGCTCCACCAATTTCCCCGGTTTGGGTTCTTCCATTTGATCGCAAATCGCAACCTTTTTCCCGGCTTTCAATAATTTGTCGATGTAAGTTTCTGAAGCATGAAATGGGATCCCCGCCATGGGTGCATCGCCACGATGCGTAAGCGTGAGTCCCAAAATCTTCGCACCGGTCTCAGCATCATCGAAAAACATTTCGTAAAAATCTCCCAATCTGAAGAACAATATGGTGTTTTTGGGGAGATTAGAATGTACCGAAAGGTACTGCTGCATCATCGGCGTCACCGGCTTCTTTTCTTGCATAGCTTCATTGAATATCAAATCTATCAATAAATACAATATTAAACTTTCGGCAAATGTAAGTTAGAGAATATAAACATAATAGTCTGCTTTCCGTTACAGATTTGCCTGGTCACGTACAAATTTTACACAAAAAGATTGTCGATAGGGATAAAAGGTGGTATGAAGGGAGAATATATGAGAAAAAAGAGTTTGAGATGGGGTGTTGTAGGAGCCTTGATAGCAAGTGTTACGTGCGCTTGCTTGTTACGTTGTTTCCATTGGGAACATACAGAAGGAACGCTTGTATTTATTGAAATCTGCGAATTGATAGGTAAACTTTTCATGAATGGCCTGAAAATGTTGGTCGTACCGCTCATTACATCGTCTATTATTTGTGGCGTCATGCGGTTCGGATCCAAATCGGAATTTCGCCGTTTAGGATTGAAGACGTTTCTGTTCTATTTTTTATCTTGTTTTGTGGCAGTAACGATAGGGCTTATGGTGGTCAACGCGTTACGTCCAGGAGATACAGAAATGACATTGGCTTCAAAAATTTTAGGACAGGCCAATCGATTGCCGGAACACTTCGCCTGCATCGAAGGTACAAGTGGCTACAAGGTATCGGAATTTTTACTTCGCTTATTGCCGCCGAATATTCTTGCGGCTGCTACGGATAATGCTCAAATTTTGGGCTTGATTCTCTGCAGTTTATTGTTCGGATTTTTCATTGGACGTTTACCCGAAAACTTGCGCGAAACACAATTCGCTTTATGGGAAGGGCTACAACAGATCACGCGCAACATTACCTGCATCGTAATTGCATTCTCCCCTATCGGTGTTTTTGGATTAGTCACGCCAATTTTGTTAAACACAGGATTGGAAGTCATCAAGCCGTTGCTGTTTTTTGTTATAACAATACTGCTAGGTTTCGCTTTGTACAGTTTTGGTTTTCTCTATTTATTGCTCCGATTTGTAGGGAAAGTACGACCGTTAGAACATTACAAAGCGATGTTGCCAGTAACCTTAATGGCGTTCTCAACCGCTTCGTCGGCAGCTGCTTTGCCGGTAGCTTTGGATCGAATGGAACGCGAAAGTAAAGTTTCGATCAAAACCGCGCGCTTCACATTACCCTTGGGCATTACCATCAACATGTGTGGGACGGCGTTGTACGAATGTGTCGTTGTAATCTTTATTGCACAACTTTATCAAGTAACACAAGGCATTTCCTTTGGCTTGTGGGATCAAATTACCGTTGTATTGATGGCGCTGCTAACTTCGGTGGGGGTTGCCGGGATACCTGCCTCGGGACTTATCGCCATAACGATGATTTTAAGTTCGGTTGGATTGCCCATCGAATCCATCGGCGTTATTTGGGTGGTAGAACGTATTCTGGACATGTTTCGAACGGCAGTTAATGTATTTAACGATACCTGCGGAACTATCATCATTGCACGGAGCGAGGGCGAAAAAACGGCCTACCCTTACGATTGACCGGTTGTGTTTATGGAAGACAACAATACGAAGACGGACAATAATCTTGCGCATTCCATAGACGATTTTATCGGCTATCTAAGTTTAGAATGCGGTTTATCTGAAAACACGCAAAAATCTTATCAATACGACTTAATGCAGTTAGCAGAGATAGCTCACCTCCAACACTTTTCTCAATTGAAAGCAGAACATGTGGATCGATGGTTAGATTTTCTAATCAAGGAAAAACCTTCATCTCGCGCCCGAAAAATCACCAGCGTTTCACGATTTTTTGAATATCTCGTAAAACAAGGCATACTTAAACAAAATCCGCTAGAACATGTTTTACATCCTAAAATTAAGCGCGAATTGCCACATGTATTATCACTGGAAGATATTGAAAAACTACAAAAAGCTATGTCGCTCTCTTCGCCACAAGGTTTACGCGATAGAGCTATGATTTCTATCATTTATGGTTGCGGATTGCGCATTTCGGAAGCTTGCCAACTGCTTTTGCAAAATATTTTTTTGGACGAAGATTTCATAAAAATTTATGGGAAAGGCAGCAAAGAACGCCTGGTACCTTTGGGATCGGTTGCGAAAGCACATTTGCAGGATTATTTAGTTAAATGTCGACCTTCACTTTTGAAAAAAAACAGCGGCAATTTTGTGTTTTTAAGTCAACGCGGCTCACCTATTTCGCGTAAAACTTTTTGGTTAAACTTGAAAACGTACGCTGAAAATGTTGGTATTGATTTCAATGTAAAACCGCATTTATTGCGCCACTCCTTTGCAACACATTTACTCAGCAACGGCGCCGATCTACGCAGCATACAGGCAATGCTTGGGCATAGGGATATATCCACAACTCAAATTTATACCCACCTGGATCCTTCGCACCTACAAGAAGCCTATGATAAATTTCATTCGCGAGCGAAGTAGCGTTTGCTTCTTGTGGTACGGCTATGATTAATAAACTATCCGTAATACGAGCTAATGTATAATATGTTATACATTAGTTTTGCACCTTGCGTGATCTTTTACAAAAGCTCGCCCAAGCCCTCCTGAAAGCAGAGTAGAAACCCTGAACCTTGCAACATTGTTGTAAAATTAATAATGGTTTTTGAGGATTAAATGGAAACTTTTTCAAAAAGTTCCCCTTACAATTTATTCTTTTATGATTTTTATCTTCCGTAGACACACACTAACTCCCGTAGATATATTATCTAATTTACCAACAGCTGTTTTTGTTTGAAAATTTGTACAAAAAAATCTAGTATTGTAATGAGTCGAGCCGAAGTTTTTCAATACAATGGACACGAAATCGAAACTTTTGGATATTTTAATGACCGTCTTAGGAGAAACGGTTGATGAAAATTGTTCGGCAGAAACGATAGAAAACTGGGATTCGTTGACGCACATAGAGATTATTGTTACGGTAGAAGAAGAATTTGGCATCAAGATTCCGCAGGCGAAAATTCCGGAATTAAAATCGTTTAAGAGCCTTTTAGAAATTATAAAAACGCTGTGTTAGATTTAGCATTCGATCATTTGGGTATTATTGTAAAGTCCATCGACAAAACGATTCCATTGTATATTGCATTGGGATACGCTATCGATAGCGAAGTTTTCTGTGATGAGCAACAACAGATGCGGGGGCTATTTCTTGCGAAATCCAACGAGCCGCGTGTTGAGCTGATTGAGGATCTGAGTGCCTCCAAAGCCTTAACGAAGATGATCAATACTCCCTGCGGGCGGATTTACCACCTCGCTTACCGCGTACCGAATTTGAAGGAGAATCTGGATGAAATTTTGAAAAAGCTGGACGTTCGTGTGCTGTCTCCCATAAAACCCGGGAGTTATTATAAAAACGTATGCTTTGTTTTTTCGCAAGATATGCAGATTTTGGAGTTGGTTGAATACAAATGATCGATGCATTGTTGAGTCCCAACGTAAGTCGAATGGAAATCTTGAAACATAAGAGCTTCTCCGGCAATTTGCGCACAATTCACATTTCAGTTTACCGAAATCATGCCTTTGAAGGAATGGAAAGCATGCTGAATGTTTTCCTAAAAATTTCCGGTCTACAGGCTGAATTTGCTTACAGTAACTACGATGACAGCTTCCATTTCTCACCATTGCATGCATCGAATGATTTGAATATCCTTTGGATTGACTTTTCGCATTATAAGGAAATCTCGTGGTTTAAAGACAAAGTAGAACAACTGAAGAAATTTTCTCCAAAGCCGATCCTTGTTTACTACACCGGAACCGAGAAGCTTGATATAAACATCGAACATACATTTTGTGCTTCTTCGCAAGAAATTGAACACGAACTTGGAAAGGATTTTTGGGATCTTGAAAAGCTGGAATATTCCGGAACACGATTATCTGCCAGGGCGCTCATCAAAGTGGCACAACAGCTGGGCTTCAAATACATTCCTTCATTCTTTCGTACACCGATAAAAGCGATTATGGTGGATATGGATAATACACTTTATAGCGGCGTGCTAGGTGAGGATGGTGCCAGGAATGTGGTACCCAATCTGCATTTTCAAAGGCAATTGAAAGCTTTGAAAGACAAAGGTGTTTTATTGGGATTGGCCTCAAAAAATGATTACGAAGATGCACGTCAATTATTCGAGCTACGAAAAGATTTTGTGCTTCATTGGGAAGATTTTTCAGGCCATTATATTTCCTGGAAACCCAAAGCGGAAGCCATCGAAGCTGCAGCCAAGAAATTTAATATCGATACCAGCGACATGCTGTTTGTGGATGATAATTTCGGCGAAATAAGCCAAGTACAACAGATTTTACCCCAAACGCATACGCTTATTGCCGATAAAAATCTAACGTATAAATTTAATCTGTATCCTTTGTTGGAACGTTATGTACAAACCCAAGAAGATGCGCTTAGGGCTTCCGACATACAATTGAACGTGAAACGCGAAAGTTTGAAAAAATCCCTTAGCACGGAAGATTACTTCAAACAACTAGGAATGGAACTTACCTACGCGCTAGATAATCCCAACTCATTTGAACGAGCAATTCAGCTGCTCAACAAAACCAATCAGTTCATATTTGCCTTTAAACGTTATCAGCCGGAAGCTCTCACGCCTTCGCAGCATATTCTTACGGTAGGTCTAAAGGACAAGCTTTCCGATAGTGGCATCATCGGTGTCGTTGTTGCCTCCCGACAGGGCGAAGCACTAAAAATAGATGAAGCCGTTATCTCTTGTCGCGCTTTAGGGCGGGAAATTGAAGATATTTTGCTAGATTCAGCTTTCCAAATTTTATCGCAAAAGCTGGGCACATCCAAGCGCCTAATGCTTGAATTTAAAACAGGCCCGCGAAATCTTCCGGCAAAAGCTTGGTTGGAACGTTATAGCGGAAGAACTTTAAAACAGGATGGTATTATTGCTGCCGACATAAAGCATTTCCCACAAAATCCCTTCGTAAAACTTATCCTATCATGAACTTTTGGTTTAAAAACTACATACACTTTACAACCGAAGAAGCCATGGCTATTTTGCCATTGAGAAATGCGTCATCGGTTCGAAGGTATATGTATAATCCCAAGGTAATTACACCCGAAGAACATCTCGCTTGGATAAGCACGTTAGCCAACCGAAAAGAGGTTTGTTATTGGGGAATTTACGTGGATAAACAACTCATCGGCTCTATTGACTTAACTCGCATTGACACACAAAAGAAGTTCGCAGAATGGGGCTTCTTTATCGATGAACATCACTTGGGGCTTGGTGCTGTTATCGAATTTTTAGGCATGGAACATTTTATAAAAGATCTGCATTTCAAAACCATTTTGGGCGGTGTACATGAAGATAATAAAAAAGTGTACCACTTGCACAAAGCAAAATTTGGTTACGTAGAAGCCCCCGCATACGATAGCGAAAGCTATGGGAAAAAGTTTTACGGATTGACGCTGTCCGATACCCGCTGGGAACAGCAGCGTCTAAAAGTAAAGAACCTTTTGGATAAACTCTACCCTATCGATAATGTGAAATGGGACTAAGGGCCTTTAGGGGAGAGGTTTTTGGGGTTGTTCTAAATCTGCCTCATAATCTTCTTGTTGCATCAACAGCTGTTGCTGTAAAGCTTTTATCGTTTCTTCTAATGATCCAGCCTCCGAGTTGGTTGTAACATCCGGTTGCACTGTTCCCTGTGCAGACAAAGTGTCTCTATTTGTTGCAGGAATGGAATTTCCTGATTCCTCTTTTCTCTCTGTTTTCTCTGGCTGAGATACAGGTCCTTTATCCTCCGTTGGATTTGCGGTTGTTTTCTCTTGCTCTGGTACCTGTGATTGGAGAGCTTCTTTTATTGCATTGAATGCTTCTTTTATTTCATTCAACCTTTTCCGATCTATTGTCCCTTCTTTAGCATTTTCTATCAATAAAGCGACACTTATACGCAGTTCCCCTAATCGTGTTAGGTTTTCCCCAATTTTAGGTTTTTTTTTCTGCACCTCCCCCGAAGCACCCGCAAGCTTTTCGACTGCCTCTTCTTGTTTATTTTCTGGTTCCAGCGAACCTTTTATTCGTTCATCTTCTTGTTTTAGTTCTTTAAGCCGCGAACTTAATTTTTTTATGTTTTCACTCAATTCCTTATAAAGCTTATTACATTCATTGACATATAGCTCTAAACTATTTTTCTTAAAATCTTCCTTCAATTTCACACCAAAACGTTCTTGAAGGCTTTTAAATCCCAACATTTCATGCATCTTAAGATTATTTTGTTGCGCTTTATCGGCTTTTGCTATTTCAATAGCTTCACCCTTCAAGTAAATCTGCTGTAACAAATTTTTTTCTTCTTGAGATGGTTTTTCAGGATCATAAAGTTCTTTACTTGATAATAATTTTGCCGCGAGGCATTCAAGTTCCATTGCACAAACCCCGGTTCTATCCTTACCACTTTTGCAACCGTAGGTCGTCGCATATCCCAACAGGTTAGTCAAAAGCATGACGCGCACAGGTAATGCATAGGGATTAGATCTTATACCATTAGGATAGTTCTGCCGAATAAATGCAATTTGTTCAGCTAGGGCTTTTACTTGTGCTTTTTTGGGGTCCTTAACCTTAGGATCACTCAAAAATTTTCCAATCAAAGAATCTTTGCCATAGATTTGTGTTCGTTTCAGCTCTAATTTTTGAGGATCTACGCCGAACAATTGGTTAAAACTTCTTTTGTTAAAATCATCAACCTCCTTGGAATGAGCCAATTTCCCCATTTCAAAGTGCTGAAAATTAACACCGAAATTAAACAATAACGGCGGTTTAGTCAGTTGAACCGTTATTGTTTTATTACCGTACTTTACTTTCGTTTTCTCGCCTTGTTCATACAGCTTAAATAGTGCTTCCATTTGTTTTAATGGAATCCCACCGTCAGCCACTTTCCCGACAGGAGTCATCAACTGAATATTCGACAAATTTAAGTAAACAGTAGCATTAGCCGGTAACTCGTTTATATCGTACTGCAACGCCACAGCATTTGCCAATAACTCTTTGGTAGCTTGATCATTTCCACGCGTACTACCTGATCTTACAAAGCTTACCTTCTGGCCACCCACTTCTATATCATGACGCCATAGATTCGAAATATGGTCCTTGCTTCCAAATTCGCTGTTATAAAATTGGGTTTCATCACCAAAACCACTTAAAGCGGCCTGTGGCGTACAAGTGCTTGTCAAGGAGGCATTCCACGGGAGGGAGATCTCTGTTTTCAGTGGAGTAGGAGGTTGAGGACGATTGTAGCCTTGAGACGTCGACGGTAATGGGTTAAAATCGGGTACTACTTCAGATTCCTGTACTCTCATAGATCCTTTCGCCTCTTCTGATTTACTTCCTATGAGTTTATCCAAAACCGTTGCAGGTTTTTTCAAAAGCCTAACTATTTTGCTAGCCTTGGAAAGTTTGCTAAGGTCTTCTGTTTGCACATTCTGGCTTTGATAGACATCGGTAACTGAATTTTCAGAGCGGAAAACTTTCTGCAATTTTCCCTCAATGCTAGAAAGAAATTTACTTACTCGCGCTGTTATATTGCTAATATCCATACGAATTAGTTTCTGTAAAATTAATTATGGGGTTCCTCTTCCTCTTGTTTCAAAAGCATGCAAACAGCAGCCCTCTTGATAAATTCTCCGCACAACGCTTTGATCTCTTGATCGCCTTTAAGGGGGTTATTATTTTTTTGAATTTCTTCTTCTATCTTTTCGATTTCTCCTATACATCTTTTTATCGTTGCAAGGTCAAAATGAGTGTTCATTTCTTCATTATATTCTTTTATCTTTTTTACCTTGCCTTCCATTCTTATCAGTGCATTATTCTTTTTTTCTTTTTCTAAATCTCTTACACCTAAATTATCGTTTATCTTAATATTAAGATGTTCACTACCTTGTATATTCGTGCGCACTACCTTTTCCACGTTACCTTGTTTTTCACTATTTATGTCTGTTAAAAGGGCCTCGCATTTTGCATCACAAAGAGCAAATCTGGCAGTACGTTCAGAGTCCAAATCTCTGTATTCTCTTTTCATGAACAAAAGAATAAAATCCTTAACAAGTGAACGATCGGGACTTTCTTTATTTAGACAACGTCTGAGCATATTTAATTCGTTCAGTGCTTTCTCCAAAATTTCGTTCAGTGCTTTCTCCAAAATTGGCTTTTTTGCTTCTAAATTTTCTGTTGAAATATCTTGCTTCCGTTTTTCCGCGTCTTGCTCTATCGATTTAATGCTACCCAAAAGAGCCTTTTTTTGCTTTAAATCTTCTATTGAAATACCTTGCTTTTGTCTATCCGCAATTTCATTTTTTACTTTCGACAAGCATCTTTTAATTTCATTATCGAACGTTTTAGGTTGATTGGGGAAATTTTGAATTAAATCAAGGGCACCTTTTTTCAACTCCTCCAAGTCGCTATCCGTACCTTTTTCATTTTTTTCGTATACATTTTTCAATGTTTTAATCAAATTATTCTTTTCCGCATCCGTCATTTCAAACGAATATTTAGCAGATTCTTGTAATGTCTTTACTGCATTATCGATAGCATCAAATACAACTTTCTTATAGTCAAATGCGTTTTTAAAACCTGTGGGATTATTGTCATATACTGTCGCTTTCAATTGGCTGCTTAATTTAGACGCGCCTTGGTACGCCACACTTAATCTCTTATCAAAGCTCTTAAGCTCTTTCATATAGGGTTTAGTCTTCAAACTGTCTGTGTTTATTTTTCTTTTTTTAGAAAAAATCTGTGATAAAGATCTTCTCAACGAATGTTTACTAGCACTTGTAACGGAACCTTGACGAGAACTTACCTTGTTCTTTTCGGAGATATCATTTACCGGAACAAGTTGTTCTGTGGGATTAAAATTTGCGGATTCTGTTCTCATTTTTCAATTTTTACTCCTAACTTTTTCAATTTTTATTCTTAATTCCATTAAATTTTGCTCTAATTCTTTTTGCAAATCATCACACAAATCTCTCTTCCTTATCTTTTGAAATTATTACCTTAATCGCATGCGCTATATATCGCGCAGGGGCTTGATATGAAATTTTATTTTCTTGTATTGATATTGTGCTCATAAAATTATCTATTGTTGGTTAGTTTATTGAGGAAAAGTGCAGCAAGAGAGGTACCTACGGTGTATTGTTTGGTTCAGGGCTAGTGTCCCAGTCATCATCGCCATTTGTACCTTGATCATCTCCTGGTTCATCCACTACGCTTATACTATTTTTTAACCGCTCCAATAGCCCTCCAGTCTCCTCTGATTCTACCGGTTTTGGAGAGGGCGGCGGTGTTTTCCTGAGATGAACCTCACTTATATCTCTTTGCCCTACAGGAGCATTCGGAGCC
>DBYP01000006.1:36760-36967 GCA_002309885.1 Verrucomicrobia bacterium UBA1183
ACTGGGGCCTCTGGAGAATTAGTTTCGCTAGCTTGGGGTGCGGCTACAGATTCGGATGTTGGAGCTGCAACGGGCTTTTCAGAATTTTGTACCTGTGAATTGCTTCCGTTTTGCTCTTTATTTCTGGACTGCATACGTTCAGCTTTCTCTCTCAGCTCACTCCTGAAATCTGCATTCCCATTTTGCCCTACAGGAGCATTCGGAGCC
>DBYP01000006.1:36990-69730 GCA_002309885.1 Verrucomicrobia bacterium UBA1183
ACTGGGGCCTCTGGAGAATTAGTTTCATCTGCTGGTTTTTCCACTGCAGATTCGGACGTTGCAGGTGCGTTAGATGGCTCACCAAAATTCTGTACATCTAAAGCCATATTTATCTCAGCATTTATATTTTCAGCAATTACATCAGCAATTCCTTTTTTCCCACCAGTTCCTTTAAGTTCTGGGTCTTTCTTAAGTTCATCTAATTCTCTTTGTATAGCATCTATTTTTTCTTGGTTCAGATTACCAGGCTCCTCAATACTGTTTCGAAATTCTGCTATTGTAGTTCTTAAACCACTTAATTTGGTATAATCTTTCCCTTGAGATTTTAAGTGTTCTTGGTGTCCCCTCACCATTTCACCCAATGAGTTTAATGTCCCCCTAAGACGCAATTTGTAGAAAGGTAGAGCAGCTTCTTTATTTGCATGTGATATCTTGGCTTTGATTTCGCTTACAGTCCCTGAAATACCCAATTTATCCCCAATCTTCCCTGGGATTTCCCCTATAAATTTCCCTGCATCTTTGAACTTATCCCTAATCTCTCCTGAAATTTTTCCCATGAATTTCCCGGCATCTTGGAGCTTATTCCCAATCTCTCCTGGAATTTTTCCCATAAATTCTCCTGCATCTTGGAGCTTATTCCCAATTTCGTTGCGAGCGTTTTCAATACCTTCCTGAATTCTAGCCCTAAATCCCCCAGCACTCTGCGATTTGGGGAAGTTTTTGATGACATTAAGATACTCTGCTCTTCCAGGAAAATTTTCTAAATTTTTTAATTCTTCAAATAGATCTTTTGCAAGCTTCTCAGACGCCTCCCCTGGTACTTCAGCATATTTTCGCAATCGGCTCAGGTTCGCTCTAACCGCTTCCAAAGCTTTAGATTCATTAGAATTCCTTTCAAATCCTTTTTGTTTAGTTTTCAAGTCCCCGTCAATAATCTCAAGGGTTTTTATGTACTCGCGATTTTCTCGTGGTAATTTGGCATATAATATCGATTTATTGACGTTGGCTTTGATTTCGCTTACAGTCCCTGAAATACCCAATTTGACATCTCCCAATTTATCTCCAATTTCCCCCGAAATTTTCCCCATAAATTCTCCTGCATCTTTGAACTTATCCCTAATCTCTCCTGGAATTTTTCCCATGAATTTCCCGGCATCTTGGAGCTTATTCCCTATCTCTTCTGGAAAATTTTTGATACTTTTAATCCCCTTACCAAGCGCTGTCGCACCTTCTGCAAGCGTAGTAACTACTCTGTTGTTTGTTGAATGATGGGAACTAAGTGTTTTCGTAAGCAGCTTTGAGCGGTCATCAATACTTACACTACCAATATTTACTGAATCAACATTTCTACCCTTACTATCAATACCCTGCGCGCTCGGTGTACTAACTGCTGTCTGAATAGTAGCGGGATTACTAGTACTAGTACCTATTGCCCCGGGCATACAAATCTCTCCTCCTTATCTTTTTTTATCTTTTGAAATTATTACCTTAACAGCATGCGCTACATATCGCGCAGGGGCTTGATATGAAATTTCATTTCCTTGTATTGGTGGTTTAGTCATAGAAATTATCTATTGTTAGGGGCGCATTGCCCATATCCTCACTCCACTTCTCTACCTGAGCTCGTACTTCTTTAGCCTGCTCAGCTATATTACCATAATTTTTTGCTTCAGCTTCTTCTATAACGTTACCTAGTTCCCATTTTATTGCCTCCAATTGAGCTCTTGACCTTAATGTATCAACACATTCTTTAGCACCAGTTTCCAATTCTTTTAGTTTTTTTGACAACTGCTCATGATCTTTTTTCGAGACTTCATTGGTCGAATTTACAGAACTTGCAGATACAGTCCCGGTTTTGTTCGACGGCGGTAGAGTACTAGGACGACCGTTCAATCTCCCTTTAACCTTTTGTAGTTCCTGCTGTGTTGAAATAAGCCTATCAATGTCCCCTGCTTCACTGTATTGAGAAGCCTGATCTCGTAATGTTTTTTCTGATTTTATAAGCTTCAACGACTCCTCCGTTTGAAATTTTACTTCACCAACTTGTTTAGCTATACGGCTATCTTCCCCATACTCTTTTTTAGCTTCTTCTATAACGTTACCTAGTTCATTTATTATTGAGTTCAACTCATTACTGTTCTTTGATTTAACATATTTTTCAGCCTTAATTTGCAAATTCCTTACTTTCCCTAACAATGGATCTTTTTTTATACGCTCCAGCTTTCCCTCCACCTGAACTCGTCCATCATTAGCCTGTTTTACTATATCACCATAGTTTTTTGCTTCAGCTTTTTTTATAACGTTATCTAGTTCCCCTGTTACTGATTTCAATAGAGTTTCGTCCTTACATTCATTAACACCATGTTTCAATAGGCTGCTTACTCGTTCTGACAACTGAGATCGAGTATTTTTTGGGGGCAAACCCAATAATTTCCTAACGGCATTTCCAAAAAATTCCCCAGGGTTTTCCTTTACTTCTCTAATTTTGTTTGCAATACGAGTCGTTAAACTTTTAGGACTTTCTGCCGAGGCCGTGGGAATGGCCGTGATAGTACTATTCTTCGCCAGAACACTCTTTCCGTCAAGACTTTGAGAACCTACTTGATTAACTTCTGGCTTAGGCAAATTTATATTTCCTTGTATTGGTGATGTGCTCATAAATGTTACCTGTGGTTGTAATCATCAGGGATCTCCGGCGCTGGCTCAGTCGGTGGTTCTGGAGCTGGTTCAGTCGGTGGTGGTGGAAGGTCATCATCATTGATCTCCGGCGGCGGAAGATCTGGAGGTGGGATATCATCATCGTCGTCATCATCGTCGTCATCAAAGTCATCCGGCGGCGGAAGATCCGGCACTTTCGGCTTACCGCCCTTATCAGAAATATCCTCTTCCACAGGTACTGGTTCTGCTGGAGCTCTTTTGCGCCAAGATGCCATTGCTTCTATATCGCGCAAAGATGCCTCTACATTTATTCCGTGCTGAGATGCCTTTCCTTTCATTTCCTTCAGTGTATCGTCGGCTCGTTTAAATACATCACTACCTTCCAAATGATTGTCTTTAGCTCGTTTTATAGCTTCTTTTAGTTCTGATATTCCACTTACCACAGTATTTGTGGATTCAATTTCAAAACCTTTTTCAGCATAATCACGAAATACATCTATTTCTTTTGAAAACTTTTTTAATGCCGCCTCCCTCTTTGCCTCAGCGGCTGGATCCTTTACAACATTACCTCCATCACCATTTTTTACAGCTCCATTTATATCAGTTTCGTTTTCATTCGGGACTGGTGGCGGCGGAAGATCCTGCACTTTCGGTGATTGCTCATCCGAGACACCTTGGGTCGGATTTTCTGAACTTGCAGATGCAGACCCGATTTTGTTCGATAACGGGGGGTCGACCGACGATAAATGGTCTTTCAGTGGTACATTTGCTCCTGTATTTTCTCCAGTGCTTTTCCCTTGCATTCTCTTAAATACTTTTGCACGGTCCTCCACATCCAACTGTGCTTTATGGGCCAGTTTTATTATAGGACTATCTGCCCCATCCTCGTTTGTAGCTTTTGTTATAATCTTACCTAGGTCCTCCTTTACCTTGTTTAATCCCGCTACATCCGCTTTTTTTAAATATCTTTTAGCTTCTTCTTGCAATTGTTTTACTTGCTTTGACAACTCAGATTGAGTACTTTTGCCAGATAACTTACTAAAAAAATCACTAAAAACTCCCTTAGGATTCTCCCGTACTTTTCTAAACGTGCTTGTAATATTATTCCCTAAACTTTTGATATGCTCTTCCAACTTTTTGAGAATACTCGTGCTCTGGGTATCTTTCGGCTCAATAAGCGCTCCCCCACTCCTTGTTTTCTGAGTGGATGCTGTATTAATAGGCGTAAAGGAATACTGATTCCCAATTCCTGATAGTTCCCCACCCATACGTCACACAAATTGCAGATTGTTGGTTGGATCGTTGGGGGCTGGCACTGAATAATTACCATCATCCATAGAAGGCAACTGCATATTTTCGCATTTCTGCTGCCATTCTTCGACGACATCCACAAAATTACCCAGAACTGTCTTGAATAGATCGAAGGTAAATGTACTCGCAATGAACGTGTAGCTTATGACGATACGCTCGCGATCTTCTTCGATACCGAAAACACAACCGGCGGTTGCCATTCCGAAAACATTCTCTATCATTATCTTCTTCAGCAACTCACCTTGACCTTGTGAGGGCAAATCAATGATGGGGGCAGCAAAAATACACTGATCTTGCTCTTTTCGATAAACGATATCTACACTTATCTTCGAATCGAAACATAAGGAACAGATGTTCTGCTCGTTAAACTTTAAATTCGGTAAACCGACTTCTTTACCGTAACTCTCAAGGTAATTTGGAATATCGACCATAATTTAATGACATGTAATAAATGATTTTTTATTGGACACCGTTGTCCCTTTTTTCTCTAAAAGATACCTATTTAACCATCGTAAAATAGCCGCTTTGGTCAACCATTGCGTGTTGTTTTCGCTGGTATACGCAAAGCCATCCTTGCACAAACGTCCGTTCGAAGACCAATCCATATCGCATTGCCAATAAGGCATCAACGGTGCAATAATGTAATACTTACCGCAATCGTAAACCGAACGGCTCTCCTCAATCGGAATCAGCGTTTCATGCAACTTCTCTCCGGGCCTTAATCCGATAATCTTTTGCGAACACTTGGGAGCAACCACATTCGCTAAATCCATTATCGTACAACTCGGAAGCTTGGGAATGAAAATTTCTCCACCCTGCGTCGCCAACAACGACTGTAAAACAAATTTTACCCCTTGCTCTAATGTAATGAAAAATCGCGTCATGCGAGCATCCGTAATCGTAACTTCACCCGCTTCGCGTTGCTTCAAAAACAACGGCACAACACTTCCACGACTTCCTAAAACATTACCGTAGCGGACAACTGAAAAACGTGTTCTGTTCTTCCCTGAATAACTGTTGCTGGCAATAAACGCCTTCTCCGCACATAATTTGGTTGCACCGTAAAGATTGATGGGGGTTACAGCCTTATCGGTACTCAGCGCAACTGCACATTCGACCTGATTTGCCAGTGCCGCTTCACATACATTAACCGTGCCTTGGATGTTCGTATGAATAAACTCATTGGGATTGTATTCTGCAGCCGGAACCTGTTTTAAAGCGGCAGCATGTACCACATAATCAACACCCACCATGGCTTTCGTAAGACGTTGCAGATCGCGTATATCTCCCAAAAAATAACGCATGCAACGATCTTGGAAAAGAGGATCCTCCTGCATTAAAGATTGTTTAAATTCATCCCTAGAGTAGACAATCAGCCGCTGAGGACGAAAATTCTTTAGGACATACCGGCAGAATGCCTGCCCAAAAGAGCCCGTACCGCCGGTAATCAATATATTTTTCCCGTTCAACATAACCGCTAAATATCTTAGTTTTTCGCCCTTCGTTCCGCATCTAAGGCCTTCATCTTCTCATCCTCTTGCAATATCTCTTGACGCCGATTGGATGTCATATTATCAGCCCAAATACCTTGTTCACGAAGACGCTTTAATTTCTCATCAAACTTAGCTCTATCATCCAAACTTGACTCCGCTTCCAATTGACTCTCGAGATCTCGGTAAGCATTATTGGCCTGTATTACCTTCATAGATAAGCTTGCGGATTGACCTATCTGTAGGAGCTTGCTTTTGGCCGTTACCGCATCAATGTTTAACTCTGCGTGAGAGGGATTTTTTAAACGGAAGTGAGCAACATTATCCTCCGCATTAGCACCGTAGTAATACCCAATATCTTCATCACTATACTTTGCAATCGTATCGAGACTATCTTTCTTT
The DNA here is from genome assembly GCA_002309885.1 of Verrucomicrobia bacterium UBA1183. Lineage (GTDB taxonomy): Bacteria > Verrucomicrobiota > Verrucomicrobiia > Opitutales > UBA9783 > UBA1183. The sequence continues at coordinate 42,852 of DBYP01000006.1, forward strand.
ATAGCACTCTCCAAAGCCTCACGTTCATTTTTATCTAAATCGGATAATTTGGCCACAGCATCGAGATTTTTCTGCCGCCGTTTGGCAATGGTTAACAGTTTATCATAGTCTTCCTTAGGCAAATTTTCTTTCGAGTTCAAATGCTCTAACAAAACATCAAAATCTTCATCTGTAATCTCTCCGTTGTTCTTTAATTCTACCAAATTCACATATGCTTCTATACGCGCTACTAATCCCATCAACGACGTATTCCCGATGAGCAATTCTGTTAATGCTTTTATCGCTGCATCGATTACCGCTTCATCGTAAATTTCATCGAGAGCATTCTCTAAATTGTTGAGCGCTTCCTTTAACGCATCCCCTAAATCTTTTAACGCCCCCTTTCCATCTAAATAATCCTTATAATTCTCATCGTTAATTAAGTTTATATAGGTGCTACGGCATCCGTTATATCTGGCAATAGCTAGCAGTTTTCCATATTCTTCCTTAGACAAACTTCTTGTCGAGTTCAAATGCTCTAACAAGACATCAAAATCCTCGTCTGTAATCTCTCCGTTGTTCTTTAATTTTACCAAGGTCTCATATGCACTTACACGATCACTCAATCCCATCTTCGTCTCATCATTCCTGCCAAGCAAGGCATCTAAGGCGTCTTTCAATTCTGTAATTTCCGTTTCATTTGGCTCATCCGCATTGATTGCGTTTTTTAATTGGTCAAGCAATATATTCGCTCTATCTCCTAAAGCATGCAACCCTCCATTTTGTGCAAAATAAGACTTATAGGCTTCATTATAAATCACCTCATAGACACTTGTTTGGTATAAGTCATAACCGTAATCATTAGAGGACGAATCGGAGATGCCTCCAAAATCACCAGAGATTCCTCCCTGCGAACTTGGACCTTCTGTTGTTGGATTAACTGACATAGCACCCTAAGCGTAGCTGAAAACGTGCCAGTTCTTCTTTTTTTTAATTGAATTTATACAAAAAAGCACTTATATCATTTCTATGTCCGTAAGTTTTCAAAAGATTTCGGCCGATGAGGCTGCTGAGTGCATAAAGCACCAGGATACCATTGCTTGTAGCAGTTTTACTGCTGCCGGTTGTGTAAAGAAAGTTACCGAAAGTTTAGCCAAGAAGGCGGAACGAGAACATTTTTCCGGAAAAAACTTCCAAGTAAGGGTTTTTTCAGGCGCCTCCACTACGGATCACGTCGATGGTGCTCTTAGTCGCGCCAAAGCGATCTCTTATCGCACTCCCTACCAATCTAATAAAGATACCCGCAATGCGATTAATCAGGGCGAAATTGCTTACGCCGATCAACATCTTTCAACCTATCCTCAATTTATTAATTATGGCTTCTTAGGCGATATCGATTATGCCATCGTTGAAGTTTCTGATTATACCAGCGATGGACAGCTAACCTTAACCATGTCCGCAGGAGCCGTACCCACTTTTTGCCGACACGCAAAGCATATTATTTTGGAACACAATCGCTTTTATTCCGGGAAACTGCAAGGTCTTCATGATATTTATGAATTAGCCAACCCGCCACATCGCCAGGCAATCCCATTATTAACTCCTTCCGATCGCATCGGAACAACCACTGTAAATGTGGATCCCAAAAAGATTGTCGGTATCGTTGAGACCTGCGAAGAAGACCATTTGGCAGATTTTAAGGAAATCAGCCCCATCCATGAACGCATCGGTCAACACGTAGCTCAATTCTTTCTGCAAGAACTTCATAGCGGCCGCATTCCATCGAGCTTTTTACCCATCCAATCTGGCGTAGGGAACATCGCAAATGCCGTCTTGAAGACCATGGGAATGGAAAAACGTATTCCGGCTTTCTCGATATACAGCGAAGTCGCTCAAGATGCCGTCATCGATCTGATGGAAGCAGGACGGATTAAGTTCGCAAGCGCTTGCGCTTTGACCTTCACCGATAATCATATCAAGAAGATTTTCGACAATCTGGATTACTACAGACAGCGTCTCATCATCCGCCCAGAGGAAATCACAAATCATCCCGAAATTATACGACGTCTAGGATTATTGGCCATGAATGCCGCTTTAGAAGTAGATATCTTCGGTAATGTCAATAGCACACACGTATTTGGGTCGTCTATTATGAATGGCATCGGTGGTTCCGGAGATTTTGCCCGCAACGGCTACATTTCCATATTCACGTTACCTTCTACCGCCAAAGAGGGCGCCATTTCCAGCATCGTCCCCTTCTGTTCGCACATCGATCATACCGAACATGACGTTCAAATTATCGTTACCGAACAAGGCGTTGCCGACCTTCGCGGCAAAGATCCCGCACAAAGAGCACGCTGTATCATTGAAAATTGCGCACATCCGGATTACAAGCCGCTTCTTTGGGATTATCTAAATCTTACCAAAAACAAACACATCGGCCACCAACTTTCGGCAGCATTTAAGATTTATCAGGCTTATTTAGAAACTGGCGACATGCGTAATTGTAAATTTAACGGATGAAATCGACCGTCTACATCGCCCTGGGATCCAACTTAGGACATCGTTTAAATCACCTGCGAAACGCTGTCTTAAAGCTTCGCGAGGTACTTACGGATTTGCGTACGTCGATCGTCATTGAGACGGAACCCCTGTTGCCTGAAAATGCGCCGATTTCGTGGCATCTGCCTTACCTCAATATGATCGTTACCGGAGATACCACATTAAGCCCTCAGGAGCTGTTCGACAGACTACAAACAATAGAGCGACAAATGGGACGAGAAAAAAATCATCCATTTTGGGGTCCACGCACTATTGACTTAGATATTTTGCTCTATGGGGATACCGTCATCGATACGCCTCAACTAACCATTCCGCACAAAGGACTGAAAGAGCGCGATTTCTTGTTACACCTGATGGCGACATTGGCTCCAACACTCCCCTACCCTGCCACAACACAAACATTCGAATCGCTAGCCTTAAAAAGCCAATTTCAGCCCAAGAAATCCTTTGTATTGTTTCCAAGGCTCATGGGCATCGTGAATGTTACGCCCGATTCCTTCTCCGATGGCGGTCTATATAAGGAACCCAAATTAGCCGTCGAACATTGCCAAAATCTTATCGCTGAGGGTGCTGAAATTTTAGATATCGGCGCGCAATCTACACGCCCCGGCGCGGTTCAAATTTCGCCCGAAGAAGAATGGGAACGTCTTCAGCCTGTATTAGATCAGCTGGATCTAAAAAACATTCCCGTAAGCATTGATACTTTCCGGGATAAGATTATCCAAAAACTTTTGAAGCAATACCCTATCGCGTGGATCAACGATGTCTCGGGCAAATTAAAAGATTCAACTTTGGAGGCCATTCAACAAGCCGGATGCAAGCTTTGTGTAATGCATGCGCTTTCTGTCCCACCCATAAAAACAGAAAACATCGCACCTTCGTGGGATGCTCTCGACGTTTGGGCAGAACAACAAGTCAGCAAATTAACAGCTTTCGGATTCAAAACCAACGATATTATTTTGGATCCCGGATTCGGCTTTGGTAAAACGGCTTACGCAACCGGCCTGCTTTTAAAAACCATCGAACACATACACAATTGGGGTTGCCCTATTCTCGTAGGACATTCACGGAAATCCTTTTATCGCTCATTGAACGCAACGGAAGCGCAAGAAAGAGATATTGAAACGTTGGCGGTTTCCCAATATCTAACTGGCAAAGTTGATTATCTTCGCGTCCACAATGTCGCATGGCATCAACGTTTCTTCAGTACCCAACAATGGTTAGAATCATGCAAATAAAAGCCATAAAAACCGATCGCATTACACAATCGCAAGACTTAAATCGCTTTGTCGATGCAGCTTTACCAACACTCTCCGAAGGGACCATCGTCGTCATCACCTCTAAAGTCGTTAGCTTATGCGAAGGTCGCACCGTGGATACAGCCACTATTTCTAAAAAAGACCTCATTCTGCAGGAAGCCGATTGCGTTATCCCATCCGAAGGGCATGATGAACGTATCGTATTGACGTACAAAAACCATATTCTCATCCCATCTGCCGGAATCGATGAATCGAACAGCAATGGACGCTACATCTTATACCCAAAAGATCCATTCCTTTCCGCACAAAACTTGTACACTTATCTTAAACAACAGCGCCATTTAAAGCATTTAGGTGTACTTATTACCGACAGCCACACAACCCCCTTGCGTCGAGGTGTTACCGGTATCGCGTTGGCTTGGTGGGGCTTCCAACCTTGTAAAAGCCTTGTAGGAGCACCAGATCTATTCGGTCATCCGCTGCAAGTTACCCACATCAATGTTGCCGATGCATTGGCGGTTAGCGCTGTATTTAATATGGGAGAAAGCTCGGAATGTACACCTTTAGCGATTATCACGGAGGCTCCGCACGTACAATTCGACAATGGGGCAGCCAAGCACGAAATCGATGAAATCGCCATCGATCCGAAAATTGACCTGTATCGTCCTTTGCTAAAAGATTTGTTGAAGTAATATTAAATGGCGTCTATAGAATATTTTGGGAGAGCTTTTGTAAAAACTCTCCCAAACTCCCTTAAAAGCAGGGCAGCAGCCCTGCACCCCAGTCATTTTGCAACATTGTTGCAAAATTATGAAAGTTTTTGAGGGTTTAAGGGAATCTTTTTTCAAAAAGTTCCCTTTTAATTACTTACTTTGTTCGCTCTGCGACATCCTGTTTAAGCCAAGCCTTCAGCGATTCCAATCGATCCCCGACTTCCTTCTTTATCGTCGGTAAATCATCCCCGCTTTGGACTTCAGATTGCCCGAAAAGGTACATTTTTAACTTAGGTTCGGTTCCGCTAGGACGTATCGCAATGCTGCACCCATTTAGCAGATGTACCAACATGAAATTGCTGGCCGGGATTGTTTTGCCATCCGCATCGGCTCTCGCTTCAGGTTTAGAAAAATCCGTTACCGATAACACACGGCTATCGCTCATGCGCTTAGGCATATTATTGCGATACGAAGACATCAGCTGCTTAATTTGCGAAAAACCCTCCGCTCCATCAAAGGTAAAGCTCAATAAATCTTCCTTAAAATAGCCATATTTGGCGTAAATTTCATCCAAACAATCCGTGAACGAAAGCTCATGAGCTCGCAAATACGCAATAAATTCGCAAAACATCAGCGTCGCAGCATTCGCATCCTTATCACGAACAGCATCATTGGCTAAAAATCCACAACTCTCTTCGGCTCCCAAGAAGAAGAATGTCGAATCCTTCATCATAATATTCCTGCGAGCTTTGTAGGAACAACGCGTGTAATCTAAGCTGATGCCCCGTGAACGCAATTCTTTCTGAGTCGCTATCGCTTCGTAGTCCTTCAGTTTTTCGCCAATCCACTTAAATCCGGTATGGGTTTCAATACACTTGATCCCATTTTTTTCGGCAAACGATTTCAATAGTGGCGTTGTCACAAACGACTTGATAACTGCCAAATTGCTAAGATCTTTTGGCAACAACTCCAGATTCCTCATGGCATTCAACCGGTACTCTGCCAATAGCACTGCGATGGTATTGCCATTTAAAAGCTTCCAATCACCTTTCCGATCTTTCAACATTACCGACATACGGTCACCATCCGGGTCGGTCGCAATAACACCATCGGCATCGATGCGTTTCGCTTCCTCCAACGCCAACTGCAACGTCTCCAGATTATCGGGATTGGGAGATTTTACCGTTGGGAACGCACTATCCATCACAAGCTGCGAATCTACGGGATGTATATCCCATTCGTAATTCTTCATCAAAGGTAATATGCAAACCGATCCCGTGCCATGAAGAGGTGTATAAACAATCTTCGTTTGCTTCATTGTCTTGAATAAAGCCACATCCAAAATCGCATCCTGGCAACATTCCAAATACACACTATCCAAAAATGGTGAAAGCGTGTGCACCTCTCGCAAATCCACATCCAAAAACTTTAGCGCATCTACATAAGACAGCTTCTGGATTTCTTGCATAATTTTATGAGCATGCGTTTCATTTATCTGCGCACCATCATCGAAGTAGACCTTATACCCGTTATCAAAATAAGGATTGTGGCTGGCCGTAATCATAACGCCTGCCGAAGTTTTCAAATAACGTACCGAAAAGCTCAATTGTGGTGTTGAACGCGGTCCTTCGAAAATGTAAACATCACCACCCAATTTACTCCAAACCGTAGCGGTTAATTCACAAAAATGACGCGAAAAATAGCGCATATCATGAGCGATGACCAAACTCGGACGTTTGGGAAACTCACAATCGGTATCTTGATAAAATTTACAATAATTAAACAAGCCTATTGTCGCGATAATGACATTGAAATCGTTCATGCAGGTAGAACCTATCGCAGCATGCACGTAATCATCGCCTTCTTTTTCAAACCGAGTTGGTACACCTCCTATCGTCCTTCCACGCATTCCAGCAGTACCAAATTCAACCGATTTAAAAAAACGATTATTCAATTCTTCCCAATGCTCACCTGCAATAAGCTCTTCCAATGAACCCCAAACCCACTCCGGCAAATCTGGCGTGTTTAATAGGGCACTAATGTTACCACAGCTGGCTTCCAACAATTTACGGGATTTAAGCGCATCTTGCAAAATCCCAAAAACACGATCCTTGTTCATTCCAAATAAAGTTTTTCAAAAAATCCCTGCGTCAGCTTCAAACGCTTCACCTTCTTTAGAAAAACATCCAAGCTATCCGCAAATAACGAGCTAACCTCTACATGGGAATTATTAAAAAAATCTAAAGGAATGTCAACTGAAATCTTTACTTTTTTAAACCATCGTTTCCAGCGTAAAACCTGATCTCGCATGCAGGTTTCCAAAGAATCTGAACCGCTGGCATTTTTTACCGGACTAAACTCCTCACAACGTTCGACTTCATACAGCAAGGGATTCTTCGCGTACGGCAAGGCATCAAAGATAAACTGTTCCCACTTTATCCCAATTTCGGTTTGCATTTTGTCTTGTTCCGGACACCAATTTTGAACCTTTTTATGCGCTTTATGATAAGGCAAATCCAATCGCGCACATCGTTCAACAAAATCTAAATTCAATAGATGTATGGCTGTATTTCCCCAACGAAACGCCAAATACCCTGCTTTATCCTGCTGACGTGTTAGAGCTTCCGGCATTTCACTGTACTCCACCAAACGCAATGATCCGTTCACATTTACAAAAACGCCCACTTTCTCTTCCGGAGAAACTTTTTCTACAACTTTGGTTGAAAACTCAGATTTTTTGTAAATATGGAAGCCTAAAAATTGAGGATCGTCCAAACGAACGAGCGGATTATCCACCTGGAAATAGCTGATATATTTTATCCCCCACCCTTTCAGGGCTTTCAACAGACCATTTCGTTCCAACGCTTTAAATACACCGCCATGACCATCCGGATAATAGTGCACACTCCCGTCTTCACGAATCACACACGAACCCTCTTCCGTAAAAGCCGGAACAACACCCTGTTTAAAAAAATGGACGTAATTCAGGTCATACCAATTATGTTCTCGAAACGCTTTCCGTGTGTCTGTGTCTGTCTCTTCGCTGGTCATTACAAGCCAATGTATCGGTCGTCCATAAATCTGCTGCAAGGCTTTCAATTTTTCTGCAAAAACTTGAAACAGCGTCTTATGTTTTACAGGCGTTACTGGAACCAATCCTTTGGGTCCATTAAACCCTAAGCGCGTTCCCAATCCTCCAGCGACCGTCAACATCGCCACCTGTCCTTTTCTAAAACTCCGGCAACCTAAACGTCGAACCGCCTTCAGGTATTTAGGGCAAAGGGCGTGAAAGCAATAAGGCGCATTCCAATCGTTATAAGAAACACTCTCAGCGATAGGTTCGGTATCGTACAATTCTTCTGAAAAACGCAACCATTCAGCAACCGTTTTATACTCTATGGAACGCAAAAACGCTTCCTTCTGCTTTTCTTGTAAAATGCTTTGCGTTTTCTTAATCGTCGGTATTGCCAGATAACTCTTCATGGCTCAATCTTCTTCCGACTCGGCCTCTGGCTCACCCAATTCGGCATCAATTTCATTCAAAAGTGCAAATGTCCTGTGTGCCTTATCTAAAGCGGTATCCCAAACAAAAAACAACTGCGGTGTAAACTTTAAACGCACTTCCTTGCTGATACCGTACTGAATGACGTTCCGAACTTTCTTCAGAAATTGAAATGCAGCATTGCGCTCCTCGGGATTGTACACTGAAAAATAAACATCCGCTGTTTTCAAATCATCTGTTGCTTTAACCTGCGTAATGGTAATACTTACCGATTCTGCCGTAAAGTGCTGATGTAAATAGTCACTGATCGCCCGCTTTAAAAGCTCATTAACACGAATTATTCTGAAGCTTTCCATTTTTATAAATCAGGCTGGCGAGCTACCATTTCATAACATTCGATGATATCGCCTTCTTTGAACGGAACCGTCAAATTGCTCAACTCAATACCACACTCGTACCCCGACTTGACTTCGGTAACATCATCTTTGAAACGTTTCAACATTTGCACTTTCGTATCCGCCAAAATCTTTCCGGCACGAATCAATCTTGCAGAAGCGTCGCGAACGATGCGACCGGCAATAACCATACAACCCGCAACTTGAGATTTCGACAAATCAAAGACTTTACGAACCTCAGCTGATCCAAGCTTATTTTCCGACCATTCCGGATCTAACAACTCACGCATAGCCTCCTTTACCTGATCAATAAGCTCATAAATAATATTATGCTGCAAAATGCGTATTTGATCGTGCTTCGCAGCCGCTTGCACACCATTCTCAAGCTTCGTATTAAATCCAACAATAACCGAGTTCGATGCATGTGCCAACTTAACATCATTAAGCGTAATCTGCCCTACTTGTGCATCCACAATTTCCAAGCCGACTTTTTCGCTTTTGATATCCAACAAGCAATCCGAAAGCGCTTCAACACTGCCGTGGACATCACCGCGAATAATAACACGCAAAATTTTGCTTTCTGAGGTCTGTATAGCAGCCATCAAATCCTCAACGCTCTTGATTTTGTGCGAATCATCGGAGCTCATTTGCTTCATCAAACGCTCAACTTCTTCGATCTCGCGACGGGCCTCTTTTTCATTCTTTGCAGCCTTAAAATTGGCGCCAGCTTCAGGGGCTCCCGACCAACCCAAAACCTGAACAGGGGTCGCCGGTGTTGCTTGCTTCATTTTTTCGCCGTTTTCATCCAACAACGCACGAACTTTGCAGAAACAAGAACCGCAAACCAAAACATCGCCCGGCTTCAATGTACCTTTGTTAACAATTACAGTCGCTGTAGCTCCGCGCCCTACTTCGATACGAGATTCGACAATAACACCTTCCACTGAACCCTTCGGATTTGCCTTCAGTTCCATCATTTCCGCTTGAACCAAAATCAACTCCAGAAGTTTATCAATATGGGTACCCTTCAAAGCAGAAATACCCGCACAAAGCGTTTCACCGCCCCACTCTTCCGGCGCAATACCATGCTTCTGCATCTGCTGCTTAATGTGATCTTCATTAGCACCCTTTGCGTCTATTTTATTAATCGCAACGATAACAGGAACATTTTCTTTTTGTGCAAACTTCAGGGCTTCTTCCGTCTGTGGCATAAAACCATCATCCGCCGCAACCACCAAAACCGCTATATCGGTAACCGTCGCACCTCGTTGACGAATCTTAGAGAAAGCCGCATGCCCCGGGGTATCCAAAAACGTGATCTTCTTACCCATGTAATCCACTTGGTAAGCTCCTACGTGCTGGGTAATTCCCCCAGATTCTTTAGCTGCAACATGCGTCTTACGAATGTAATCCAACAGCGTGGTTTTACCGTGATCTACATGCCCCAAGATACAAACAATGGGCGGTCTTGGCTCTAAATACTTTTCTTCCGCTTCCCGCTGCTTCTTCTCCGCTTCTTGCTTCTTTTGCTGCGGATTCTCTGCAACGGCCGAACGATGTTTGAACTCCAAATCGATACCGTACTTGCTAGCGATCTTTTGCGCAGCATTCTCATCGATCGTTTGATTCATCGAAGCAAAAATGCCCTGTTCCATCAATTCAGAAATCAAACGGAAGGGCTTGATATTTAAAAGCGTCGCAAAATCACGGACGACAATCGGTGGCTTTATCGTCAACTGCTTCCGGGCTTGTGGGGCATTTACGGCAACGAACTCCGCCTTCGGGGCAACCGGAGGTACAACACCGTTCACCTTCGGTGCGACCATTACCTTCGGCTGAGCTGGACCAAAACCCACTTTCGGCATAACAACAGAAGGGCGAGGTGGCAATTTGGGCATTTCCAAACGGAAAGGATTTTTTTGTACGTTATCGCCCACCATAGGAGCCTTAACGGGAGGCTTAACCGAGGGAGCCTCGGGCGCTACGACCGGTTTAAGCTTAGGAGCTGTCTTGGGTACTACAGGCTCTTCTTTTTGAACCGGTTCCGGCGCTTTTTTAGCAAATTCCTTTACAAATTCATCAGCGTAAACATTAGGTATGGTGCTCGATGGGCTTTTTACATCCATTCCTTTAGCCTGCAACAACTCAATAACTTTCTTATTATCGAGGCCTAACTGACGAGCTAACTGATATATTCTAACACTCATATTTACGCCAATTCCATCCTACTTTTTCAAAAATTTTTGCGCTTCTTCCAAAATGGCTTTCGCTTCTTCTGCTAAAAGGCCAGCATCAACCAAATCGTCTTCCGTAACACCTTCAAAAGCTTCGATACTTGTAATACCCATTTCGACCAAACGCGCAGCAATAACAGCCGTAACCGATTGCAACTGCGAAAGCACCTGCATTGCATGCACCTTCTTGTCCTCAAAACCAAGCTCCACACGTTCCAAACGCTTTACTTCCAATTCCCAACCTAATAAGCGCGATGTCAAGCGCAAATTCTGACCTTTCTTGCCGACGAAAACCGCAAAATCTTTTTCTTCCAAATCAAAACGTAACACCTTGCGAGGCTCATCTACGACAATATTTTGCGGAACTGCCGGACGAACCGCCTCTTTCAGCAACGTCTGCAAATCGGAAGAATAGCGGATAACATCGATCTTTTCTTGTCCTAACTCCTTCAAAACATTCTTAATGCGTGAACCACGCGTTCCAACACAAGCCCCTACGGGATCGATCTTCGAATCCTTTGTATCGACACAAATCTTTGTCCTATAACCCGGATCGCGAACGATAGACTTTATGAACACCGTTCCTTCAGCCAATTCAACAACTTCGCACTCCAACAAACGGCGCACAAAATCTACATGACTTCTTGTCAGAACAAGCTCTGGGCCACGCGGCGTTGCCTTAATTTCCTGGAGCAAACAACAAATGCGTTCTCCCGGCGTATAATCATCACTCCAAATTGAATCGCGACGATAAAGCGTTCCTTCGGCCTTACCAAAATCAATAACCAAATCGCCACGCTCCTGATACCGAACAATACCGGTAATAATGGTTCCTACCCTATCCTGAAATTGTTCATAGATGTGCTCTTTTTCAAAACGACGAATCTGCTGCATAATCATCTGACGCGCCGTCTGAGCCGCAATTCGACCGAAAATGGAAGGATCGATTTCTTGTTCAAAGATCTCACCGATGGCTATATTTGGGTAAGTCTGCTTAGCCTTCGTAACATGAATTTCATACTTCGGATCGCTTACAGAGTCCACAACCTTCAACTGTGCCCAAGCTTTCATCGCACCCGTACGTGGGTCAATTTCAACTCGCACATCTTGACCGGAATGCAAACTCTTTTTTGCTGCACTGCTCACAGCGGTTGCGATGGAATCGATCATGTTTTGACGACTGATTCCCTTCTCCTTCTCCATGTACTCCAAGACAGATAATAACTCGCTTCTCATAGCCTCACCTATAATAGAAAACGTTTTTACACAAACTTGTCAATCATTGGCTCAAACATTTTATTCCAAAGAAAACTTTTTGTAGAGAAACCCCTTAAACCTTCGAAAACTTTTGCCCTTAGACTTCTTAGCTCTCAACATTTCCCCTTATCTATTAGAAAATTCTTCTCGCTAAAAATCATCAAAAAAATTGCTAAAAAATGCATTTTTATGTTGACTTGTGGGGCAAAGTGGTGCTTAATGGGGTAAATAGGTTTAAGCGCGTATAACTTATGGGGTTTTTAGGTAAAAATGTTTTTGTGGGTGAATTCTCGCATCAGATGGATGCAAAGAATCGTCTTTGTATACCCGCAAAGTGGCGTTTTATCGGCGATGAAGCCGATGTTTACCTAGCTCTACCCAACCCTATTGGATGTATCACCATCTACCCCCCTAAAATGGTCGAACGTTTGGAAGAAAAGGTTTCTGTCGTTAGCTTGGGCGATATTCAAGGGCAAAAAGTTCTAGCGAAACTGTTTTCGCAAGCCGACACCTTTGGATGTGACAAGCAAGGGCGTATCACTTTATCTGAAAAATTAGTGCAGCATGCACATCTTAAAAAAAGCGCGCTTCTCATCGGTAGCTACGTCACCTTCAATATTTGGGAGCCGGAAGCTTATAAAAATTACATGAATCATTCCGAAGCAGAAGAAAATGAAATGAGCCGACTGCTTCAACAGCTGGGGTTGTAGCCATGGAAGGTCACATCCCGGTATTAAAAAAGCCCATTCTGGAGGCATTTCGCAATGTTTCTGGACTTCTTTTGGATGGAACATTCGGTGGTGGCGGACATACAGAGGCGCTTTTGGAACAAAATTCTTCGCTCAATGTTACTGGGTTGGATGTGGATCCTGAAGCTCAAGTACGCGCTGAAAGCTTGAAGCAACAATTTCCACGGCGTTTTGAGTTTTATCCGCTCAATTTTTCCGAATTAGAACAACTGCACAAAACCTTCGATGGGGTTCTGTTGGATCTCGGCGTATCTTCATTTCAGTTGGATAATGCAGACCGTGGTTTTTCTTTTATAAAAGAAGGTCCACTCGATATGCGGATGAATCCCAATTCAGGAATTCCTGCAAGTCATTTTCTCAAAACCGCTACTTCTGAAGAACTTACGAAAGCCATTCGGGATTATGGTGAAGAACCGCATTGGAAATTCGTCGTAAAAAGTATCCTTAATGCAAGGGAAACGGAAACTTGGGAAACGACCACTGAATTTGTTGCGTTCTTGCTAGAAAATACACCGCTTATGCATTCAAAAAAACGCGGTATCCATCCAGCCACCCGAGTATTTCAAGGTATTCGCATTGCAGTCAACGACGAACTGAATCACTTGGAGAAGGGTTTAACAGCCGCCTTCAATGCACTAAATAAAGCGGGAATATTGGCAGTTATTTCTTTCCATTCATTGGAAGATCGTATTGTAAAACAGCATTTTTACGAATGGTGCGGTCGCAGCACAAACCGCTTGGACGAACAGCCACGTCAACTGAAAACGATTTCAGCTGAGCTATTAGCCCGGAAACCTATAGTTGCTACGGATGAAGAGGTCCGTGTCAATCCTCGGGCTCGTTCGGCAAAATTAAGAATTTTAAGGAAATTATGAAAGTGTCAAAATATAAGTTAGGGTTCGTACTGTTCTTCTGCCTACTGATGGCGGGAGCTTTCAGTTTACAATGGATGCGCCAGCAAATTTACGTGCAGGCATCAAAAAGCAAGCTTTTAGAGAAGGAATTAGCTTCTTTGATTGAGCTTAACAAGCGCGCCGATTTGTGCATTGCAAAACTTCAAAACAAAAGCGTAAAAACCCACCAACTCAACGCGCGACAGATCCTTTGGATTTCTGTTCAAAACAAGCAGGCAACCACTCCTATCGTAGCGTTTAACCCATAATGTTGCCCCTTGTCTCCATCCGCTATTATACCGTAGTCCTTCTTTTAGGAAGTGGCTTTCTGGTTATCGGCGGACGATTGTTTTACCTGGGATTTTATGGAGAAAAGTATACGCATTTTGCTGAAACTTCGCGCTTAAAATTGAAAACATTGCCTGCAACCCGCGGCAAAATCATCGACTGCAAAGGTCGGTGTTTGGCAACGCAACAAAAAGTATACGACCTGGGCGTTGACTTGACACAAATCAAAGAAGAAGATCGAACCCACTTGCCTCGCCTAGCACACCTATTATCTAAACCACTTCAACAACTCGAAGAGCTGTGGCATGCGTCGAATTGCCATTGGAAACCGCTCTACAACGATCTATCGGAAACTCTTTATAAGAAGATAATGCAACTTCATATGCACGGAGTTTACGGCAATGAGAAGTCTCAGCGCGTTTATCTGCATACACCTAGCCTGAGTTACATTATCGGTTTTATTAATCAAGATAACGTTCCGGTGTTTGGCATAGAAAAAATGATGAATTTCTATCTAACAGGACAAAACGGCTACATTCATTACGAAATTGATGGCAAGAATAAAGAGCTTATCCAGCATCGTAAGGAACAGCTTTCACCCATAGATGGTTATACGGTTGAATTGACTATCGATCAACAAATCCAAAGCATCACCGAAGGTGTTTTAAAGTCCGCATTTGAGGAATATTCTCCACTATCAGTTCATGCAATCGTAACACGACCGAATACCGGCGAAATTCTAGCGTTGGTCAATTACCCATTTTTTGACTCCAACCATTACAATAAGTATCCTATCGAAGCTTTAAAAAATAAAGCCATTACGGATATCTACGAACCCGGATCCGTTTTTAAGGCGATTTCTGTAAGTGCTGCCATCGACTGTGGTGTTGTAACACCCACGGACAAATTCAACTGTAGTCTTACAAAAGCTTTGTATCGCGACAAAGAACTTCCTTTGCCCAATGACTGGAAACATTTTTCGGGTAACATGACCGTAAATGAGATTTTAGCCAAGTCCAGCAATCGCGGAACGGTTCAAATTGCGTTTCAACTGGGGGCCGAACGTCTTTACAAATATGCCTGTTTGTTTGGCTTCGGCGCATCCACTAATTCCGGTTTGAGTGGCGAAACCAGAGGCGTGCTTCACCCGATAGAACGATGGGATGGTTTGACGATAACCCGCTTGCCGATCGGTCACAGTATCGCGTGTTCGTTATTCCAAATGCATTACGCCATGAGTACCATTGCCAACGGTGGTGTCTTGTTTTATCCACAATTGGTTCGCAGAATTTATACAGCCAATGGCGAAATTGTACGCTCTTTTAATCCGCAAATCCGTCGCAAAGTACTGAAAGAAGAAACCTCAAAAACGATGCGCCACATGCTATTGTTGTCAGAACAATCTAAAGCCTATATTCCGTTCTACAACGTCACTGGAAAGACCGGGACCACGCAAAAGATCATAAATGGACGTTATTCACATACGCAACACATTGCCTCTTTTTCAGGATTTTTCCCCAATCGAAATCCACAAATTCATATCACGTTAACGATCGATTCGCCACACACCCAAGGTACCGGTTATGGCTCCTTGGTTGCAGCTCCGATTTTTAAAAAAATAGCAGAACAAATCATCCCCTATTTGGGCATAGAACCCGAATCTAGACCTTTGTAAAAATCATGTTGAACAATCCACTCTTAACTTATTCGACTTTCGCCAAAGCGCTCACATTCCCTTTGATAAAATTCATGGAAAAGCCCATCAGTTTAAAAACGTTGTTGGAAAATGTAACGGTAAAAAAATTTATCGGTTCGAATCAAAATCCTCTCATAAGACATCTGGCGGTTCACAGCAGTTTTGTTCAACCTCACAGCATTTTCTTTTCGATCCCCGGAGAACATTTTGACGGAAATAGCTTCATCGAAACCGCGATAAGCCGAGGTGCTGAAGTAATCATCACCGAAAAACCGCTTCCACGTTTAAAAAATATTTTGCAGATTCAAGTTCCCGATGTCCGTAAGGCCATGAGCCAAATAGCGCATACTTTCTACGAGGCTCCGGATAAGAAGCTTCGCTTGGTTGGTATAACGGGTACCAGTGGTAAGACAACCACTTCTTGGCTTTTGCGCCACATCTACAAAGAAGCTTTAAAGGAAACTTCGGGCTTGTTGGGCAGCCTACAATACGATTTAGGACAACGTATTTTGCCGGCTTCTAGAACCACTCCTGATGCTATCAGCTTAACGAGTTACCTGGATGAAATGGTTCAAAATGGCGAAAAAAATGCCATATTGGAAGTTTCATCGCACGCTATTGAACAAAAACGCGTTGCTGCACTCACGTTTGACACCGTTGCCTTTACCAATTTGAGCCTTGAACATCTCGATTATCACAAAACAATGGAAAATTACTTCCAAGCAAAACGGCAATTGTTTTTCAATAAGCATTTAAAAAACGCGGTTGTCAATTTAGATGATATTTATGGCCAGAGATTGTACAAAGAAGCTCCCAAAAATTTGAACTGGGTTACGGTCGGCATCCAGACACCAGCAACACTTCAAGCGAAGGACGTCCATACCGATCTCAAAGGCACCTCGTTTACACTGATTTCTCCCAAAGGCGAATATAGCGTTAAAACCTCGCTGCTGGGATTGTTCAATGTTTATAATTGCTTGGTTGCCTTGGGGATATGCTATGCACAAGGTTACGATTTGGATAAGATCGTTCCTTTATTGTCTCAATTTCCACCGGTTCCAGGTCGCTTGGAGGAAGTTCCCAACGCTCTCGGTGTTAAAGTGTTCGTGGATTATGCGCATAAGCCGGAAGCTCTATGTAAAGTACTTTATACATTACGCGCTCTAACGGATAATAAATTATACGTTGTGTTTGGTTGTGGTGGCGATCGTGATCGTACCAAACGTCCCGTTATGACTCACATTGCGGAAACCTGTTCCGATAGAGCCTGGGCTACGAGCGACAATCCGCGCACCGAAGATCAAGAGCAGATTTTCAATGATATGCGTTCTGGGCTAAGCACGGATGACAAAGTGGTATTCATCAAGGATAGAACGGAAGCCATACGTCAAGCATTGCAGACATGCAAAAGCGGTGACTGCCTAATTATTGCCGGAAAAGGCCACGAACAATATCAAGAAATCGGTCAGCAGTTTTTCCCATTCGATGATCGAAAAGTCGTTGAAGCTTATAATGCAAATTTTTTGACTAAATGAAGTTTTTTGATCCTCATTTATTGCAAAAATGGACCGACGGTGTTTGGACTCATGAGCCAACAAACAGAATCGAAAACTTCTGTTTTGATACGCGAAAATTGGGGAAAAACGAATGCTTCTTAGCTATAAAAAACACAAATAATGACGGCCATAATTATGTCAAAATGGCAGAATCTTCAGGTGCCGTTGCTGCAATTGTTGAGCATAGAATTCCCCATATTTCACTACCTCAACTGATAGTAAAAAACACACTTTGGGCTTTTCAAAAAATTGCAAAATGCTACCGAGAAACCCTATCTACGAAGATTATTGGAATTACCGGCAGTTGTGGCAAAACGACGCTCAAAGAGCTATTGGCATTACTATTGGGCGATCAGACATTTAAAACCCCAGAAAACTTCAACAACCATCTAGGGCTTCCATTTTCTATTACACAAATTGATGATAAAATTCATGAAAATGCGGTAATAGAAGTCGGTATAAGTCGCCCCAATGAAATGGATAGTTTGGCAGATATGCTTCAACCCGACGAAGCCATTCTTACCAATATTGGACCAGCGCATTTGGGGAATTTCGACTCATTAAATGACATCGGCATTGAGAAATTTAAGCTGCTGAATAGCGCTAAAGGCAATGTTTTCTTTTTTGAAGATTTTCAACGTTATAACACTAAAAAAGACCCTTGTTATATTTTATCCGTCGCACCATTAGAACATAATGTTACCCACATAACCCATTCAAAATACTCTCCCGTCATAAATTGCGCATTCCATAAAACCCAAGACGGCTGGAAACTGGAAGTCGAGGATTCAAAATTCAGCGTGCCCTTTTTGTTAGGCGACGGGGCCATTCGAAACTTTGCATTAGCCATCGCAGTAGCACTGAAAAATAATATCTCGCCCACTCTTATTCAAGAACGGCTGCGTCTTTGGCAACCTTTTCAAAATCGAGGCCTTTGGAAAACCGTAAATCAAGTGCATTATTTCATCGATTGTTACAATGCCAATCCAGCTTCTTACGCCGATAGTTTGCAGCATTTTTACAACGAAAAACCTCAAAACACCCCAGCTTGTTTTATCTTGGGAAGCATGGAAGAATTAGGTTCCACAAGCGAGGAATACCACAAAAAAATCGCAGAGCATATCATGCCAAATACAGAAGATTATTTTATTTGCATTGGGAATTTTTGCGATGCGATAAAAGAAGGGCTTAAGCAGCATGGAGTTGTTGAAAAGCAAATTCAATGCACAAAAACAACGCAAGAAGCCGCCTCCTTATTAATAAATTTATCTCCAAACTACGTTTATCTAAAAGGCAGCCACTGTTACCATCTTGAAAATTTGATTGCAGAAAAATGAATTTCTCTATCTAATAGGCTCATGAGTTCACCTAAAGATATTACCCACTGTTTCGCTTTCGATAAAGCCATCCACGCCCGAGCACAAGCACGGAAGCGCAATTTTTTCTTGAAATTAACGTACGTTTTGTTGGGTATCTTGTTTGTTTCTCAAGTTATTTTCTTCCTGATATAAGCGCTTCTGCCTTTTCCAAATCTTCTTGCGTATCAATCGCGACGGAACGTCCGGGTGCTTCCAGCGTTGCAATCTGAAAGCCATTGGCAAGAAACCGTAACTGTTCCAAGGATTCGGCTTTTTCAAGGTAAGTTTGAGATAATTCGTGATACTGTTCTAACAGATCGCGTCGATAACCGTAAATTCCCAAATGCCCCCAAAAAGTCGTCTCACTTAGCCACTGATTTTCATTTGCGCCACGAACGAAAGGGATTGGACTTCGAGAAAAATAAATAGCACGTCCATTGTTATCCAAAACCGTCTTTACGATATTAGGATTTAAAACATCCTCTATCTGTTTTAGACGATAAACACCGGTTAACATCGGAGCTTCGATGAAAGTTGCTTTATCAATCAACGATTCAACCCAGTTCGGGTCGATAAAAGGTTCGTCGCCCTGTACGTTAAAAATCCAATCACCCGAGATTTTGTTTAAAACAGAAACGATTCTATCCGTGCCCGAATGGCAATTGGGAGATGTCATAAGCCCTTGAATACCCAAAGATTTAGCCAAACCAACGATTTCTATGCTATCAGTTACCACATACACTTGGCTACAATTCCTAACCTGTAATGCACGTTCAATAACATGTTGAATCACAGGCTTACCCCCCAAATTTTTCAACATTTTACCGGGCAACCGTGAAGAAGCTATTCTTGCTGGGATAGCGATACTACAATTAATCATACGTTCAACCTATATAAAATTCTTCCGCAATGTTCACAAAACTGCACGCCTTCTTTTTGTAAGCGATCCATAGCTTCACGTGATAGAGCCAAAAAACAGCCACCGCATTTCCCATCTTCTTTGACAGGCACGATACGCGGCATGGACTTACCACATTTCCGCAAATTTACATACGCTTGATAATAGGGCCCCTGCAAATGAGATTCATACGCTTCTTGTTGTTTTTGCGCTTCTTCCCATTGTACCAATAACGCTTCACTTTGCCGTTCCAACGCAAACGCTTGTTCATCCCACTGACGCACTTGCGTCTCATGTGTTGCCTTCTGGGTTTGTGTAAGCTTTTCCTGCGTCTCAATCCCTTCTAAATCTGACAACATACGATCTTGCAAATCCGAAATCTGTTGCTCAACACGCTTGTTGGCTTCTTCCAAAGCATTGAATTCTTCTGCTTTTTTGACAAATAAACGTTTTGCTTTTTGCTGTACTAACAAATCTTCCAAGTGATTTAGTTCAAGCTCTTGCGCTTGATAGTCGCGCTTTTTCGCCACCAACTGCGCTTCGGCATCTTTTAAGGCAGCTTCGGATTTTCGTTTCAATTCCTGCAACGACTGCAAGTTTTTTGCACATAATTCGCGCTGTTTTTGAATATCCAAAACGGAATTTTCTAACGTTTGCAGCTGCAACAACGGGTGAATGATTTCGTCCACGCGTATCTTTTAAAAAAATTTCCAAGCGAAGTAAACAACAATTATTGTATATTTTGCTTTTCGACCTCTTTCTCAACCGAATCGTAGCTAATTCTGGCATGCGACATCGTTAGCAATGTTACCTCGAAGCTCTTCTTTATCGCATCCAAATCCTGCAACGTAATCTTACATGCATTCAGCTGTTCGGTCTCGATGCGGTCCTTGACAATCTTATCGATTAGATCCCGAATAGATTGCGCCGTACATTTTTCCAAACTACGGCTCGCGGCCTCGATTGCATCTGCCAACAAAATGATTGCAGCTTCTTTAAATTCTGGCTTAGGACCATCATATCGGAACACCTTTTCGTCAATAACCTCGTTTTCATCGGTTTTTAATAGCAGGGCCTTCTTATAAAAATACTGCATCACCGACGTTCCATGATGTTGACGAATAACGTCGATAATAATCTTCGGCAATTTGTACGTCTTTGCTAACTCCACACCTTCTTTTACGTGACTTTTTAGGATAATAGCACTCATGGAAGGTGTTTGATCCGCATGAGGATTTTCGCCTTCGCGTTGATTTTCTGTAAAATATTCCGGTTTTATAATCTTTCCGATATCGTGATACAACGCGCAACAGCGGCACAACAATGGGTTCGCTCCAATTTCCGCAGCCGCTTTTTCAGCCAACGTGGCGACCATCAAACTATGGTGATAGGTACCCGGCGCAACCAGTTGTAATTTCCGCAACAGGGGGTGATTATAATCCGTCAAATTCAAAAACGTAATATTGGTCGTGTAATGGAAAAACTTTTCAAAAACCGGAATCAAATTGACCACCAAGAACAGGGTACCCAACCCGTTTACAGCAATCGCCAATACTTGTTGAGAACAGAAGGCCAATGTATAACGCAACATAAGAGTACCATAGACAAAGGTTATGATCGCAAACAGAATGTAAGCATAACATCCCGCCTTTAAGATATCCTCCTTAAATTTTACTTTTCGGCAGAGAAAAACAATGAATGTACCCACCAAAAGATCCAGTAAAAACGCGTCTAAGGTTCCGTAAACGATAAAAGTCTTTACGCCAACAACGAAGAACGTACATACAAATCCCGCCAATGTGTCCGTCAATGCGGTAATTAACAAGCTGGATAGGAATGTGGGCACCAAAAACGCCGCAAACGGGGCCAACAAACACTGTTGCCCAATCATCGCATGCACACAGAAAACATTAATCAAACGAATAACGAGTATATTCAGTACAAGAACGACCCCTGTAACCATTTTAAGCCGTATTTGCTGATTAAGCCGCGTTGGGAGCAATTTTAGGACAAAAATCAGCAAAACAAACAACAAGCTTAACAAGAAGATTTTCTTCATAAAAATGGTCTGATAGGCCTTTTTATAAACATCTTGTGCTTCCAAATTTTTCAAATACGCCAAATAACATTCGTAAATCTCGGGCGTAACCATCTGCCCGCTATCCACAATAACGTTTCCCTGTTGAATCTTTACGTTTACATCGGGGGTACGTTCAACAAACTGTTGGATCTTTTCTTGCGTTTTCTTCTTATCATAAACCAAATTGGGCGTCAAACCGTACTTACAAATGTGAACAAGCGCATTGGCGATATCGTACTCTATATCCATAACGAATAAATTCATTCGCAAGTTTTTAAGAGCATTGCCTCGGCTTTGGAGACGGGTATTCCCTTGATCCAGGCGTGCCATTGAAGAATATACGTTCTCATCATCTAAATAAGATTCTGTATCGTCAAATATCCCCTTTTGCGCCATTTCTTGCAAAATGAACAAACACTCATCCAGCCATCGGTTGCGTTGCAAGGAAGTGCCTATAGCCAATAAATTCTCCAAATCATCTTTTTCTAGGAAAAGATTGTACTTTGTATCAAATTCTTCGATCAATTCATTCAGTGCTGTCGTGCGCTTATTCGCATCCTTGATGTCAGCGCATCGGGTTAATTGCCCCTTCAAACGTTCAATTTTTTGCGAAAAATTATGAAACGCGCTCATATCCACTTTGTAAACCGGCGCAACCATATGACGACGCTGTTCCCGCAGTTCGGCTGTTTTCAAATTACTGATGTAATCGAAATCTATATTGGAAACAATACGTGCTTTTGCGGGCGTATTCAAAGACAACTGAGGCCCTATTGGCGATTGTCCCCAAAAAGAAATCATCAGAACGACCGCAAAAAATACCGCATACCCCAACAAGGATTTTTTTGAAAATGTCAATGGAATGTTCCCAACTTTTTCAAGTCGCTTGTGATGTTTCTCTATAATTTCTTCCTGTTTAGATCTCTTATGAAACCAACTCATAACTCAATAAATGACTTTAACCGCTTCCACATATCCTTCAAAGCTAATGGCAACACTCGCGTCTCACCGACAACCGGCATGAAGTTCGTATCGCCATTCCAACGAGGGACAATGTGAACATGGAGATGTTGCGGAATCCCAGCACCTGCAGCCTTACCTAAATTAATACCTAGATTGATACCTTCCGGCTTCAGCGCTCTCCTCAGCAAATCTTCCGCAAACGCCAACAAATTCATCAAATCCAACCGTTCATCCGAAGTTAAATCTGATAATTTTTGCACCGCTCGGTAAGGAATCGCCAACAGATGTCCTGCATTATAAGGAAACGTATTCAGAACGAGGTAGCAAAATTTCGTACGATACAGTATGTAATTTGCCTCATCATCACCTCGTTTGGGGAGATCCTCGAAAAGCGTCTCGGACGAGTTCTCATTTTCCTTAGGGGCTTCTATGTATTCATAGCGCCAATACGCATGCAAACGCTCCATGACCTAATATTCTAAAACCCAATGCTATTTTGTCCACTCAAAAACAAAAATAAATGTAAGTTCAACTTTGAAGTGCAACTGCTGAAGTAAAAGATTGAAAAAAGCGAAGAGAGCTCATAGATTCCACTCGTAAGTATCTATTTTTGTTGCGATATTTCTAATGCTGCGAAATGATCATTGCCATTGTGACAAATTAAAAGCGCATCCTTGTGGATTTTAATAAGCGAGTTTGTTTCATTGACGTCCAATACCTGATTTACTCCACCTTGTCTATCAATGTATTGCGCTGCACCATCATGGGAAACTAATATAATTTCCTTACTGAGATTTTTTGCAATGTAAGGGAAAATGGAATCATCTACATATGCTCTATCCTGTTGTGCATCCTGTTTTAATTTAGTACCATCCGGTATTTCATCAGCAATTTCTTTTCTAAAATTACCTACAACAGATTCTAAGTATTGTCCTAATACGGCATTTGCTTCGGGAGTATATACCCCCTTTTTATTGAACCATGATAATAATACCGCATCAAAAGCACAATTGCCAAAACCGGGTGTCTGAATAACCTTAAAGTTTACCCCTGGAAGCATAAAATGATCAAAGCGGTTGTCTTTATCGTTGGTTGTTTTATTGTTTTCGGCTAACACCTTTACTTGTTCTTTAAATTTTTCTAATTTATCATCTTTTTTGAGGATCTCTCCTAAAGGGTAATTGTCCGTCAATTCCTTCAGGTTTATTTTCCCTACAATACCATCTCTTGAACTAGCTGCTATCCCTTCTTGTTCCTGGTAATCATTGTAGGCTTCTTGGAATTGACGATTTTGACTTATGTCGGGATCTTTAAGAAAAGATTCCAATACATCAGATGTCATAAATTTATAAATGTTAATTTCTTTATCATTCCAATTTTTTAATGTTTCGGCAAATTTTTCCTTAAACTGATGAACATTATTTATGTCGAGATCGCCCAATGCATCTTGGAGGGACTTATCAACTGTACGAGCTATATCCGAAGTCTGTGTTAATGTTTTTTCAGCATTTAATGGTTGTGGTGGATACTTAAAGGTACTTTCAGCATTTTGCTCTACCCTTTTATTCCCGACAGATGTACTTTGCGTTTGATCCAGGGCACCTCTTAATGATGTAGTGGGTTGTATTGATGATACCATATACTTCCCTCTAACGTTTTAGAATAGTTTCCGTATTTATATGCAAGGACAGTTTGACCATCAAAATATCGTGCTGGGCTTGTTCTGGTTTCATTTTTTCAATGAAAAGGGTTTGTACTTTATGTAATGAAAAACCGTGATAAATAAGCCGATTAAACACCGTTTTTAACAGTCCTTGCGCATTATACCAATGGTCATTAACAGCAAGCGTCGTTCCTTCTTTGCGAAGCTGCGTTTGTAAGTCACCTATATGGGCTTGTTCCTTCAACTCAGGTTCATAAATAGAAATATCTAAATTCCCATCGTACTGATCCAATGTCCAGGCCAATGAGCGAATAATAAGGTCTCCAAACTGCGATAAATGCTTATGCTCATCATCAAAAATGGGATTTTGTTCACGATTATAAATCATCATTTCTACCCCATCCGGCGTAATGAAGATATCCAGGGGCTTATCCCGAGAATCTTTGCTTAGATTCAACGTTTGAAAAATGCTTTCGGCGATCTCCTTCAACTTTTCTTTGGATATTTTGGAAATACCACTCCCCTCTTCGCCGGTAGCCCCTTGACCAGATATCATTTTTTGCCCCATCAACAATTCATGTTCATAGGCTACGGGATTTTTAAAATAATCGGCGGCCGCTTTGAGCACTTCAGGTTTTTGTCCAAGAATCCACAAAACCATGAATAAAGCCATCATGGCGGTCATGAAGTCTGCATAGGCAACCTTCCATGCGCCTCCGTGATGCCCTCCACCTTTCTTTTTTGCCATGATTATTTCTTAGATGTTTGTTTTAATAAAGTTTCCAACTCATTGGCATCGGGCTGAAGTCCTGCATCAATCTTTCGACGTGCATATTCAATAGCCATCAAAGGCGCCATTCCTCTCACATTTTCTGAAATAGCGGTAGATATTATCTGTAAAAGCATGTGTTGCATTCGGTGGTTGTTCTGAATACGCTTCGCCAAAGGATTTACGAAACCGTAAGCCCCCCAAACTCCTAAAAATGTTCCCGTAAGCGCTGCAGCCACTTTCAAACCGACACGTTCTGGACCTTCGGCAATCGCATTCATGGTATTGATGATTCCCATAACCGCAGCCACAATACCGATACCTGGGAGTGAATCTCCGATCAAACTTAAAATACTAACAGGTTGTTCATCACCATCCTCAATGGTATCCAATTCTGCTTCCAGCAACTTATCCATTTGTTCAGGCTTGATACGACCATCGATCAGAGGCCGAAAGGCATTAACAATGAACTGCATAACCTGTTTTTGTTGTAAAACCGAAGGATACTTAGAGAAGATAGAACTACGTTGAGGTTCTGAAATGTGCTCATCCAGGGCAATTAGACCATCTTTACGGGTAAGCATAAAAAGTTCATAGAGCAATTTTAGCAAATCGATAATTCCGTTTTTGGAAACCACGCCTCCCTTTAAACACCCCAAAATGTCTCGAAAAATAGCAAACAAAACTTCTTTTGTACTTGCTATAATCATGACACCGACAGCAATACCGATGATGGTAACAAATTCCGAGATATGCAGTAGTACCACGGGATTGCCACCAGCTAACATAAAGCCACCCATCGTGGCACAGAATACAACCAAATAACCTAGTATTAATAACATAATCAAAGCTTTAGTGTGGTTAAGATTTGTTTCCTTAGTTTTGTGAGCGCATCCGCATGAATTTGACAGACACGCGATTCACTTAGTTCAAAGACGACCGCAATTTCCGATAAACATAGCCCTTCGCTATAATGTAGCGCTAAAATCTGTTGCGTCAGTTTAGGGAGTTCTGAAAGAAAATCTTTCAAAATCGTTTTTATTTCATTTTTCTCACAAACTTCACGCCCATTATGTTGCGTTAAATCAGCTATTTTTTCTTCCAAAGTAGGCGTTTTATCGTAGTCACTGCCCGTAGATTCGTAGTTTAAATCTAGAGGAACAAATGCGTAAGGTTTCGATAAATGCCTTAGGTAGGAAAGTTTTTTGGGGGAAATATGCAAATAATTACAGATCTCTTCATCCGATAACGGACGTCCCAACACCAATTCGCGCTGTGACACCTTCTGTTTAAACGCTTTTATTTGAACACGCATGGTTCGTGGCAACCAATCCATACGTCGTAATTCATCTAAAAGAGCACCTTTTATGCGAATGCCAGCATACGCACCAAATTTACTCTGAGAATTAGGATTATACGTCTGACTGGCGGAAATCAACCCCAACAATCCTATCGTGTAAACACCTTCTTTGTCGGTATCTTGCGGAAAATTGATAAGCATTTTCGCAACAATCGACTTCAAAAGCGGTAAATATTGGCGCACTAACTCCCAATTGGGCGAAAATTTTTCATTTTGCTTATAAAGTTTTGTAATATCAGTTTTCTCTGTGGATACAGGCATTATCAGGCTTTCTTGTCATTAACCGGCTGCGCATTTAACTTGGAATTTTTTTCTTCATCACTTTTGTGCAAATAAATCACAAACAATAAAAGTTGCGTTAATAAAGCTCCAACAATGCAACCCAAGGTAGCATGTAGCATGTTAACGATAGGTTCTTTCTGAGTAACGATCCCCAAAACAAACGTTAACAAAAACCCTACAAAACCACCTAAAATTAAATAGTGCTTTTTTAAATCAACATTCATGCACTTTCTTTTTAAGCAGAAGTTGTGCCTAATTTAAAAAATTTTTGAAAAAATTTAACCCAAGGTGGCAAAATAACAGGCTAAAAATGTCTATAGGAAATAAAAAATTGTGAGGGAATAAGCCCTAAGGGAACTTTTTGAAAAAAGCTTCCCTTGGACCCTTCAAAAACTTTCATAATTTTGCAACAGTGTTGCAAAA
>DBYP01000006.1:69791-124342 GCA_002309885.1 Verrucomicrobia bacterium UBA1183
CAAGACGATTAATGTATAATATATTATACGTTAGGCCGTGTTACGGATAGTTTATTAATCATAAGGTGGACGTAGAGTGCAAGGGAACTTTTTGGAAAAAGCTTCCCTTGAACCCTCAAAAACTTTCATAATTTTGCAACAGTGTTGCAAAATGACGGGGTGCAGGGCCGCTGCCCTGCTTTGGGAGAGCTTTTACAAAAACTCGCCCAAAAATTGCCTATTAAAATCCTCCCAAAGCCGCTTGGTTAGCGGATTTACAAAAAAATTCAAAATTTTTTAAAAAACTACTTGACAAACAAAAATTAATAATGCATAATATGGCACGCTGTAAATTAATGGGCACTTGTTTGTGGAGTTGTTTTGGTGATTTTGGGCGTAAAAGTCGCTTGGGGAGCGGGATTCTTGGACAAGTTTTCGGGGACTTGTTAGGAATTCGCAACGCGGTTCGCGGATACCAACGAGAGCGTGTTTGTAGGGGGAAGCACAGGCACTTCGGATGGTATAATGATGTTCTCAAACGAGTTTGTGGGGGTTCGTTGGAGATTCGCAAGGCGGTTTGCAGGTGTTGGTTCAGGTGCGTTAGCAAGGTCGTAAAGCGTAGGCGGTTGTGGTGGTATGAGGTTGTTCTTAAGTTCAGCAGCGGATGGACGTAGGCGGACGCTGTAAAAAAGCGCGTTGTGTGAGCTATTAAGGCAGAATGTTGATGCCGGTTTTCTGCGGAGAAGCGGCAATGGCGGAGCTTTGATGTCAACACAAGCGCAAGTTGTTCTTTGACAGTTTTTTAAAGGCGTGGAAGGTGAGATAGAGCGTAAAGCCTAAGGGAACTTTTTGGGAAAAGCTTCCCTTGGACCCTCAAAAACTTTCATAATTTTGCAACGTCGTTGCAAAATGACGGGGGTGTAGGGCCGCTGCCCTGCTTTTGAGGGGAGTTTGGGAGAGCTTTTTTCAAAAAGTTACCTTACAACTTACCTTTTGTAGCAGCGCACATTAGCACACATCAGCGGGATGTTTTTCGGCGATGGAGTATTTTGTAAACCGAGAAAATTTGCAAAATTTTTATGAGAAAACGACTTTGGGTGAAATTTTAAAAGCTGCGGGATTTTTCAAGTAAAACATCGGCTCAAATGCCTGAAATTTTCTGCTGAGACGTATAATTAATGCCATGCAAGCGTTGTTTGGCAAAGCGCAAGGGAACTTTTTGAAAAAAGCTTCCCTTGGACCCTCAAAAACTTTTCATAATTTTGCAACCATGTTGCAAAATGACGGGGGTGCAGGGCCGCTGCCCTGCTTTTAAGAGGGGTGGGGAGAGTTTTTACAAAAGCTCTCCCAAAGCTCAAATTTTGCAATTTTATTGCAGAAACCCACGGATGCGCTCCGTGAGTATCTATCTATGCACGTTTTTTCGCTTCGTGGTCCAGCATAAGCAAGGAGCCTTCGCAATCTTTGGCAGCGGTTAGAAGCGCGATATAATCTTGGCAATTCTTCTCTTCTTCGGTTTGCTCATTGATGTACCAATGAAGGAAGGTTTGCGTTGGATAATCGTTGTTCTTTACCGCCAGGGCATAGACACCATGGATATGCTTCGTGTTTTCGATTTCCAGCTCGTAAGCAATTTTAAAAGCTTCCAAGGGGGTTGTGATGTCGTATTGCGGAATTTCTATATTCGTTAAACGAACGCTACCTTGACGCTCTTCGATATAATCGTAAAGCTTCTTAGCATGTTCCAGCTCTTCCTCGTACTGTTTCCGCATCCAATTTTCAAAACCCGCATAATGAGTTTTCCCCAGTGCGGTTGCCAAGCTCAAATAGGCAAAAGCGGATTTGAACTCATAGTAAATTTGTTCATTGAGAACGTTCTCTATTACTTTATCGATTTGCATAGGCCCACATTATCGACCTTTTAAGGAAACATTACAACGAAATTACTAAAAAATTTTTGACGTTCCCAAATAAAGTGTCACAATAGGGCCATATGATTATAAAACCAAGAGTTCGTGGATTTATATGTATTACGGCGCATCCAGATGGTTGTGCGGCTCATGTACAAGAGCAAGCGAATTATGTCCTTTCACAAGGTGCGCTAGGACATGCCCCCAAACGTGTCCTTATACTGGGTGCCTCAACAGGTTACGGATTGGCAAGCCGAATCGTTAGCACCGTAGGCTGCAAAGCGGAAACCTTTGGTGTTTTCTTTGAACGTCCGGGAGATGAGGATAAACCTGCCTCTCCGGGTTGGTACAACACGGTCGCACTTGAAAAAATTGCCGATGCATCGGGCACAAAGTTCTATTCCATGAACGGCGATGCTTTTTCAGCAGAATTCAAGACCAAAGTTGTAAAAGCGTTGCGCGAAACCTTGGGAACGGTTGACTGCGTCATTTACAGTTTGGCAGCCCCCCGTCGCACGGATAAAGACGGCAACATGTACAAGTCGGTACTGAAGCCCGTTGGAAGTGCTTTCACAAGTAAGACCGTCAATACCGATAAAGCTGAAGTCTTTGAAACAACGCTCGAACCGGCCACCGAAGAAGATATCTTCAACACGGTCAAGGTTATGGGGGGCGAGGACTGGGAAGAGTGGATCCGTCTTTTGGCACAAGAGAATTTGCTGGAAAAGCACGCGACGACCATCGCTTATTCCTACATCGGCCCTGAAGTTACGTGGCCTATCTACAAATCCGGAACCATCGGTCAAGCGAAAGCACATTTGATGAAGACCGCAGAAGCATTGAATGCATTTTTGAAGGAAAAAGTGGATGGACATGCGTTGATTTCCGTTAACAAAGCCGTAGTGACCCAGGCCAGTTCAGCGATTCCTGTCGTTCCGCTCTACAATTCCGTTCTTTTCAAGATCATGAAGGCAAAAGGGCTCCACGAGGATTGCATACAACAGATCTATCGTCTATTTGCAGGTCTATTTGAAAACGCGCCTCTGAAACGTGAAGGCGATATCTGCGTTCGCTTGGATGATCGTGAATTGTTGCCGGAGGTTCAAAACGAAGTCAAGGACGTTTGGGCTAAGATAAACACAGAAAATCTGCGTTCGTTGAGCGATTTCGATGGCTACCAGAAGAATTTTCTACAGCTATTCGGTTTCGAATGCGATTCTATAAATTATGATGCGGACACGGCTCATCTTCGTCCGATGAAGCATCTTTTGGATTGATGTCGATTACCGTTAAACAGCTGTTTTCAGATTTGCTTCAAGCACGGAAGGCTTTGGGAGAGGAAGGTGCTCCCATTTCCTCAGAAACGCTGTCGACCTTTGTAAAAAATCTGCAAATGGTAGAAAAAAACAATAAACATGCGCCATTGGCGGAGGAAAGCCCTACGAACTCAATGGCTTCATCCGCGGCAAAATCCTCCCCTACCCCTTCGGTTGTTTTACCGGGGGGAAGCAAGCAGGAGCAATGGGCTTGGTTGAAAAACAAGGTCTTAACCTGCCCGCACTGCTTATCGCACCTGTATCCCGGTAAAAAACTGGTATTTGGAAGCGGCAATCTCGACGCTGAGATTTTCTTCTGCGGAGAAGCTCCCGGCGCGGACGAGGAGGAACAAGGCGAAGTGTTTGTGGGGCGTGCGGGTCAGTTGTTGACAAAGATCATCGAAGCCATGGGCGTAAAACGTTCCGATGTTTATATTGGAAATATTATGAATTGGCGTCCGGAGACCCCGAATCACATTGGGAATCGTCCGCCAACCCAGGAAGAAATGCAGTTTTGCTTACCTTATCTCAAGGGGCAAGTGGAAATCGTTAAGCCTAAGGTTATCGTTGCTTTAGGAGCCACCGCCGTTAGCGGCCTTTTGGGAGCGGATTCCCAGCGTCGCATGCGGGATTGCCGCGGAAATTGGTTCGAATTCAACGGAACGCCATTGATGGTTACCTATCACCCCTCTTATTTACTGAGAAACGCGACCAATGCCGCTAAGCGTATCGTTTGGGAAGATATGTTGCAGGTCATGAAATTTTTAAATATGCCTATCACAGAAAGACAAAAAAATTATTTTTTATAAAAAATCTCTAAATTATTCTAGAAATATGCCGTTTTATTTGTCTAGATGGAGATATTATTATGGATATAAAAACACTGGGTTCTTTTTTGCATACGTTGGATACGGATGGGCACTTGCTGGATCTCATGCCACGCAAGATTGTTTGGCTTAGCGGAGCTCCCGGCGCAGGGAAAGGCACCAACGAACGGTATATTATTGAATATGGGCATCTATATCCAAGCCCATTGGTTGCAAGCAGCTTATTAAACAGCCCAGAAATGCGAGAAAAGATCAATCGCGGTATGTTGCTGGATGATGGGACCGTTATTTCTTCCGTTTTCAGTGGATTACAGGATCCGATTTATCAAGATGGTGTTGTCGTTGACGGCTATCCCAGAACCGAAGGGCAGGCCTACAGCATTTATTGGCTTTATCAACAGCTTGAAAATTATGGAGCTCGGCCGCAATTTTCGGTTCTTGTTTTAACATTGGATGAGGAAGAAAGCGTACGTCGTCAATTATATCGCGGACAGCGCGCTCAAGAATACAACAAACGTATTCAAAAAAGCGGTCAGGGAGTTTTAAAAGAAGTGCGCCCAACCGATTTGGATCCGGAGATTGCACGAAAACGCTATCGTGTCTTTATGGAACAAACTTACACCGCCTTGCAAACGCTTCGAGGGAAATTGCCCTTCATCGCCATCGACGGCAATGGTAGCCTGCAAGAAGTCAAAGAGAAGGTCTTGTCGGCGGTTCAAATACTCAAAATAAATGAAGATTAGAAAGTCGATTACTCTTGTTCTTTGTCTTTTATTATCGGCTTGCGGACGCCAAGCTATTAAAGAAGCGGATACAGCGCGTCAAAAAGGATGGCTACTGGTTGGGATAGGCCCCGATCCGGAAGGTTTGGATCCGCAATGTGTTTCTGGAGTAACCGAACAAAACGTTTTGCGCTCGCTGTTCGAAGGTTTGGTAAAGCCCGATCCTAAGACCTCCGAACCCCGTCCGGGCGTAGCAACCTCGTGGGACATCAGCGACGATGGGCTAACTTACCGCTTTTTTTTAAGATCGGAAGCGCGTTGGAGCAACGGCGAACCGCTTACAGCCAACGATTTTGTTTTCTCTTTTCAACGTTTATTGACGCAAGAAATCGGCTCACCGGGCGCTCATTCTTTCTTTTTTATCAAAAATGCACTGCCCTTCTATAACAAGCAAATCGCCTTCGAATACGTGGGCGTAAAAGCTTTAAGTGACCATGAATTGGAATTTGAGCTGGAACAACCCACTTCTTTTTTCCTTTCTTTGTTGATGATGCCTGCAGCGTATCCGCTTCATCGGTCTACGTTAAGAGCTTGCCATGGTGAATTTACCCGCGATCCCTTATGGACACAACCGCAACATTTCGTATCTAATGGCGCTTTTAAGCTGAAGAATTGGCATGCCGGTAAGAACATCGAAGTTGTAAAAAATGAGCATTACTGGGATAAAGAAAACGTTGCGCTTTCGGGCATAAAATTCCTGCCTATCAGTGATGTTGCAACCGAAGAACGTGCCTTCCGAAGCGGTCAGCTCCATATTACCGAAAACGTACCTTACACGAAAATAAGAGCTTATCATGAACAAACGTTGTCTCCTTTAAAGATACATCCTTACTTGGGCACATTTTATTACATTTTTAACACAAAAGTAAAGCCGTTGGACGACGTTCGGGTACGTAAAGCGCTCAATCTGGCATTGCATCGCGACGAACTGATGGGATGCGATCTGTTCCAAATCAAGCATAAATCCACATTCCAATTGGTCCCAGAAGGTTGTCAAAATTTCCACTGTATAAATCCTATCCGAGAGAATGCCGATGAAGCGCGCCGACTTTTGGCAGAAGCGGGGTATCCCAACGGACAAAACTTCCCCAAATTAACGCTCATTTTTAATACGGCTCAAGGGCAAACGTACTTAGCCTCCGCGATACAAGAAATGTGGAAAAAAGAGCTCAACATCGACATTGAGTTGGTAAATATCGAATGGAAAGTTTACTTGCAACGCCGTCGAGAAAAAGATTTCGAAATCGCTCGTGGCGGTTGGGTAGGCGATTATAACGACCCCACAACGTTTTTAGACTTATGGATCGAAACCAACCCCAACAATTTCACCTATTGGCACGAAGGCAAGTTCGAAAAGTATCTACGTAAAGCCTCAAAAGAAATGACTCCGTTTAAGCGGATACATTACCTTGAGAAAGCCGAAGCGTTATTGCTGGACGAAGCCCCTCTTTTGCCCATACACGCGAGCGCCACATCGCATCTGATCGACAACAAAGTGCAAGGCTGGTATCCCAATTTGCTCGATTGGCACCCTTACGAATGTATAAGTTTTTCTGAAGAGTAAAATCTGAGTAAGGGAGTTTTTTGAAAAAAGCTTCCTTTGAACCTTCAAGAACTTTCATAATCTTGCAACAATATCGCAAAACAAGTGGGGGAAGGCCTTCTCCTCGCTTTTGAGAGAATTTGAGAGATTTTTTACAAAAAACGCCTCAATAAAAAGCACTTATCGGCACTCTACAACAACGAGAGCGACTTATCGATCAAGAACGAGAACATCTGCGAGGTGTAATCCGAGGTTAGGTTCTGACCGTAAGAGAAGAAATAAGGCGTCAAACCACCTTTGAGAATGTACTTCCAGAGCTTAACCGCATTGATAGTTTCATCCAGGTGTGTAAAAACGCAATGGGTCGCATTCAAACGCGCTGCCTGCTCAAAGCACAAATCCAAAAATGAAGTATCATACAGCGCATTTAACACCAACACACGCGTCGTTATACCTTGCTGATTCAGTTTGCAATTGAGCTGCGAAATTTCTTCCGGCTGATCGAAATCGATGCCTTCACAATCATAGAAGCACCGTTGTTGTGGCAGTACTTCCGGGATTTCCTGCATCCCTTCTTGATAAAACGGAATGTTTAAAATCTCGCAAAAAACACCCAACGCTTCCTGACCTTTTGGCTGATCACCATTCAATTGGATTACGCACGGCTGTTGCCTATCGATAAAGACTTCCTGTGCCAGCAATTTGCACAATGAAAGCGTCTTTCCTACCCCTGCAGGCCCCATAAACACAACGCGATCCGTGACTGGATGGAAATTGAGCTGATTGTAGGAATTCTGCAGATATTGCAGGAATAAATTCAAATTTTGTTGCCACGTATTGTTTTTAGCAGGCGCACCATTCTTGGCAAAAAAATCCTGAATTAAGAGCGGATCGAAGCCCGATTTTACCAACAAACTTTGCAATTCCATCTTCGGCAATGGCACATCGCCCTTTTTGGTGTTCTGACCTGCAGTATAAGCTTTTTCTAGAACTGCTGCTGGAACCGCTGGCTTGGTAGGTACCGCTGCCACTTTCTTTTCTTCCGGCTTTTTATCTGAAACAGAAACGATAATTTCCAACTTCGGCTTCTTCAAAAATCGCGCCAGCCCCCTACCCTCCACTTGCTTTACGGATAAAACCTTCGCACGATCGTCAAAATTCTTCTTCAAAACACGAACCGCTTCATCGGCTGAACTAACGGTAATCTTGTATTTTTTTTCGGTGCCCATACTTCTTAATTATAAAGATTCTCTTCGTTAGAGCAAGCAAAAGAAATTACAGTAGATAACTTTCGTTGACATTACACGTCATTCTGCCTAGTATTTATCTTGATGAATTACCGCATTGGTTTGAAGTTATGGTCCACCAATACCGGTGCTTATTTCCAGGAAGCACAACGGTTATATCACCGTGGCATTTATGACTACATCGAGCTTTACGTCGTTCCTAACACACTCGAAACGCTTCCTTTATGGCAGCAATTGGAAATACCTTATATCATTCACAATCCTCATTCGGCACAAGGGTTTAATTTAGCCGATAAAGCTAAACGGGAAAGCAATCGCGCCATTTATGAGCAATCTAAACGGTTCGCAGACGCTTTAAAAGCAAAGTACATTCTATTTCACAGTGGAAAGGAGGGTTCCATCGAAGAAACCGCCACACAGTTGTCCGCGTTCCAAGAATCGCGTGCGCTCATCGAGAATTTGCCGGTGTATCCTTTACCCAATTCACCCTTTAAACGCTGCCGTGGAGCTACATTGGAGGAATTACGCTTTGTAAAAGATGCGACCCATTGCGGTTTCTGTCTCGATTTCGGACATGCGGTGTGTTCCGCGAATGCACAAAACAAAAAACCAATCGCCTTCCTTCAAGAGCTTATGAGCTTAGAGCCGCAAATGTTCCACTTATCCGATTTAAAAGACGTCCATTCCTGCTACGATTCGCATGCACATTTGGGAACAGGAACGCTGGATATTTCGGCACTAAAGAAGAAGATTTTACCTGCAAATGCAACCATCTCCATCGAGACCGAAAAAGATCTTCCCGAAAGCCTACAAGACTTCGCGGATGATGTCGCCTACTTTCGGCGATTGATAAGCTAAAAATATTACGTTTTTGAAGGATTTTTTGTAAAAACTCCCTCAAACTCCCTTAAAAACAGGGCAGAGCCCCTGCACTCCATTCATTTTGCAGCCTTATTGCAAAATGGCTAAAGTCCGTCTACGAAAGATGAAATTTATACGAAAATAAGATGTAAGGGAACTTTTTGAAAAAAGTTTCCCTTAAACCCTCAAAAACTTTTACTTATTTTGCAACATTGTTGCAAAATGAATAAAAGTTTTAAGGGAGTTTGAAGGATTTTTTACAAAAAATCTCTCAAATTTTCAACTTTTTATCTCCCGTAGGTACGCTCTAGCAACTAACGCATCGGAATATAAACATCAACAGGATTGTTGGAAATAATGCACCGCAAAACAGTGGCAAAGGCTTCACAATACCGTTCGGGAAATACTTCGATAGGAGGGCTTGTCCGGCTGGATTAGGAGCGTTAGCGATGACAGTTAATCCACCGCCTACGATAGCACCCCCTACAACGGCCGATTGCAAACGGAAATTGCCCATGAATTCCGGGACCAAGGAAGCCAAATAAGTTAACGAAGCATTATCATTGAATGCGGTTAAGACCACCGATCCCAAGAAAAGCGTGATATCGCTCAAACGAGACAAAACCGCTTCAATCCACCATTCTTGCAATCCTCCGTGCGTTACCAATCCGGCTAAAAAGCAACCAACCAACAGGGATTCTTTGAGGGCAATAGACGATTGATATTCTTTCAAAATTTGGGCGACACACAAAAACGCCAAGAATCCCCATACCACAAAGACCGTATGATGTGAATTGAGGACAACCCAAGCCAAAAATAATATGTGTATTGCAATCACCCACAACGGCATTTCGTTTTTATCTTTCGCCGTAATCGCGGTATTTTTGGCTACCTTATTCAACCGCCTCAGTTGTTTTGAAAAAAAGATAAAATAGGTTAAGGAAGATAGAAGAATTCCAATCATCGCTTTAATACCAAAGTGTGAGAAAACGTAAGGTGTAGACCAATTCCACTTAGCAACAACCATCAAAACCGGCGGTGCCGCAAAGTTGGTCAATACACCACCCACGGAAATATTAACGAATAGCAATCCAATTGTCGCGTAAGAAAAAACATTCCCGGGCTTGTGTGCAAAAACCTTATCTGCCAACAGCATGGCCGCGATGGTCATTGCCGCAGGTTCTGTAATGAAAGAACCCAGCAATGGCGCCAAAATCAAGATGCATAGCCACCACGTTGAAGGACGCTCTTGTCCTAAACACCGCACGACTTTACGTATGCAATTTTCCGCAAAACAAAGGATCGGCTTGGTTGCCGCAATGGTCATAATTGCAAATACAAAGATGGGCTCTTGGTAATGCCGGCTTGAAAAGTATTCAACCGTGCGCCCCCAACCCTTAAAACCGATAAAACACACCACCAAGGGTATCAACCAAATGCCAAAAATCGCCTCCACTTCTCCCAAACAATGACATATCCGAGACGCAAACGTTTCGCGCCCCAAAGTAGCTACCATTTGCTTCGACTTCGCAGAAAATTTTCCTGCCAAAAACGTGTGAAATATCGCCCCCATAAATATGAGGAAAGTTACACCTCGGAAGGGATCATCTTGCAACATCTGACTCAGATTTCCCCATAAAGATGGCATTGCAGCGTGTACATCTGAAAAGGACTCCATACATTGAAGTATAAATTTTTAACAAAAAGAAGCAAGCCTAACATGAAAAAAACGCAAAAGAAGCTTGCAAAAATTCTAAATTACGAAGAGGATCACATACTGTGAATTTAGCCAATGTTATTACCATGTCTCGAATCCCTATGTTGTTTTGCATAGGCCTTTTCTTTTATGCTTCGTTTCCTTTTTCCAAAACGCTGGCATTTATCTTGTACGTTATTGCAGGAATAACCGATTGGCTAGATGGTTATATTGCCCGCAAGTATAACCAAATTTCCGACTTGGGAAAGTTGATGGATGCCCTCAATGATAAGATTTTTACCGTTGGAATTTTTCTGCTCCTAGCCGGAAGAGGTTTAATACCCGCCTGGGGTATCTTCTGCGCTTTAATTATTGTTTGTCGTGAATTTTTTATAACCGGTCTAAGAACACTCATTGCCAAATCGGGCGTCGTCATGGCTGCTGAACGTCTTGGAAAGCTAAAAACGATTCT
This sequence comes from Verrucomicrobia bacterium UBA1183, assembly GCA_002309885.1. GTDB lineage: Bacteria > Verrucomicrobiota > Verrucomicrobiia > Opitutales > UBA9783 > UBA1183. Next base: position 80,425 of record DBYP01000006.1, read on the forward strand.
GCAGATTGTTGTCCTGGGGTCTTTTTTCTTGATAGAAATGTTAAAAATTGATGCGGCATCGTGGTGTCCATCGGGCTTCGTTACTTTCTTAATTTACGTAAATTATACGAATTTTTCTGTTATGACACTTTTGACAGCTTACTCAGGTTATAACTATCTTAAGAAATATCACAAATTTTTATAAATTGTTTGATATTTTTTATTAAAAAGTTTAGTATAAGAGCATGGATGTTTTTCAAGATTGGTTGAATCAACTGGCCCAGGAACTGAAATTGGGAGAGAAGTTGGCTTTGGATGAAAAAAATCGTTGCTTCCTTTTATTCGATGAAACGATGCTCGTAGAGATGGAGTATAGGCCTGATAGCAACACCTTCCAATTTAAGGGGAACCTGGGTAATATTCCTGAAAATAAGATTAAAGAAATCTATCCTAGATTGCTCGAATCCAATCTCGGTTGGAAAGAGACCAACAGCGCTACACTGGGATTACAACAGTATAGCGAGAAGGTTCTTTTGGTACAAAACATCCCGATGGAAGCCTGCGATTATACGCATTTCAACAAACATCTTGAGTCCTTCGTAAATACGTTTGAATATTGGATAAAAAATCTGCAAGACCTGCAAGTATCGCAACCTTCCCATCAACCTGCAAAATCCAAAAACCCTGAAATTCGTGTTTAATTTTCAAATATTTTGAAAAACAGCCAAAAAACACTAAAGAAAATCAAAAAGGTTCCGATTTAAATAGTATGGACAATACGAATCAACTCTTTAAAGGTGTCTTTACAGCTCTCGTCACCCCGTTCTATAAAAACGAAGTCGATTACGACTCCTTAAAAAATTTGATCGATCATCAAATTGCAGGAGGTGTACACGGAATTGTACTTATGGGAACAACCGGTGAATGTGCGACACTTGAACCTGAAGAACGTCAGAAAATTTTAGAAATCGCTATCGCTCATATTAAGGGTCGTGTTCCGATACTTATCGGCACAGGCTCCAATTACACCAAAAAAGCTATCGAATTATCCCAACAAGCGGAAGCATTAGGCGCAGATGGCTTACTAATTGTCGCTCCCTACTACAACAAACCCACGCAAGAAGGTCTTTTCTTGCACTATGAGGCAATTGCGAAGGCAACAACCAAACCGATATGCCTCTACTCCATACCTTCCCGTTGTGGCATTGAAATAGCAACCGATACGGTCGTACGTTTACGTAAAGCCTACAAAAACATTTCTGCCATTAAAGAAGCCGGCGGATCTTGCAATCGTGTTTCTCAACTTATCAAGGACAACGACAGTGACTTCAGCGTGCTATGCGGCGATGACGCTCTAGCTTTGCCTTTCTTCGCGTTGGGCGCGAAAGGTGTCGTAAGCGCTTCAGCTAATTTGATCACGCGACCCATGGTGAAAATGTTCCAATTGTCCGCGGATAACAATTTGGAATCGGCTTCCGATATAAATCGGCAATATTATCCCTTCTTCCGCGCGCTTACAATTGAAACAAATCCTGTACCGATCAAATACTTTTTGTATAAGGCTGGCCTGATAAAGAGCCCAGAAGTTCGTTTGCCACTTTGTTCTTTATCCGACAATAGCTTGACTCTCGTCCATAACGTGTTTGAATCCTTACATGGGTTTGAATAAAGCGGACATCATCATTTCAGGTTGGAACGGTAAAATGGGGCGTACCTTACGGAATCTCGCCCCCAATTACTTTTCAGGCAACCTTCACAATGCAGAACATTTGGATGAAAAGCCAAATGTACCCTTCCTCTGGATTGATTTTTCCCACGCAGGCTGTTTCGAAACTGTTATTGAAAAAGTGCGTACGTTAAATTGTCCGCTGATTATGGGCACAACCGGTTTAACGGAAGAAAACTTTCAGCAGTTAAAAGCTTTGTCGCACCAAATCCCTGTTTTTTACGATACCAATTTTTCTTTAGGCATTCACATCGTAAGAAAATTGCTAAAACAACTGCCTTCAATTTGCGCCGACTTTGATATTTCCATTTTTGAATCGCACCACGCTTCCAAAAAAGATGCTCCCAGCGGAACCGCAAAAACTTTAGCAAACGATATCAAAGAACATTGCGGATTTACTAAAGATATACCTATTTTATCGCATCGCGGTGGCGGTATTCGTGGTCAACATAGCATCATTTTTGCAGGCCAGAACGAAGTGGTAACGTTGCAACATGAATCCTTAGATCGGTCGGTTTTCGCAGAGGGCGCACTCAAAGCCGCTCAATGGTGCTTAGGCAAAACAAATGGATTTTTTAGCATGGAGGATTTATTATCATGATTTCATTCTTAGAAGGTAAATTGGAAGAAATTTACAGCACAAGCGTCGTTCTCAACGTAAATGGCATCGGTTACGAAATTTTTGTTACACAACCGCAACACTTTAAAAGTGAAATTACATATCGCATCTATACCTGCCCTATCTATCGCGAAGATAGCCAGAGCTTGTACGGTTTCGAAAGCCCAGAGCAGCGCAATTTTTTTAAATTGCTCGTTGAAAAGGTTAGTGGCGTTGGGCCCAAATTAGCGCTCACCATTCTGAGTTTTTTCAAAATGACCGACCTTTGTTCCATCATCTTCAGTCATGATGCAGACCAATTATCAAAATGCCCAGGTATCGGCAAAAAAACCGCGCAACGCCTCATTTTAGAGCTCCACGACTATCTGAAGAAATTGCCGATCGTCACAACACCATCGCCAACCTCCAAAACGCATACAGATGCCGTTGAATCCTTGATCGTTTTGGGGTACGCCCGCAAACAAGCTGAACAGTTGATCGAAAAAATCCAATCAGAAATCACCCCCGAAGACTCTGTCGAAACCATTTTGAAGAAGGTTTTCAAATTTAATAAGGGAACTTTTTGAAAAAAGCTTCCCTTAAACCCTCAAAAACTTTTCCTTATTTTGTAATACGATTGCAAAATGACGGGGGTGCAGGGCCGCTGCCCTGCTTTTAAGAGGATTTGGGAGAGCTTTTACAAAAGCTCTCCCAAATCGACACGCCCTAGTAATCTCCCCTACCCTTTTACGGCTGTGGTTGCTGCTTGAAATTGGAAGTTACATGTCCATAATTTTTGCTGTTGACGTAGAATTTAAAAAATTTTTAATTCCAAAGTATGTTGCCATTATCTGTTGTAATTATCGCAAAAAATGAAGCCAATGCGTTAAAATCTTCATTGCCTCCTGTAAAAAATTGGGCAAAAGAAATAATCGTTGTTATCAACGATTGTACAGATAACACGAAAGAAGTCGCTGAATCTTTTGGGGCAACGGTGATAGAACATGCATGGGAAGGTTATGCCAAACAGAGAAATTTTGCCCAAAGCTGTGCCCACGAAGCATGGATACTAAAATTGGATGCGGATGAGGTTATATCTGAAGAATTAAAACATTCTATAGAAGAATTTTTCAGTGATAAGGAACTCGTTGAATCGACCACGGTATGCAAATGTTTTAGATGTAATCGTTGGCTGGGACGCTGGTTCACGCACTTTAAGGATGATTTACCTATTTTGCTGAAAAAGGATTCTGTACATTGGGAAAACCCTGTCCACGAACATTTGAGTTTTAAAGGGAACGTACATTATTTAAAAAAAGGGATTCTTTACCATTATACCGAAGCCTCCATGCTTCATACAATTCAAAAAAACATAACTTACGCCCAACTTTCTGCTCAGGATTTAGCGCATAAGTACAGCCGATTCACCTTAGTATTGAAAGCGGTAATAAATCCCGGCCTCTGTTTTTTTAAATGTTTCATTTTTAGAGGATATTTTCGAGAAAAATTCCCAGGGTTTTATTATTCTACCGTCAGTGCATTTTATACCTTTTTTAAATACGCATTTGCATTCGAAAAGAAAATTCAACCAAAAGAATAGGCATAAGTCGCATTCTACTTTGAAATATAGGCAAGAAGCTCGGGGAAAATTTATAGATACCCACGGGTGGAACCTGTGCTCCTCTTCGCTTTGCATCAGATAAAAATGGGATTTGGTTTTTTTAGGGCAAATGTTCTTTCTTCGACCTCTCTCATCTCGATTTCCTCATGCCTTACTATCCTTGTTGCACTTCAAAGTTGAAGTTACAAAAATAATTAAAAAAGATTGACGTTCATTATTATTTAAACATCAATTAACGACTGTATGAAAAGATTAATTTTACTGTTAGGACTTGTTATTAGCAATTGCAATCTTGTACTGGGAGATCTTTCCGAAGAAGACGCTAGGCGTGCATGCATACTTGTAGAGGCTTTTTATGGGCAAATTTTAGGAGCAAAGCTTGCGGAGGGGGGGCATAAGCAAGTTTTAGTTTCAAGGAATCCAGATTGTAATTTATTCCAACGGTTTCGAAAGGCTTGTATAAAAAATAAACTTGAAGGGAAGGAGAAGGAAGTGTTTCTCTTAAATGGCAGAAAAACAAGCCTGAACAAAGAACTTGAGACACTTATAAGACTTGAGCTCTTTTTAAAAAAAATTCCAGAGCGTGTACCATATGATGAGTTTATAGAAAAAGCGTTTGAATGTGAAATTTCTGTATTGCAAGCTTTATTAGAAAAAGAATGGCCTATAAAACACGATGTTGTTCATATTCTCATGTTTGCAGCTTTAAAGAATAAGGGGAATATTGTAAATTTCTTACTAGATTTCTTACCTAAAAAGAAGCTTACGATCGATTCACGTGATAATTATGGCCAACTTCCGCTCGTAATGCTAGCGGCAGAAGACAACCTGCCCATGGTAGAATTTTTATTAGAGAAAAACGCCAATATTAATTCTACAAACTCTAGAAATTTCACGGCTGTCATGGGAGCGGCTGAACTTGGACATTTAGATGTGATAAAGTCTTTAATAGAGCGAGGAGCCGAAATGGAGCTTAAAAATGATAAAGGGGCTACAGCACTCGCTCTTGCAACTGAAAGTGGGCATGGGGCAATTGTAGAATATTTAGCCGCAAAAGGCGCTGATATCAATGCGCTTGACAGTGATGGTCGTACGCCTCTCATGATCGCCATATTAAAAGATCATACGGATATTGCTGAATTTTTGTTAAGACAGGAAAATTGTACCATTGATGTAAAAGACAACTGGGGTTGGACTGCATTGGAACTTGCAGCTGAATGTGGCCATCAAAAAATTGTAGAACTTTTGTTAAATAAAGAGGCTGACGTCAATTCGCAAGACGCAGATGGGTATACCCCACTTATGTACGCCATATTAAAAAATCATACGGATGTTGTTAAATACTTGCTAAGGCCAGAATTAAAGTGTGGCATTGATATACAGAGCAACAATGGTTGGACCGCCTTGTTATTTGCGGCTGGATGTGGTTCCCTGGAAATTGTAAAACTTTTGGTAGAGGCAAATGCTGATGTCAATTTATCTGCCCAAAAGGGTTGTACTCCAATTAAAGCTGCAATATGTTACAATCAAACGGCAGTTTTAGACTTCTTATTAAGCTCGCCGAAAATCGTTCTTGATGAATCAGTTTTCGTATGTGCAATTTCAGAAAATAAACCAGGCGTTGTAAAGCTTTTGTTAGATAAGGAAGTTGAGGCCGATATATTCACAATTGCTTTGGCAACATATCTTGGCCATATAGAAATTGTTCGTTTATTAATAGACAGAGTCAACATATCCGAAGTATATCTCCCCAGGACCTTAAACATGATAACAAGCAGAGATTCTATCCTATTGTTGCTTGAGAGAGGAATGCTTATTGAGAATATTCCATCAGAATTGATTGATGATAGCATTTTATCAAAATACTTAACTTTGAGACCTGATGACTTCTCAAAAACAGAAGACTTTGGTAAAGATCTTGATAAAATTAAATTCTTTTTTTTAGAACATTGGTCTAAGTTTCCCAAAGGACACTGCGAAAAATTTTTCAATTATTTTCTCAAATATTTAACCAAAAGACAAAAAGCTGAACTAGCAGGGTTTTATAAAAAATTGTTCGAAGGAATGGAACCCGCGCCTACTCCGACATATCCTGAAATTGATCCCCATCAATTCGATTTATCAGAAAAATTGGAACTCGAAACACTTCTACCCACAACGACGCAAATGAGAAAGAGCAAGGGTAAACAGCCAATACCATGTTCCCCTTTAACACCGTCTAAAGACAATCCGTCGGATCGTATTTCTAAAAAACCGTTTGAAATAGTTTTTGATTTTACTCCTGGTATTGCGAGTAAAAAACTACCTTTCTCAAAGGTAGAAAAATATATGAAAACACTAAGGGAAAGTTGTGAAGTATTACGCAATTTGGGCGTAGAGTTTCGTATTAATGATAAAACTGAATATGTATTAAGTCTTGTCAAATTGGAGGGATGGGGTAGAGAGTTTTATGACATGCACACCTATCCCAATTCCGTAGCTAAACCCCATGGAAGCAATAAAATTTGTACCGATCATCTTAACCAAATGATCTCTTATTTAGTCCATTATATGTGTTTGGCGGTACAAAGGCGTGATGAGGGAGATGTCTACCTCCTAGAGAAAACCGAAGAAGTTGATAGGTGTATTGAAATTTTGCGGCGATTTGACGAGGCAAGTTCTTTGAAAAAAGAAGAGATATTGAAGATTTACCCCGTCTTAGAACAATACTTGCGTTGAAGTAATTTTTATTCGAAAATTTCCCATGGGCCAGCTCCATGGGAATTCGTTAATCACACCCCAACCAAGCCTTAGTTGTTCACTATGACGAATGTTATATTTTGATGCCTATGTGGTTTATGTTCTACACCGCACGCATCTACTGCAAAAAGGTCTTTTGCAATTTTGTTTTATCGAAGCTTCCGGGGTCGCATTGAGCTGCGGAATTGGACTGTAAAACCATATCATATACTTCCTTACGGAATATCCTGAAATCTGTCGGAGCCTCGATACCAATCTTCGCGCGATCGTTATCGATCTTCGCTAAATGAATCTCCATTGTATCGCCGCTGGGTGAGACAACAATAATGGATTCTTCGGGTTTTCGAGTTAAGACAAGCATTGTATGGCTCCTTCATAGATGACATGGCGAGCGGAATAGTTTTTATAGTTCTCTAAAACGACCTGCTTCCCTTGTTGAGTTTTCCGATTAATCAGAATGGGGGCCATCAAATTAAGCGTTATGTTGGATTTATTCATGGTCGCTAGGGTTAAAAAGAAACCATCAATACCGTCTTTTATACCCAAAGCATCAACATCATCATCCGAAATTTCAATGCTATATTGGTCGACAAACGGGAAGGGATCCATCGCCCAAAATCCTAAGTGCGATTCTTCCAATGATCGCAACTCGATAAAAGGCATATCCTTTTCTATAATTCCTCGGAAGCGTTTCAGTTCATTCATTCCAATCAACCCTTCCGGCAAGTATAATTCGAATGATAAAGCTGTATCATCGATACAAGCTATAGGTTTCTGTTGAGTCCATTTCATCATAGTTATAAATAGTTGAGCAGTGAAAGATTTAACACCTTGCTTCCGGCTTGCAATGCCGCCTGGTAAGCACATTGAGATTGTTGCAATTTTACGACCATATCCGCCATATCGACATCGGCATGTTGCGTAGAAATCTTTTCCAAATCTTCGTTAATAAACTGATTTTGTTGCTCAGCATGTTCGATTCGAGTCAACTTTGCGCCCAAATTTCCCAATATGTCCGCAAAAATAGTCTGATTATCTTGATTAACCCTTTGCCCTAACGTTTGTATATCCGAAAGGTTCGGCGGATCTTCATAAAACGCATTTCGTAAAGCAATCAAGTTATCCAAAGCTGTTTTCATTCTTTGATTTTCTGCAGCATCTGTCAAGGAATTTAGCTCAACACTGGGAGATATCGCATACGTATTGTTACTTGTACTACCGACATATTGAACACTTTCGATACGCTGCGTATCCGGGTCGCGTGTCACAGCAAAAGGTTTCTCGGTAAGCTTATTGCCACCGAACAAGTACGTATCCATTTGCTTTGTGTTGATCAAATCGACCATTTGTTCCAACAAACCATCAATTGTACTGCGGATACCCACCAAAGCATCGTGATTTAAGCTCGAATATTGTACCGAATAAGCACCAATATCGGTGTTAACTTCCATCATTTTTTCGATAGTCTGCGCCGATATATCCGTTAATGAGCGCGCATAAGCACTGTTTCGTAAGCACTGTGAGATTTCCATTCGATGCGATTGCACGCGAATAAGCGTTGATGCCGATGAAGGATCATCGCTCGGCTTTTGCATACGGTGTCCCGTGCTAACTTGCTCGATAAGCCTCAAATTGTTGCCCTGCAGTACCTGCAGGTTGCTGCTGTACCGGTTGGCAAATCCCTGAGAAGAAATATTCATATCAACGTTTTACTAGGTTAATGGCGGTGTCCAACAACTCGTCGACCAAAGTGATAATCTTCGCTGCCGCCTGGAAAGCCTTCTGCGATCTTATCAAACTGACCAACTCCGAATCGATAGAAACACCGATTCTGTTTTCTCGCTGTTGAATAAGCATTTTTTGTACCAAAAGTTCACTTTCCAACATATTCGATGTGGCTTTGAAATTTTGGGCCGTATCTATAACAAATTTGCGGTAACCTTCTTCCAGCGTACTTCCTTCAATTTTTTCATTTTGAACCGCTATAACTGCGTTAATACGGTCATTGGCCGAAGGATTTGCATCCGAAGAGCTGGTTTTCAACGTACTCAGTTGCGCAACCAGGGCAAACGTATCTATATTGGTCCCATCAAATAGCTTTGCGCCGTCCTGATTGATGTCATAAGCCGCGTTGATATGTGTTGTAAAGTTTTCAATCCATTTATTCAAGGCAGTTTTCATCGCGGGCATACGAACGAACTTGGTTTCGAAATCTCCACCAAGATGTCCCTGTGTCATAACGACAACATTCCCTCCAAATTTGAAATCGGTACCATCAAAGGACAATTGTCCGCGGACTCTTCGCCCATCTAATAATTCGATACCTCCAGAAAAAATCTTAAATGAGGTTCCGTTTTCAGCCACATCGATCTGCATTAAGCGACCCAATTTTTCCAAATTTGCTTGCCGACTTTCACGCAATTCAAATGCTTTATCCTGACGGTAAGGTTTTTCAAAATCGTTAATTTTTTGCGTTTGAAGTGCAATTTCTTCCAATATGGCATTCACTTGTTCCGCTTCTTCTTGAATACGGAGCGTCATATTTTCATCCATTTCAGCAAAACGATTTTTTAGGTACGTAAACCGATCGACCAAACTTTGTCCACGGCTCAAAACATTCATTTTTTCTGGGGAAGAAATAGGATCCGCGCCTAAAGCCGAACAAGCGTTAAAGAATTCCCGTAAATCGTAAGAAATACCTTTCGTTGAAAAGGTATCCCCCAATTCTATCGCACCTTGCGCATTCAACTGAAATGTCTCACCCAATAAGTTTTCCAACAATTCGTTGTTTTCCGATTCCCGCTCTAGTTTGCCTGTGCGCAGGTAAGTTTGCACAATCTGACGATCTACCAATGCCTCACGTTCCGTTATAACCGATAAATCCAACACACCGGCGGTTCCACCCTTTCGACCATGTGCGATTGCCATAGTTGGACTTGCTGAAATGCGAACTCTTCGCGCTGCATACGCTTCATTATTAACATTGGCAATATTTTGACCGATAACTTCTATTGCCCGCGTGTGAATATTCAAGGCGTCAGCGGTATTATATAATGTCTGATGTAGATTTACACTCATAATAAGGACGCCGTTTCAGAGAGTGAAAAGAGCGATTTCCCATGCTTGTTATAAAGCTTCGCGTTGGGAATGACATGCTCGATAACGGAACTGTTAATCATTTGTGCTTGTCCTAACAATTTCTGCTGGATTTGCGTTTTGTTTTTTATACGGAAACGAAGCGAAACGATTTCATCGACCAAGGCTTTGAACAACGACTGCAGCTCCGACGGTACAAACCCTGGCAATTCATTCAGAGGAATTTCTTCCATATTCAACTCTTCAGCCAATTGTTGCATCAATGCCGTACGATCTGCTGTTGCTAGCTGATTTGCAGGCAGTTGTGCCTCGATTTTTGAGGTCGCTTGCAACAACGACACCGGATTATGCTCAACGAGGCAATTTTGTTGCTCGTAAATCAAATTCAATAAGGAACCAAATTCTGCAATTTCTTTTCGGAAAGAATCTGCGAGCTTATCGAAATCAAAATTGAGTTTTATTTTTTCATTTTTCATGGTCAACGGATTTTAAATATTGGTTGAGTTTTAAAGGTTGTGTACTGGCAATCGCTTGCGATAAGCCATCCACGAGGAAAGAACGATAGGTGTCCGTCGCATTACTTTCACCCAACAGATTGCTCTTAAAAATGGGCTTCAGCGCCTTCTCTAAAAATTGGCGAAAAATCAACGCTTCAAATTGCTGACTCGTTGATTCGATCGTCGGTTTTTGAAGACCGTTTTGCAACGGAAAAGAATTTAGCGGTTCTATCATCATAATGTTACCAATTCTGCCTGCAATGCTCCGGCAGCCTTTATGCTCTGTAAAATGGTTATCATATCACGCGTGGAAGCTCCGATTTGATTCAAGGCACCGGTTAATTCCTGAACCGTTGGAAATTCGTTCAACATCATAAACGACTTAGAGGTATCTTTTACCTGTACGGTTGCATTTTTTACCACTTTTGTTTCTCCTTTTTCGGAAAAAGCTTCCGGTTGACTTACATTCGATTCCTCCGCCACGGTAATCGTCAAACTGCCATGACTTACCGCAACGGTAGATATCCTTACCTGTTCTGTAGCTACAATCGTGCCGGTTCTTTCATTTACGATAATTTTTGCTTTTGTATCCGGAATAACATCGAACGTTCCAATCTGGGCAACAAAGTTGGTCAGCTGTCCACGATAGTCCTCAGGAACAATGACGTTAACATTGGCTGGCGAAAGCGCCTGCGAAGATCCCGGGAATTTTTTGTTGATACAATCTGCAATTCGAACCGCCGTTACAAAATTGGGATTTACCAAATTCAAGTCGATAGAATTATTTTTTAGCAAATTAACCGGAATTTCTTTTTCTATGATAGCACCATCGATAACGCGACCTACGGTCGTATGGTTTTGCTGAACATTGGCGCTACCATTAGCCCCTCCACTATCGTCACCACCGGATGCCATAAATCCACCAATGACCACCGAACCCTGTGCGACCGCATAAACATTACCATCAGCACCTTTCAGCGGTGTTTGCAATAAAATGCCTCCTTGCAAGCTCTTAGCGTCACCAATCGAGGAAACCAAAACATCGATGCGGCTACCATTCTTCGCGAACGATTTGACATCGGCTGTAACCATAACCGCAGCAATATTTTTGGCTTTGATCTCTTTATCGGTTTTCATACCAAAATTGAGCATCATGTTCTTCATGCTCTGGTAAGCAGTAGACGCTTCTTGCGTCGTATCGCCTTTGCCATCCAAACCGACAACCAAACCATAGCCCACCAACTGATTGTCGCGATCGCCATCCAAATGAACCAAATTCTTGATGTAGGCACCTTGAACACTCGCACCCAACATAAAAATCAAAATATAAATCAACTTCCGCATATCAATAAGGATCCAAAAGGTTGTTCAAATTGGTTATCAGACCGTTACGCTTAGCATCTTCGAACGAATTTCCGGTAGCATAATCGATGGTCAAGCGAGAAATTTTGTCAGCAGTTATCGTATTATCACGCTCTATATCTACCGAACGTGCAATACCTCTTATAACTTCGTATTTGTACGTATCCCAAAACTTGTACTTTCTTACGCCTTCCAATACTAAATTCCCATTGGGTAACACATCCATAACCTGCATGGATATCTTCGTACCAGGGTAGTACGTCTCAGGCGAGTGATAAGGCGCCGGAAAACTATACTGCGTATGTTGTAGAAACCGATCTAACACCTTTTTTACAAAAGGATATTTTTTGTCCGGAATAACGGAATTTTTGCCGTCATCACCTTCAATTTCTTTTTCTATATAAACACCCCCAGCAATAGACAAAACAACGATATCACCTTTGTTTTTAGCCTTAACATCGGAAAACAAATTCGTTGTCTGCGAAGCTGTCCACAAAGAATCCGCATTCAGCGGTAAAGCCATCATTAGGCACGCACTAAAAAGCCACTTGAACCGTGTTTGCATCTATAATTCTCCCGCGAAACGTTTTGTTACTGGAGGTATTTCTCACCAGAATAATTTCATCTAAATCTCCGCTATCCAGGGCGATTCCCTTCAAACTTAACGTCAAATATCCCTTCTTAATGAACACATCCACGCTGCTTCCCTTATGAACCAGAGCCTGTTTTTCAACGCTATCCTCAAATAAGATATCGCCGACTGCCATACGATGTTTTAGGCGAAAAGCACCTTCAATATCGATCGGGAAGGGGCGCTTTGAAGTGTTTAATAAATTACGTTCTTCTGTCTTAAACTCTCGGAAATCCACCGCGATTTGTGGAATCAAATTATGTCGTGCACATAAGCACGTAACACGATTTTCAACCTGCAACATCCAATTCTTATTGGAAGCAAGCACTTTGTTATTTTGAATGATTCGAATATTAAACGCTGTGGTAGGCATTAACCGTTGGGGTGCGTTTACCAACTCTATGGACCAATCACTTTCAGAGAGCTTAACGTTCCAGTGAACCAAAGGCGTTAAAACAACTTTACCATTAAGATGATACCTTTCCGCTAATACGTCTTTCAATCGTTCCAAAACAAGTGGTTCCAAAGAACTTTGTTCTTCTTTCGCTATTTGCTTATGTTCCACTTGCTCTTTTAAAGCAACTTGAGCTATGGGTTCCAAAATGAGATCCCACTGCGCCAACGTTGCCCTAAGCGGAAGCACATGACACATGAGCAAGTACAAAAGCAGAAAAATAAACGATAAAGAATAGGGCATATCAGTGCTTTAATTGATTAATCCTCGACATCATTTCATCAGCGGTTTGTATGGACTTCGAATTCATTTCGTAAGCCCGTTGCGCAATGATCATATTGACCATTGATTGAACTACATTTACGTTGGACATTTCCAAATAATATTGGCGCATATTTCCGTAACCATCGATTCCGGGATCTCCTAAAGTCGCTTCACCACTGGCGTCGGTAGCTTCAAAGAGATTATTCCCCAGACTCTTCAGACCGGAAGGATTAGCAAATTTTGCCAGCTGTACATTGAAAGCCTGCGTGGTACCATCAGGCATCATAATCGAAACCGTACCATTGGGAGAAATCGCTACGCTTTCACGATTGATCGGAACATCTTGGAAACCGCTTCCGATCTCTAACCCCTCCGCATTTACAACTTTACCCTCCGCATTTACCTTCAAAGAACCATCGCGCGTGTAAACGGTGCGTCCATCGGGCATTTTTACCTCGAAAAACCCGTTTCCTTCAATGGCCACATCCAGTTCATTCCCCGTCTGTGTCAACTGCCCTTGCGTAAAGATCTTTGTAGTAGCTGCCAATTGCGTACCATTTCCCACCTGAATACCTATCGGCGTTTGTGACCCATCTCCTGGATCCATACCGATCGGCTTCAAGGTTTGATAAATCAAATCCTTAAATTCGTTTTGTGTACGCTTATAAGCCGTCGTATTAACATTTGCGATATCATTGGCAATGACATCCAAATTGCGTTGTTGGGCATCCATTCCGGTTGCAGCTGAATAAAGTGCGAGTTCCATAAAATTATCCTACATTTCCAAGTACATCAATCGCTTCACCCAATTCATTATCCCACTGACGAATAGCGATACGATTGGCTTCATGGGCATTAGAAACTTGTATCATTTGAACCATTTCTCGTACCGATGAAACATTGCTGTGTTCCAAACACCCCGATTCAAATTTTACATCTTCTGCTTGTTGCACACCTACTAAATTTGCAGGATCATATTCCGCCCCAGGATTTATTTTCATTGCATCGGGCAAAGTGAAGGCAACCAAAGCACCGATTTGTTGATCACCTTCAAACACTTGCCCCATTGAGTTGATATAGATGGGATCACCATTATTATTAGCCTGTATGCTTCCGGCGTTGCCTAAGACAATCCTTCCCTGAGGGTCACACAAATAGCCTTCCGAATTAAAACGGAACGATCCATTGCGTGTAAACGACACCTTTTGCCCATCGAGAGACTGTACTTTGAAGAATCCCTTACCATTCAAGGCAACATCTGTCGGCACTTGCGTATGCTCCAATGTTCCTATAGTTTCGTTACTATTAAGACGCAAGTGAGGAGTTAGGCTAGCGAATGGTCTTAGCCTTTCGAACTCAACAATCCCATTCTTCTTCCCAATAAATCCTGGAATTCGTTCTTGAAACCCGGCAGTTGTTACATTCGCCAGGTTGTGCGCGATAACGTCCTGTTGTCTTTCCAAGGCGTGCATCGTTAAAGCATTTTGTTCAATCCCTAATTCCATCAACAACAAATCAAGCAGACTTTGTGCCAAAATTTTAATCTTGCACGTCATTTTTTCGTTTTACCCTTGCACTTTCCTACTTTAATCTTTAACATGACCTCATGTTGAAGAAGATATTTTTGTGGGTATTTATCCTGCTGTTTCCGGGCATTGTTCTCGCTAAAACACACATAATGGGAAAATCTCACTGCACTGAACGACAGATGCGTTGCTATCTACTGAAAAAAAATCCCAAAGTGGGTGAAAAATATCTAGGCTATGTTAAATATTTTCTAGAAGAAGGCAAAAAAGAAGGCGTCCGTGGCGATCTTGCTTTCGCTCAATCGTTGCATGAAACCAACTTTTTCAAGTTTGGTGGCGATGTGAAACCTGCCCAAAATAATTTTGCAGGTCTCGGAACTACCGGAAATAAAGAACCCGGCTTATCTTTTAAAACCCCACAAGAAGGCATCCGCGCACAAATTCAGCATTTAAAAGCTTATGCTTGCAAGAAAAAATTAAATCTGCGCTGTGTGGATTCTCGTTTTGAACTTGTAAAAAAACGCGGTTGTGCTCCTTGTATCGAGGATTTATCCGGCCTATGGGCATTCCCAGGTTACGATCCAAAAACTTATAAATCCTTGTCTGATGCCATCCGACATCGCGACACTTATGGACACAAAATTCAACGCCTTTACAGCGAAATGTGCCAATTGAGGTAAATCCTCTTTCGTTCTCTTTTGGCGCGTGTCGTTAGATTATAAGGGAAATTTTTGAAAAAAGCTTCCCTTGAACCCTCAAAAACGTTTATTTTTTTGCAGCGATGCTGCAAAATGGCTGGGGTGCAGGGCCGCTGCCCTGCTTTTAAGGAAGTTTGAGGGATTTTTTACAAAAAATCCCTCAAACTTGCAACGTAGGCACTCCTCTAAAACTTATTTCTCTTCTTCCTCGAGCTCATCCGCAACCTGGATGGGAACTTCCAACTCATCAAAGCCCTGAGCCGAAATAAACAAGCTACCCTTGCCTGGTTCGCCACCTTCAATGGTAACGTGTGTCGAAGATTCACCTGCAGGGATTCGAACCTCGGGCATAATGACGCTATCCGGAACATCCGTGGTAACGTTTACATACAAATCGGCATTAAGTGCACAAGAGGTTTCTATAAGCAAATCTGTTTTTTCGCCTTTGCTTATCTCTAAACTCTTTGGGTCGACTGAAAAACGGCTATTATCCACGAGAAGATTTCCTACGAAATTTTTATCGCCATTGCATAAAGTATAGACTGGATATGTTTTCCCTGCAATAACCGGTGGAATTTGGAAAGAAAGCACATTTTCTGAAATATAAGAAGTCGGTGCGTTGTATTCACCCAAAATAACGCGATCGCCTTCCGAAAATCCACGGCCCAAAACCTTCATTTCAGCACCAACAGGCCCACGTTCGTTATCTAAACAGAAACAGCACCGTTCCTGAATCTGAAATTCCGACAAGGGCGTTTTTACAACGAAATTTCTCAACTTGCCACGGTTATTTTGTTGATAATTCAATTCAAAATAATACTTGGCATTTGTCCTATCCATACCCATGGTGTGATCATAGAAATAAAACGCCGGTGTTAATGTTTCCATTTGCAAGGGATGACGTTCTCCATCGATAATTAAATCTATCTGAAAACTACCCGGAATAACTCTCGCAGGATCTACATTGCACCGTGTTGTAAAGCGATACATGTTGGAAGGATTGCGCTGAGCAATCTGTGGCGTTACGTTGGTCAACGTCTGCGAACATCCCGCCAAACTTAATAGTAGCAAACCTTTGCTAGCTTGAGAAAAAAGAGCTTTTATCATTGGCTTAACACATTTCATGGCTTATATTTTTAACAATTTTTATGAACTTACAAGCTTTATCTTTAGGTCTTTACGTCCATGTGCCTTTTTGTTCGAATCAATGCGACTATTGCCATTTTTTTAAAACACGCCCCAGCAAAGATATTTTGAAGCAATATTTGGATAAAATAGCAGAAGAAAGCGCTTTTTGGCACAAAGAAATTGGAAGCAGAAGCTATGAGACCATTTTTTGGGGCGGAGGAAGCCCAAGTTGTTTAAGTGAAGGCGATTTGCAAACCTTAGCTTCGTTCTGTCCGCGAGATAAAAATCTCAAAGAATGGACCGTGGAAGTTTCACCCAATTCGATTACGCGTGAAAAGCTTCAAACACTAAAAGCTCTAGGCGTTACACGTATCTCTATGGGAGTACAAAGTTTTAATCCTGAAACGTTAAAGCGTTTGGGACGTCATCAATCCGCAGAGCAAACCTATCAAGCGTACGATTGGATTCGAGAGGTAGGTTTCGAAAACGTCAATTTGGATCTTATTTTCCCTCCAGATTTTTCTGCCCTGGGACAATGGGAACAGGATCTAATAACCGCGGTACATCTCAATCCCGAACATTTATCGACTTATTGCCTATCCTATGAAAACGACACAGGCCCTTTTACACCGGAAAAGCATAAAGCGGTTGATGAAAATAAGGAAGCGGATTTTTATGAATTTACATGGCGTTTCTTGGCGGAACAGGGGTATGAACATTATGAAGTTTCCAACTTTTCCAAACCTGGCTTTCAATGCTTACATAACATGAATACTTGGCGAATGCAAGAATGGATCGGTTGGGGACCCAGCGCGGCTTCTCAGTACGCTATGCGCCGTTTCCAAAATTCATTCGATATGAAAGCTTGGATGGATGACAAACGCATTAACGAAGCTCTATTAAGCGAAGAAATGCTCTACAAAGATTGCCTCATTTTTGGTCTGAGAACCTGCCAAGGAGTTGATTTAATCCAATTACAACAACGTTTCCCCAACGCCCCTAAAACACGATACATAAAGCTTTGGGAAACCTTGGCACAAGAGGACCTGCTCATTTTATCTGACAATTGCATTCGTTGTACCCCCAAAGGCCTTCTATTGGCCGACAGCATCGCCTTAGAAATTTTGTCCGTGGAATAATTATAACTTAAGGGAACTTTTTGAAAAAAGCTTCCCTTGGACCCTCAAAAGCAGGGCAGCGGCCCTGCACCCAAGTCATTTCGCAAAGCTGCTGCCATGCTTTTAAAGGAGTTTGAGAGATTTTTTGTAAAAAATCCCTCAAACACCCTTAAAACTTTTGCTCTTTTTGCAACGCCGCTGCAAAAAAAGAAAATTTTTGAGGATTTGGGAGAGGTCTTACAGAAGCGCTCCCCAAAATACGTTAAAATTTGTTCAGAAAATCCGAAAGCGGACCATTAGAGAAGCAACAAACGAGCGTTTTGTCGTGAGTCAGGTGCTCAGCGTTTAATTTAGCTTGCAGATCGTCGTAAGAAGATAAAATACAAACGGAATGCTTCTCGTGTGTCAATTGTTGCGCTATCTCATTAGGATTGAGTGCCGCTAAGGTAGGAACAAATTTATCGCTGTAGAGCTTCGATTTCGCAGGCAGCAGCCACACTTCATCGGCAGATTCGAATGCAAACACGGCGTTGCGTTGAAAATTTTCGGAAGCACTGGTGTTGCAGGCTGGTTCAAAGCAGGCAACGATTTTGTACGCTGGATAGCAATGCCGCAATGACTGTAATGTCGCATGAATAGCGGTCGGATGATGACCGAAATCCTCCATCAAAATAAAGTTATTGCTTTGCTGCAATACCTTTTGCCGCCGTGCAACGCCGCGGAACTGTTTTAAAACGCTCGTATCTATATCAGTACCGTTTTCATAACACGCCGCGCACGCCATTGCAATATTTCGCGCATTGAAACTTCCCAGCAAGGATGCCGAAATATGCGGAAATGGGCAAATTTCACCTTTGCAAAGATCGAATTGGATACCGGAGCTACTTTCGTCAAAATGGGTAATGCGCCAATCGTTTTGTTCACCGAAACCAACCGTAATTACCTGCGTCCAATCGCAAGGCGCCAAAGAGGTTACTGACGGATCATCGCCATTCATCAAAATGCGTCCGTTTTGTGGCACTAAGCGCGTCAGATGATAAAATGCCCGCTGAACATCTTGCAAATCCCGGAATATATCGGCGTGATCAAACTCCAAGTTGTTGATGATCAGTGTACGAGGTGCATAATGCAGAAACTTGCTACGTTTATCAAAAAATGCCGTATCGTACTCATCCCCTTCGATGACAAAAGGCGCTTCGCTATTACCCAGATGACAACCGCATTCGAAATCCAAGGGCAGACCGCCAATGAGGAACCCCGGTTGAGTTTTCGTTTTTAGCAAATACGCGGTCAATGTGGTCGTCGTTGTTTTCCCGTGCGTGCCGGTAACCACCCACATATCGCGTTGATGGAATAGGTGTCTTTCCAAAAAATCCGGGAAGGAATAGAAAGGGAATTTGTGCGTATTTAGCAAAAACTCCATCTCTGGATTCCCGCGCGATATCACATTACCCACAATAACAGCATCGGGTGCAATTTCACATAAACGCTCAACATCATAGCCTTGGAATGTCGTTACATCGTTCCGTTTTAACAGCCCCGCAATCGGATCAAAGAATTTCGTATCACTTCCGCAAATGTTATGCCCCATCTGCCGTAACAATAACGCTACATGCGCCATCGCCGTCCCACAAATCCCCATAATGTATAGCTTCATCGTAAAAATTTACTGCCTCTTCTCATTTATTATGCTATTTTTGATAAAAATTCAATCCTCAAGAAGAACAAATTAGAACCCATCTACATGCGTTAAGACGTTGCGATTTTGGGAGATTTTTTGTAAAAGCTCTCCCAAACCCTCTTAAAGCTTTTGCTCTTTTTTTTGCAACGGCGTTGCAAAATGACTTGGGTGCAGGGCCGCTGCCCTGCTTTTGAGGGTCTAAGGGAAGCTTTTTTCAAAAAGTTCCCTTATAATTAACTACCTGGTGGACACGCGCTGGCATTGAAATATTGTGGGACGTTCAAAAAAATTCTTCAAAAAGCTTGTTGAAGTTTTATAAAGCGCTATAATTAAACTTGTTTTATGAGTGGTACGAACATTATAGCATGCATTTGGGATTTTGATAAGACTATTATTCCGGGATTTATGCAGGAAACGCTGTTCAAAGCGTTTAATTTGGATTGCCAAAAGTTTTGGGATGAAGTGAACGCGCTTCCGCAACGTTATGCGCAGCAAAAAATTTGTGTGACCGAGGATTTTCTTTATCTGAATCACATGCTGACCTACGTTAAGGAAGGTCTATTACCGGGATTGAACAATGAAAAATTGCGTGAGTTGGGACGGGAATTGCCCATACACAAAGGCTTGCCGGAATTTTTTAAGACGCTAAAAGATCAAATAGAACAAAACGATGTTTTCAAAAAGCACAACATAAAACTGGAACACTACATCATCAGCTGCGGATTGGCAGAAATGATACGTGGTTCCAAAATCGCTCCCTACGTGGATGGCATTTTCGGCTGTGAATTCATCGAAGAACCGATGTTACCCGGCTTCCTCTTGCAAGAAAATATGGCATTAAGCAATGAAACGAAAGAGATTGCCCAAATCGGTCGCGTTATCGATAATACCTCAAAAACGCGCTACCTGTTTGAAATCAATAAAGGCGTCAATAAGAATCCAAAGATGAGCGTAAATGCTTCCATCGCGCAAGCAGATCGCCGTATTCCCATCGAAAACATGATTTATATTGCAGATGGCCCCAGCGATATTCCTATGTTTGCGATTATTCGAGAACGTGGCGGAAAGACCTTTGCAGTACACGCGCCAGATTCTTTGCAAGATTTTAAACAGAACGATATGCTGCTTCAAAACGGCCGCGTCGATTGTTATGGGCCGGCAGATTACCGTCCAGGGACACAGACCTACCGTTGGCTGATGATGCACGTTAAAGACATTGCAGAGCGTTTGGTTCAGCAAGAAGAACAACAGCTGCAGACGCGCATCTACAATCCGCCTTCTTTCCGGGACAAAGAAAAAGAAAATCCTACCAACCTGCAGATGGCGCTTTTTGATTGAAAACTTCAAAATGTAACTCATTTTGTAAGGAAACGCTTGAAAAAAGCTTCCCTTAGACCCTCAAAAACTTTCATAATTTTGCAACGATGTTGCAAAAATGACTCGGGTGCAGGGTTTCTGTCCTGCTTTTTAGAGGGCTTGGGAGATTTTTTACAAAAAATCCCTCAATACTGCAATTTGGGAATAAATATCGGCTTTTGAGCTTTTTGATCTACGATGCGTATAGGCAACGTGCGCTTTGTAGCCCAAACCGGTGTTACTTCCAGCGAAAAATCTTTCTGCGAGGTTGCAATGATTTTATCATCAAGCAAATTCGCACCATTGAGGGAAAGATTGGATTTCAAGCGCGAAATGATGCAATTCTCCTCCAAGTTGCCATGCGGTGAAAAATAAGAAAAGTTATTCTTAGTATGGATGCAAATCGGCCGAGGATCTAGGACGTCATCATAAGCACTATAATTCGACTTTTTTAAAATCACATCCGAATTTTGCTCAGGAAGCAATAACATTGGCAATTCTCTAAAAAAAGGGCGCTGCATCAGACCTTTAAAAAAGCATACCAGCAATAACAAAAACAACAGCCAACGTATGTATTTCATTGAACGTCCACAGCGATTTGTACGGCTTTGTACCCATTCGTTCGCGCTTGCTCGGAAATTTTTAAAATATAACCGATCGGTACAGCATCATCTGCCTTCAAAATAAGCGTATCTTGTCCATGTTCTCCCTGAAATAATGATGCGACCTGTTGCGAATGAAAGTAACGATGGTTAAAAAATATACGCAAATCTTTGTCGATAACCACCACATCTTCCGATGGCAACGCGGTATTGTAAGCTAAACTGCTTTTTATTTTAGGTAAATGGAGCTGCACCCCGGGCGGACATACCCACTTCGAACTTAGCAAAAACAATCCTAAACCAATAATAATCACATTGATAAACGGACACCAATCCAGATGCAATGCCTTCTCGGTCGCCTCTTCCAGGTGGTTGCGCAAAGCCAATGGCTCAAAACTATTGGACGTTTTCATGTGGTTTTTCCAAAAACAACAGCAATTCGTTCGTGGTCCACTCCATATCGAAAATGAGCGCCCGTACGCGTCCCATCAAGAAATGATAGGCAGCATAAAACAAAAACATTTCCAATAATCCGTAAAACGTTACGCACAGCGCTCCCAAAATATAGAGTGAAAAGCTCGTCAATTGCGTATAAGCTTGCAAGGACCCCAATAGCCAAAAGCCTTTCAAAAGGAAAAACACAGTACCTATAAGCCCTAACAACGAAGCTAACAGGCCCATAGCGCGCAAAGATTCAACGCGTTTCCGAAGCATAGGCAATTCCAACAAAGCCTGGCGTTTTATGGCATTTATAGGCACTTCGGACTTATTTTGAAATGCTACCAATCCCACCTTTACCAAACGCGCCACCGCTCCTGGCGTTTCTTCACACAACGTAACCGCCTCCACAATGCGCTGTTTATCAAGCAAATTAAAAATACCCTTCAAAAAGCTCTCCGGGCGTATCTGCCCTTTATGCAAGAAAAACAAACGTTCGAAAAAGAACACCGCACCCAATATAAACAATACCAACAAAGGGTAAATAAAAGGACCGGTTTGCTTTAGGATTTCGAACATACTTATTGAGCAGGTTTATAAACGATACGACCAAAGCAGCGATCTGCCCACGTCATCGGCGCTGGATTGCCTGAATTTGCAAAATCAATGCTTCGGTTGGCTTGAATAGCCACATCGGAAGTGGGTGCTAAGGTACGCGCTTCATTGTAAAATAGGATCGCTCCTTGCGGATAACTGCGCCGATATAGGTAAAAATCACCCAAAACCAGGCGGCTTCTCGCATACAAAGCTTCCGCTTCATACAGCAACTGCTTCGCCTCACCCACTTTGTCGGCAAGATCCGCATCTTCACCGAACAAAAGCAAGAAATCTTCATAACAATGGATGGCTTTCAGCGTCATTCCCTGGTCATTTTGAGCGCCATTCACGAAAGATAAGTATATTTTTGCTTCCAACAAATAAGCATCCGGAAGCCATTTACTGGCTGGATATTCAGCGATAATTCGATCCAAAGTTTCCACCGCCTTTGCTTTTTCGCCGCTCTCAAATTGCAACTGCGCCATGTAATACAGCGCTTGAGAAGCATTTTCAGAACGTGGCGACGTGTCTACAATATGCTTAAAACAGTCAATCGCCGGCGTTGCGTCTTTGAAGAAATTTAACCATTTCCAGGATTTTTTGTTCTTATAGCGCTCCATTAATATACAAGCAACTTCGAACTCATCGCGGAGCACATCGTTGTAACCCTCATAAGCAACGTAATTCTTGGTAACAAACTTTAATTTCTCAAAAGCTTGCTCCATTTTGCCAAGATGCTTCAACAATGTACCGCTTTTGTGAAAAGCATACGGTGCGATTTCGGTTTCTAAGAAATGATGGCAGATATAATCGTAATTTTTCAATGCCTCCTCCGCTCTGCCACCCAATTCCGCTTGCTGACCTACCTCAAAATATCGCAACGCATCCGCTTCACGCATCGGCGATTTTAGGATAATTTGTGCCGACGGAATGTCATCATGCACCGTTTTGAAACATCCCCCTAGGGGTAACAAACATAAAACGACTAAAATCTTCTTTTTCATGTGTATTTAATGAGTGTAGCTCCCCAAGTAAGTCCACCACCAAAAGCCACCAAAACAACGTAATCGCCTTTATGGAATCTTCCCGATGCTTTTGCTTGAGAAAATGCTAAAGGAATGGAGGCTGCGGAAGTATTTCCGGTCTGATCCAAATTACAGAAAACGCGCTCCATGGGCACATCGATCAGCTGAGCTAGCGACTGAATAATGCGCAAATTGGCCTGATGGGGTACCAAACAAGCGATATCTTCCTTCTTCAAATGGTTGCGTTCCAGCAAAGTTGTTATAGATTTTGCCATCAATCGGACGGCCATTTTGAACAACTCCTTGCCATTCATCGAAACATAATGCAGCTGAGCATCAACGGTCTCATGAGATGCAGGACGTAACGATCCGCCTGCCGGTAAACAGAGGATGCTCGGATTGGATCCATCTGCGCCACAAGTTCCGTCTAAGATTCCCAATCCCGGTTCTTCAACTTTTTCTAGAATAAAAGCTCCGGCGCCATCACCAAATAGCACGCACGTCGTGCGATCCTTCCAGTTAACGATCGAAGATAATTTTTCGCTTCCGATAATCAACGCCCGGCGATAGTAACTATTCGATAGCAAACCACGCGCCACTTCAATTGCGTACAAAAAACCTGAACAGGCCGCATTGATATCAAAGGACATCACGTGGTTTAATCCCAATTTCGCCTGTAAAATAGCAGCGGTAGAAGGGAATGACATATCGGGCGTAACCGTTGCTACAATCAGTAAATCGATATCGGATGGCGTCAACTTTGCATCTTCCAAAGCGTTTTTCGCCGCTTCTAAAGCCAAATCCGAACAAGCTTCATTCTCGGAAGCGATGTGCCTTTGCGAAATTCCAGTACGCGTACGAACCCACTCATCCGAAGTTTCCACCAGCTTCGAAAGATCGTCGTTCGTAAGCACCTTCTTGGGTAAATAATGCCCAACTCCGCGGATTATGATAGAATAATCATTCATGAACTTCCTCAATCGTATTTATCCGTTCGTTTGCGTATGCGACATCTGAAACCACCGTTTTAAGATCGTAAACATCCAAACAATTCAAGCACATATTTATGGCACCCGCAATCGCGCCTGCTTTGCTGGAACCATGCGACTTAAAAACCCAACCATTGAGCCCTAACAGAGGTGCTCCGCTAAATTTATCGGGCGAAAACTGCTCGCGCATGGTTTTAAAAACCCCTTGAGAAGCCAGAGCGCCTAAACGCCGCAACCAATTTTTCGAAAATTGCTCTTTCAAAAAATCCTTCAATTCCAAGAACAGCGACTCACACGTTTTAAGCAGGATATTGCCTACAAAGCCATCACAAACCACTACATCGACTTTTCCTGCAAAAAGATCGAATCCCTCAATCAAACCGCTGTAATTCAAGCGAATATCCGTCAGTTGCTTCAAAATTTCGTGCGCTTTATGCACCAATTCATTGCCTTTGCCTTCTTCCGTACCGATGGTTAAAAGCCCCACGCGTGGACTGTCGATTTTCAAAACCGCCTTAGCAAAGTGCGAACCTAAAATAGCGTTATGCACCAAATTTTGCGCGGTAGAATTGGGATTAGCACCGACATCCATCAATATGAAACGATGTGTGCGGGTTGGAATAACGCTAGCAAGCGCTGGACGGGTTACCCCAGGGATGGTACGCAATTTCAACGTACTGCCCGCCATCAAACTTCCCGTATTACCGCAACTCAACACCGCTTCTGCTTGCCCTTGTTTTATCAAATCAATCGCCTTGAACATCGAAGACTCCTTCTTGTGCTTCAATGTCTGCATGGGCTTCTCATCCATATCAATAACTTGATCGGTATGAATAATCTCCAACAAAGGATGCTCGCTCAAGCCATTCTGCTTGAGAATTGGATTCAAAATCGCTTCATTGCCCGCAATAAAAAGCTTAGCGATACGATGCGTTTCTGTTTCAAGCGCCAATCGGATACCGGCGACGATCTGCTCCGGTCCATAATCCGACCCCATCGCATCAATAACAATCCGCGGGAGTGTTTGCTCCGGATGTTCTTTATCCGATTGCATGAGCTAATTAAAGTTCTACATCCAATACTTGACGATCCCGATAAGTACCCGTCTCTGGATTTACGTGATGGGGCATAACTAAACTTCCATCCGCAGGATCTTTAGCCAACAATGGCATTTTAAAATTGTGAGCACCGCGTCTCAGACGGCTACGCATTTTCGACTGTTTTCTCTTTGGCTGTCCCATAAAATATGAACTCCGTGTTTTATATAATACTGCCAACTAATAAAATCTTATCTACCCTATTCGTCAAGATTTATTTTGCGAGATATGTAAGTTCAACTTTGAAGTGCAATTGCTAGAGTGAAAGATTAAGAATGGTAGCGAAGGACTTTAAATTGAATAGATTTAATTAACTTAAAACACGAAATAGGTCTAGACAAATTAAAAAAGTACAGGCTTGAGAGATTTTTTGTAAAAATTTCTCAAACTCTCTTAAAAGCAGGGCAGCGGCCCTGCACTCCAGTCATTTTGCAACATTGTTGCAAAATTATGAAAGTTTTTGAGGGGTTAAGGGGAACTTTTTGAAAAAGGTCCCTTACAATTTATTCTCTCATAATTTTTATCTTCCATGGACACAGTCTAAAATAAAAATGCAACCTCTTGGAAGGATTTTCTGCAATACGATGTTCTCTTCTTCTGATTTTCCTTGTCAAAAAGCTGAAGGAAGTATTACTTTTATGGGCATGCGATATTACATACCGGTAATTTTGTTGTTTGCCTCAAATATATTTATGACATTTGCGTGGTATGGGCATCTGAAATTTAAGAGCTTACCGCTGTGGCTCGTCATATTGCTAAGCTGGGCTATTGCTTTTTTTGAATACTGCCTGCAAGTACCCGCAAATCGTCTAGGCCACGCGGTGTTTTCGGCAACCCAGCTGAAAGTCATGCAGGAGGTAATCACGCTCATCGTGTTTGCTTTCTTCTCCGTGCTTTACCTGAAGGAAAAATTTAAGTGGAACTACTTGGTCGGATTCTTATTTCTCTTCTTGGCCGTGTTCTTTGTGTTTAAAAAGTGGGACTAGAGGCCCCGTCCATACAAGCTAAAATAGTACAACATCGAGAAATTTTTTGTAAAAAAAACCTCCAACGCCCATAAAAGCAAAACAGAAGCCCCCTGCCTCAAGTCATTTTACAACATGGTTGCAAAACGATGAAAGTTTTGAGAGGTTAAGGGAATTTTTTTGCAAAAAATTCCCTTATTTTGTATTTCACGTTATGATTAATAAAATATCCATAATACGGCCTAACGCATAATATATTATACGTTAGTTTTTGAGAGTCTAATGCAAAAACTCTCTTAGGCGCCTACTTCTTATTTCTTTTCAACCGCTTTACACAGTTCGAAACAATGTTCTGGCGTAAAATGGAAATGCTGTTTTAATTCCGCTTCCGGGGCACTGGCGCCGAAATGATCTAGACCGACCACTTGTCCATCTAGGCCGACGAATTCAAACCAAGGTTGACATGAAGCCGCCTCGATAGCCATTCGATTGCGACAGGAAGGAGGCAAGACAGATTGCTTATAGGCCTCCGATTGTTGCCGGAAAAGTTCCATACAGGGCATGGAAACAACGCGCGCCCCTTCCCCTATCCTATCGGCAACCTGCAAAGCCAATTCGACTTCGCTGCCACTGGCGATAAAAATGTGAGAAAGTTGACCCACTTCATGCTTCAAAACGTAGGCACCAAGCCGCGCACCATCGATTTTTGTTTTTTGGGAAGCTGCTTCCAAAAGGGGTAATTTTTGCCGCGATAAAACAAATATGCAAGGCGTCGATTTTTGTTTCAAAGCACATGCAAAACACGCCAACAGCTCATCATAATCGGCCGGTCGAAACACGTATACGTTGGGCAGGCTCCGAAGCCCAGCAAGCTGCTCTATTGGCTGATGCGTCGGCCCATCTTCACCCACAGCAATAGAATCATGCGAAAAGAAATACCACACCGGCAAATGACTCAGTGCAGCGATACGCAATGCGGGTTTTAAGTAATCTGAAAAAGCGAAGAAAGTCGATCCGACAACGCGGAAAAAACCATCGTAGGCCATCCCATTCAAAACAGCACCCATGGCATGTTCGCGAATTCCAAACGTGATGTTGCGTCCTTCAATGTGTTCGGCAGAAAAGAGCGCGCCACCTTGCATGTTGTTTTTTACGGAATCAAACAAATCGGCGGTGCATGTGATAAAATCTGGGAGTGCGAGCATCACCTGATTCAAAATTTCACCGGCTGCAACACGTGTAGACGTTGTTTTTGATTTCGTTTTTAAGGTTTCAAAAACAGCTTCGTCCAACACAGGTTTTTGGGATAACTTTTGGGCTTTTTCAGGAAACGCATTTGCCCACGCCTCGAATTTTTCAAGCCAAGCGTTGTACGATTTTTGCAATTGCACGCGTCGTTTTTCAAAAAAACGCCTTGTGTTTTCGGAAATAAAAAAGGAATGATTCGGATCCAGCCCCAACGTTTGTTTTGCAGACGTAATTTCCTTAATACCCGATGGCCCGTGAGCTTTTGAAGTTCCTGCAATGCTTAAACCGTAGCCAATGATCGTGTTTAAAACCAGCAAATGCGGTTTCCCATTCAAACAACGACAACGATTTAAAGCTTGCAATATTGCATCCGCATTGTGCCCATCCGCGGTAACCACATCCCAACCCAATGCTTCAAAACGCTTCTCCGTATCTTCGCATTGTGAAAGCGCCGCGTCTCCATCCAATGTAACGTGGTTATTGTCGTAAATCAAAATGAGGTTGTCCAACTTCCAAAGTCCCGCCAAAGCAACGCTTTCCTGCCCCACACCTTCTTGCAAACAGCCATCACCGCAAAGACAAACGGTATAATTATCGATGAGCTTGTAATCGCTGGTATTGATTTCTGCCGCCAATTTCTTTTGCGAAAGCGCAATACCTACCGCATTACCAATTCCCTGCCCTAACGGCCCTGTTGTCGCTTCCACACCAGGCGTAGCGCCAAATTCCGGATGTCCAGGCGTCTTGCTCCCCCATTGACGAAACTGCTTTAAATCGTCCAAGGAAACATCGTAACCGCTCAAATGCAGATACGTGTATAAAAGCGCACTTCCATGACCCGCTGAAAGCACAAAGCGATCGCGATTGATCCAACGCGGATTTTTGGGCAAAAAATTCAGAAATTGACCGAATAGGACCGTTGCCGCATCGGCGCAACCCAACGGAAGACCTAAATGCCCCGAATTGGCTTTGGCAACCATATCCAGGCAAATGCCACGTGCTTCGTTTGAAATAAGCTTTACGGTTTCTGTGTCCATACGTGTCTCCTACGATTTATTTTCTGAATTAAAGCTGTTTACGATCCACTGCGAAAGCGTATTCTGTACGTTTCCGATAAAATCTTTGTCCAAAACGAACGTATCTTTTTGCGTATTCCGAGCTACGATTTTCAATCCGTACGCCAAATCTTTAAACAGCTCTGTACATAAGGAAGGAATCGGCTTGTCCTGCAAGATACTTTGCTTAATCAGCGCATGCATAGCTTCTTCGTTAAACGTTATATGCAAGTTGTTTTCTTTGAAAAACTGTTCCTCAAAATTATGAATATCCGCAATACGCTTATCATTCAGTAGCGATTGATTATCCAACAATAACTTCTTAAGTGCGGCATCGGGATCTTTGACGGTATCGGTATTGACTTCGAAGAAATGGATACCCGAAGACGGTAATTCGAATTTAAAGTTTCGGAAAATTTTCTCAAAAATGGTCATCAAACCACGCGCGCCGGTCTTCTCCTTTTCTGCTAAAGCTGCAATCTCGTTAATGGCTTCCTGGGTTATATCCATATCCAAATTGTAACCCATAAAGTCGTCCTTATATTGTTTCAATATTGAACATTCCGCATCGGTCAAAATATGCGCTAAATCCTCACGATTAAGATTGTCACAGGCGACACGAATGGGAATACGACCGATAAATTCGGGCTCAAAGCCATATTGTATAAAATCCTGCGTTTGGACACGATGCAGATAGCGCTGCAGCTCATTTTCTTCGAATGCTTGCGCAACATTGAATCCGATCGTACCTTGATCTTCACGGCGTTTAACAATTTCGGAAAGCTTATCGAAGGCACCGCTGAATATGAACAAAATATGGCGGGTATTGATGGTTCGCTTCCGAGGTTTGTTTTGCCCACGTTGCACATCCATAACCGCTTGAATTTGCCCCAACATGTCGGTAGGTGTCAACAAATTGACATCACTTTCCTCCATCAACTTCAGCAGATTGATTTGAACACCTCGACCGGAAACATCGCGCCCACCTTGTGATCCGTACGAAGCAATTTTATCAATTTCATCTACGTAAATAATGCCGTACTGCGCCAAATCGACATTGCCATTCGCGGCTTTAACCAAATCACGTACCAAATCCTCAACATCACCACCGACATAGCCCGTTTCTGAAAATTTGGTTGCATCCGCTTTGACAAAAGGGACGCCAATGCGCTTTGCAATATTACGAATGAGGTACGTCTTACCCACGCCCGTGGGACCCAATACCAAAATATTTTGCTTCAAGTATAAGTGATCCGCCTTTTCGGGATGCTCCAAACATTGCCGCACATGATTATAATGGTCGCAAATCGCTACTGAAAGCACCTTTTTGGCTTCATGCTGTTTGATAACGTAACGATCCAAGTAATCCCTCAAATCCTTAGGCTTCAAATTAAAATTCTCAACTTGTTTGATAAAATCTTCTTCTTCGTTTTGTATATTGTCGTTGTTCATAGTTTCTTGTGGGGTTTGCGGTACAATTTGTATGCCGGAAATATGAAAAGGCATCTTACCCAAAGACGCTTCTAATTGCTTTTTTATCTTTTCCAACACATCATCGTTATCATCCATAATAATGTGAATGAAGCGTAAAAAATTATTGCCCGCCTTGCAACACAAAAGCGAAAAAAGTAATTAAAAGAGATTAAAAGTTTATTTCTATTCCTTCACCATACCCTGATACGATTTTTACCGTTTGCCCTGAATATCCTACCACGTTTACCTTGGAGGAGGAACCGTCTTCGGGATGATAGTCAAATTCAAAGCTGAAAGGTGGTGTGGAAATGTTGGCCGTGATAAATCCAGTGGAACCAAAATAATGCTGCTTCACACCATTTTTATCGCCTGCGGTTACACAAACATGAACATTTTCCTCTGAAAAATGCACATCTAAATGCGTCGTTTCGCCATCTATTCTCGCTTGTTGTTGCAACCTTGGATGATTTTTTAATATCAGGACTCCCTGCGTTGGAAAATTTTTGCAAAATTCGCGTATCTTATTTTGTTTATCATCCGATAAACCTTTTATGGATTCCTGAAATTTTAAAAATGCCCATTCTGTTCCCGAACTTACACCTTCAGGGAGAGATGCATCTTTTGGAATACTTATCTCGATATTTTCTGCAGGAATTTTCAGAGTAAAATCCCGTCCTAAATCTTTAAAAATTTGGATTGCGCTTTTCCTTAATTCTTCAACAGTCTTAGGGAAAACTTTAACCAGTTCTTCAGCAGGTTTCTCCAGATTTTTCTCCAATTCCGCTTGAACCTCTTCCTTCGATAGCGGCAAAACAACTTGTTCTAGAAACACTTTGGCATCCGGAGCACCTTTCAAAGGTTGTGGATTCACAAAAAGACCATAGAAATCTTCCATGGATTTTATATTTATCTCCTCAGGTATAATCACCCCTAAAATCCTCGCAAATCCCCTCAGTGCATCCGGATTCTCTACGTTTTGATTCAAAAAATTTAACGTAAAATCCCTATTTTGAGGATCTAAAAACGCGCCTTTTAATTCCTTGAATACCGCCGTACCCTCTTTTCGCAATCGCACTTCTCCGCTTTTATCACCGAAAAACGTCAGAATTTTTGCACACAAAGATTTGATTTTTGTCAAAAACCCCGGATTTACTTTTGCAGAAATGTTCGGATTTTGCATTTCATTGGCCGCTTTCGCAAACGCAGACATCTGACGAGCTTCCGTTTCATTGAAAAAATACGTATTTTGTAAAATCGCTGCCGTCCTGGATTTGTCACTCGCTTTATTCAAAGATTCCTCATGGGAAACCTCTTTAATTTCCGTGTTCGGTTCTGGCGTCGATCGAACTTTTCCATCATTTTCGTGTGAGGACGCTAATGGCACTGTGGAAATTGGCTTTGTGTTTGAACTTATTCCTGATGTCGACATACCCTTTTACATCCTAAAATTTTTATTGTTCGCAAAATTTTCTCATAAAGTTTAAGTACCTACAATATATAAATCGGCATTTTTTAAAAAAAATTTAAGGGAAAATGCTAAATACCGTTGTGTAAATTGGATTTGAGACGCACCGTAGTTGGTCACAAAAATCGCCCAAAGAAGGAAAAGTTCCTAGAGTGTGTCTACGGGAGATAAAAATATTACGTTTTTGAAGGATTTTTTGTAAAAAATCCCTCAAACTCCCTTAAAAGCAGGACAGCGGCCCTGCACCCCCGTCATTTTGCGGCATTGTTGCAAAATTATAAAAGTTTTTGAGGGTTTAAGGGAACTTTTTTCAAAAAGTTCCCTTAGGATTTATGCTTTTATAACTTTTTATCTCCTGTAGGCACACCCTAAATTATATTGGAATTCAGAATCTCCACATAACAACCAATTTTTACCTCAGCAAATACTTCAAACTTGAATATGCTCCATGAAATTTTCCTGTTTGACTTAGATTGAAGAATATGTTTTAATGAAGATATGAATGTAGGACCGCTAACAGGAACATCAGAAATAAATTCAGCGCAATCTCTATCGGGAATGTCAGCTACCGGTAATGTTTCCGGGAAAGGAGATTTTATGGGGCACACGGTTACGTTAAGTAATCAAAGCGTCGTAAATCCATCCGAGTTAGGTTCTGTGTTTTCAAGCGGAAAATCTTTGTCCGAACGGCACGTAGAAATAGCTACGGCTCAAGGGTAGCCTCCCTTTCTTATGAAACCTCAAATATATATACCCAAAGGCCGATAACGATTGAGATAAGGAGGGACATTTACCATTGAAAATTGTTCGCAAGCATGGGGTTTCAAAAATTTTCGCAAGACATCTGATGTATCTTTTTGCGAAATTGTTCTTTGCAAAAACACGCAAAAACATTTTGACAGAAGATTATTTGTGGTATTTCCTTAAGAAAAATGTATATTAATTTCAAAAACTAAACGATGGTACCGCCTTTTCAAACAAGAACATCCAAGTATCCTTATAAGAAGCAAGCTTCAAATTTGCCCAGAAAGAACAAACAGATTCGAGCCCGAGAGGTTCGCGTCATCGGCGTTGACGGTAAACAGATAGGTATAATATCGTTGAATCAGGCGCTGTCATTGGCTTCAGAAGCGGGATTGGACCTCGTTGAGATTTCGCCCAAAGCACAGCCGCCGGTATGTAAGATACTCGACTTCGGAAAATATATGTACGAAGAGAGCAAGAAGACCAAAACTCAAAAGACAACCGCGACTAAATTGAAGGAAGTCAAGTTGGGTGCATCCATTGAAAGGAACGACTATTTAACGAAGTTGCGACAAGCAGAAAGCTTCCTGTTTAAAGGTAACAAGGTTAAGTTATATATCAATTTAAAAGGGCGCCAAATGTCGGCACCGCAATTGGGAGTAGAAGTGGTACAGCGTATGGCAGACGACTTGAAAAATGTTGGTTTGCCGGACGCCAAAGTGACGCAAAGCGGTCGCAATATTTTCGTTTTATTGACCCCGTTACCTACGGCGAAACGTGTTTTGATGTATGGTAAGAAGGATGAGCCCATCGATGAATCTGAGGCATAAGCCCTATGATTCGCAGGCTTTCCGTTTTGTTTTTAGTTTGGCTCTACGGCTCGGTGGGTTTTTGTTCCTCGTTTGTCGATATTGAAAGTTTTTCGAAGCGATATCATTTAAAAATGGTACAACGTGCCAATACGGATGAAGTTTATCTGAAAAACGAAAAACATACATTGCTGCTCTCTGCAAAAACCAAAGAAGCTTTTGTGGATAACACAAAAGTTTTCCTTACTTATCCGATAAATATAAATACAACGACACACCGAAAACACAAGGCTGCTACAATATTTGCACGGAAACATTACACAATAGCGCAGGTAGATATCGATAAAATTGTACTTCCGATATTGTTTCCTAATAAAACGCTGTCTAGACCGGTAAAAACGATTGTAATCGATCCGGGACATGGCGGAAAAGCAGAAGGCACACAAAACAAACAGCTAAGGATTAAAGAGAAAGATTTGACGTTGAAAACTGCAAAATTGCTGGCAGAAAAGCTAAAACGCCTGGGTTATGTGGTGTATCTGACGCGCAACCAAGATGTAGATTTAACTTTGGAACAACGCAGCCTTTTTGCAAACCAAAAGAAAGCCGATATATTTTTGTCGCTACACTATAATTCCGCACCATCAGCACAAGCGCAAGGCATCGAAACTTTCGCGTATTCTTTCCACAGACACCCTTCCACCGATGGAAATTGTAAGCATGATAAACATGTCAGCGTCCATAAATTTGATGGCGCCAATACCTGCCTGGCTTGGCAAATCCAGCGAAAACTCTGCACCGAGTTGCACGTGAATGATCGCGGTGTCCGAAGGGGGCGCATGGCCGTTTTAGCCGATCTAAATTGTCCCGGTGTTTTAATCGAATGCGGCTTCTTAAGCCATAAAACCGAGGCTTCCCGAATAAAAACCGAAAGTTACCAAAAATCTTTAGTTAACGCTATAGCGAACGCCATTCAGTGTTTTAAAAATAGTTGACGGATAAACTCCAGAAATTTTTTCAGAATTAGAACCTAAGGGAACTTTTTGAAAAAAGCTTCCCTTAAACCCTCAAAAACTTCTCTTTATTTTGCAACAATGTTGCAAAATGACCTGGGTGCAGGGCCGCTGCCCTGCTTTTAAGAGGGAGTTTTTACAAAAAATCTCTCAAGAACTGCCTATTAAAATCCTCCCAAAGCCGCTTGGTTAGCGGATTTACAAAAAATTCAAATTTTTTCAAAAAACTACTTGACAAACAAAAATACATAATGCATAATATGGCACGCTGTAAATTAATGGGCACTTGTTTGTGGAGTTGTTTGGGTGATTTTGGGCGTAAAAGTCGCTTGGGAAGCGGGATTCTTAAACGAGTTTGTGGTAGCTCCTTGAGGATTCATAGCGCGGTTTGCGAGTATCAGTTTGGGCGTGCCGGCTGGGGAAAACGTCGGCAATTATCGTGGTATGATGTTCTTAAACGAGTTTGTGGGGGCTTGTTGAGGATTCGCAAGACGGTTTGCGAGTATCGGTTAGAGCGTGTTTACTGGGGAAAATACAGGCAATTCGGGTGGTATAATATTCTTGAACGAGTTTGTTGGGGCTCGTTGAGGATTCGTAGCGCGATTTGTAGGTGTCGGTTAAGGTGTATCAGCAAGTTGGAAAGGTGTCAGCGGTTGTGGTTGCATAAGGTTGTTCCTAAATTCAGCAGCGGATGGACGTAGGTAGGCGTTGTGAAAAAGCGCGTTTTGTGAGCTATTAAGGCAGAATGTTGAGGCCGGTTTTCTGCGGAGAAGCGGCAATGGCGGAGCTTTGATGTCAACGCAAGCGCAAGTTGTTCTTTGACAGTTTTTTAAAGCGTAGAAGGTGAGATAGAGCGTAAAGCGCAAGGGAACTTTTTGGGAAAAGCTTCCCTTGGACCCTCAAAGCAGGGCAGCGGCCCTGCACCCACGTCATTTCGCAACGCCGTTGCAAAAAGAGCAAAAGCTTTAAGAGGGGTTGGGAGAGCTTTTACAAAAAATCTCCCAAAAATGGCGACATTCTAGCTTGGGTGCGCACGCTTATAGCATCCAATTTATAAACCTTTCTAACTTGACGCCCCTCTTAGGTTTGGTAGCTTTAGAAGTGGGTATTTGGCTCTTATGATTATAGATATAGAGAAAAAGGAAGCGATTGAGAATTTGTCGGAGCGATGGCAAAAAGTTATCGATTTTTTGCAGATAAAAACACGAGAAGCGCGTTTGAAGGAAATACAAAGCCAATTAGCTGATGATAATTTTTGGCAATCCGATAATGTCAACAAAGCACAAGCATTACAACGGGAGGCCAAGGAAATTGAGCGTTCGTTGGAGCAATTTAAAAATGGCGAGCGTGTTATTAATGAGCTGAATGAAGTTTACGGTTTCTGCAAATCGAGCGATCTGCCGGCTGAAGAAGAGGCGCAATGGCAAGCGGAGCTGGAACAAGCTTTGAAAAATGCCAATGAGCTCGTAGATTCGGTTGAATTGCAAGCATTTCTTTCAGGCCCGATGGATCGCAACAATGCCATTGTAACGATTCATGCCGGAGCGGGCGGTACCGAAGCCTGCGATTGGGCACAAATGGTTTTTCGCATGTACTTGCGTTGGGCTGAACGCAAAAATTTTACGACCGAAATCCAGACGATTCAAGACGGTGAAGAGGCGGGTATAAGTCGGGTAACATTCTCCGTTAGCGGAACCAATGCCTATGGATATTTGAAAGCCGAACGTGGTGTCCATCGTCTGGTTCGCATTAGTCCATTCGATGCTAACCGAAAGCGCCACACCTCGTTTTGTGCGGTAGATGTTGTTGCAGAGTTGGATGACGATATCGATGTGCCTATCGAAGAAAAGGATATCCGTATTGATACTTATCGTGCCAGCGGCAAAGGCGGTCAGCATGTCAACAAAACCGAATCGGCCGTTCGCATAACCCACTTCCCAACGGGCATCGTAGTTACCTGCCAAAATGAGCGTTCGCAGATAAAAAATCGGGCAACGGCGATGAAGGTTTTGAAGGCGCGGATTTACGAAAAAATGCAGGATGAAAAGCGTTCGGCGTTGGAACGTTTTTACGGTGAAAAAGGCGAAATCGGCTGGGGTTATCAAATCCGAAGCTACGTTTTTCAGCCCTACCAGATGGTAAAGGATCTGCGGACGAATGCTGAAACCGGCAATGTTCAAGCGGTTATGGATGGCGATATCGATTTATTCATTGAAGCTTGGTTGCGTTCGGGACAGCCACGTACAAGAGTTTAATTATGCGAATCGGTTGCGACATCATCGAAATTTCTCGAATACGGCATTTTGTTGAACAGCATTCGGCTCAGCTTATCGGACGGGTATTTACACAATGCGAATGGGATTACTGTCAGCAGCAAGCCCTCCCCTACCCTTCTTTTGCCGTCCGTTTTGCCGCCAAAGAAGCTGTTGCGAAAGCCTTTGGCGTGGGTATCGGCGAACACCTAAATTGGACTTCTGTCGAAATTATCAACGATCCATCGGGGTCTCCGGAAGTCATTTTAGATGATAAGGGGCAACAATTGCTGAAGCATTTTTCTGCAAAAGCCGTACGTATTTCCTTATCCCATTCTCGAGATAACGCCTTGGCAGTAGCAATTATAGAGTAGCATTGAAGCACGTCCCAACTAGGAATACTACGTTCTTGAAGGATTTTTTGTAAAAAATCCCTCAAACTCCCTTAAAACTTTTCTTATTTTGCAACATTGTTGCAAAATTATGAAAGTTTTTGAGGGTTTAAGGGAAGCTTTTTTCAAAAAGTTCCCTTATAATTTGTTGCAAAAACTATCATATTTTACTTGCCATGAAGGCAAGAGGATTGCATAGTTTTCTTCATTGGGGCCGTAGCTCAGTTGGAAGAGCGTGTCGTTCGCAATGACAAGGTCGTCGGTTCGATCCCGATCGGCTCCACCATTTGAGCGGATGTGATTTTGAAACATTCGTGAAGCTTTGGAACCTTTTATTACATCGATGAATTTACCGGATATTACCCCTATCAAGAAACGGTTAGCGGAAGTGGATGCGAAACTGAGCGAGCCCGAAACGTTCAAAAACAACGCTTTGGCTTCGGATTTATCGCGTGAACATCAATATCTGGGGAAAATCGTTCAGCTACATACTGCTTTGCAGGAAAAACAGAAGCAATGGGCCGATGTAGATGCGATGTTGTCGACAGAAACGGATGCCGAGCTATTGGAGTTAGCGCGTACGGAAAAAGCAACCCTCGAAAAGGCTCTGGAAACCCAATACCACGATTTGATGGTCGCGATGATACCGCCGGATCCCAGTGATTCTCGTAATACCATTCTGGAAATTAGAGCCGGAACGGGTGGCGAAGAAGCGGCATTGTTTGCGGGCGATTTGTATCGAATGTACGTCCGATTTGCGGAACAACATCATCTATCCACAGAATTGATGTCCAGCCATCCTTCCGAACCAGGCGGCTTCAAAGAAGTTATTTTGATGATCCGTGGCGAAAACGTTTACAAAAGCCTGAAATATGAAAGCGGAGGACATCGTGTTCAGCGCGTGCCGATAACGGAAACCAACGGTCGCATTCATACTTCCTCGGCAACGGTCGCTGTTCTTCCGGAAGCTCGAGAAGTGGATGTTGCTATTGCTCCGAACGATATTGAAATCAGTATTTGTCATGCCAGCGGGCCCGGTGGTCAAGGGGTCAATACAACCGATTCTGCCGTTCAAATCCTACACAAGCCCACGGGACTTATCGTAACCTGCGCCGATGAGCGGTCTCAGCAGAAAAACAAAGCCAAAGCGATGCAGGTTTTACGTTCGCGCCTATTGAAGCAGAAGCAGGATGAAGAGGCCAAGCGCTATGCCGATGAACGGAAGCAGCAAATCGGTTCCGGAGATCGTTCCGATCGCATACGTACTTACAATTTCACCCAAAATCGCGTTACCGATCACCGCATCGGTTTGACCACCTACAATCTTGAACAGGTTTTGGATGGCGATTTGGATGAATTCATTGCAGCCCTCCAGAAAGCGGACGAAGAAGAACGCCTTGCCGCATTTTTGGAGAAAAAGCAAGGGTAGCGCATTTAAAAGTACCATTTTGGGAGAGCTTTTGTAAAACCTCTGCCAAACCCTCTCAAAAGCAGGGCAGCGGCCCTGCACCCAAGTCATTTTGCAGCATTGCTGCAAAAAATGAAAAAGTTTTTGAGGGTTTAGGGGAAACTTTTTTCAAAAAGTTCCCTTAACAGGCTCTATCAAATTAAAAGTTTTCTATCAAACCAACCCCAGTTCCATTTTGCCGGATTCGGAAATTCGATCCTTGGACCAAGGAGGATCCCAAACGAGTTGAATATCGACCGAGGCGACCTCTTCAAGGAATTCTATGGATTCGTGAATGTTTTGAAAAATGTAGGGAGCCATGGGGCAGGTAGGTGATGTCAGAGTCATTTCAATGGCCACCTTGAAGTCTTTGTCCATAGGTATTAAAGAGACATCATATATTAAGCCCAAATCTACAATGTTCAAGCGGATTTCGGGATCCTCTACAGTGCGGAGAGCATCCCAAACTTGCTGTAACAGTCGCTTATTCTCCATCGGTACGCAAAGGGTTGGCATAAAAATCCTGGAAAAAGCTTTCCAAATAAAGCTGTTCTGCCTGCTGTAGACTCAGGCCTCGTGATTGTAGATAGAACAGGGTTTCTTCCGGAATCGGCTGCGTTGCAGTTCCGTGAGAGGCTTCAATGGCTTTATTAAAAATATGCAGGCGTGGCAAAGCAGTAACCTGCCCTTGCGAACTCAATATATGGTTCAAATTCTTTTGATGCGCCGTACTTTGCGCAGCATTTTCGTGAATGAAAACATCGCAGGTAAAATTCAGATGACCTTGGTCATAGAGTATCGATTTCAAGCAGCATTCCGAATGTGTACGAGGTGCAAAATGCTCTATTTTGAGGGATTGCCGATAATTTTCCGTTTTCCGCAAACATATGCCATCCCCCCAATCCACACAAGCTTCTGGCTGCATCAGATCGATCTGTATTTCCGAAGTATCTAAGCGAGGCTCCTGGAGTACGTTTTTATGGATTAAAGCTGCATGTTCTTCTAAGATAAAATGCGCCTTTTCAGCGATTCCAAGATGACATAAACGGGCCTCTTGCTCTATATAACAAACCCACTCATGCCCTCTATCGCAAAGACTTAAGCAACTTCCGGCACCAACATGAAGCTCGAACGGCTCGGTTAGATTGATAGCAATCGGTACGTCCAATTTTGTTCCTGGATGGACATAAAAAACGTGCTGCTCCCAGTGCCCCCACGAAGGATTTTGTCCCAAAGCAACGATCGATCTATCCGACGGCATTTTCGACCTCCATATCGATTAAACGCTTCAGTTCCACACTATATTCCAGAGGGAACGATTGAACCAAATCATTGACAAAACCATTGACGCTCAAGCTGATAGCTTCGGAACGCTTAAGCCCACGCTGTTGCAGATAGAACAATTTTTCTTCATCCAAAGACGAGACACTGGCTTCATGCTGAATCGATTGCGTATCGCCACAAACATCGACCACAGGAAATGTTCCGGTTGGACTTTTGTCGCCCAACAACAAAGAATGGCATTCGGTACGATTCTTGCATTTTTTAAGCCCTGGCTGAACATAAACCTTGCCGCGATATCCCGCCCAACCGTCATCGATAGAAATCGACTTCGAAACAATATTCGAAGTCGTTTCATCCGCCAAATGAAGAATGCGAGCACCGGTATCCTGACGTTGCCCTGAATGCGCTAAAGCAATAGACAAAACTTCTCCGCGCGCTTTCCGTCCCTTAAGCAATATGCCTGGATATTTCGTTGTAATGCGAGAGCCGATATTGCAATCAATCCACCGAATTTCTGCGTTTTCTTCCGCAATACCGCGCTTGGTAACAATATTCAGTACATTGGAAGACCAATTTTGAACGGTAACATACTGCAATTTTGCATCTTTTTTCGCAACCAACTCCACCACAGCCGAATGCAAATTTTGCGTATCAAATGCAGGCGCGGTGCAACCTTCCATGTACATCAACTCCGCACCTTCATCCACAATAATAAGCGTACGTTCAAACTGACCTGAACGCTCCGCATTAATTCGGAAATAGGCTTGAAGCGGTTGTTGTACTTTGACACCTTTGGGAACGTAAATAAAGCTGCCACCGCTGAATACGGCGCTATTAAGGGCAGCGAATTTGTTATCTTGTATCGGCACGACCTTCGAAAAATA
Organism: Verrucomicrobia bacterium UBA1183; assembly: GCA_002309885.1. Taxonomy (GTDB): domain Bacteria; phylum Verrucomicrobiota; class Verrucomicrobiia; order Opitutales; family UBA9783; genus UBA1183. Next base: position 120,678 of record DBYP01000006.1, read on the forward strand.
AGGCGCAAAGATATCGCGATAGGTACTCAAACCTTCGCGTGAATCGGTAAAAATGACGCCCTGCTCCTGCAAATGTTGCCGCATTCGTGAATACGCAAATTCGCTATCAAATTGAGCTTCCACCCCTGCCAAGAACTTCTTTTCCTTTTCAGGAACACCCAAACGCTCAAAGGTTTGCTTAATTTCCGTCGGAACCTCATTCCAATCGCGCTTCTTTTGCCCCGCTGCTAAATAATAACACAATTCCTGAAACGGCACCGAGGTCAGCTCTTGTGGTACCCAAGCCGGCAAAGTGGCTTTTTCGAAAAACGCCAGTGCTTTCAGACGGAAACGCAACCACTCTTCGGATTCATTTTTTGCGGCTGAAATGTACCGTATGGTGGCTTCATTGATACCATAGCCGGCATTCAAATCGTATTCTGCATGTGTAACAAAATTTTCCGTCATAAGGTACAGAAGCCCTGCGCTTCAATTTTGTTCAAGGTTGCGATATCCGCTGAAATTAAGCGATGTTCTTTAAATACATGCAAATGGGTTGGCTTCAAGCTGCGGATAAATTCTATGTCGTGCGAAACGATCAAAAAGCTCATGCCTTCAGCTTGTAGTTTCGTGATAACGGCGGCTACCAATTTTTTAGCATCGACATCCAAACCGCTATCCAGCTCATCCAAAAATGCGAATTGTGGTTTAAACAGCAGCAATTGCAGCAATTCGAAGCGTTTTTTTTCACCTCCTGAAAAACCACAATTTACGGAACGGCTTGTAAATTCTTTCGGCAAACCCACCTGCGCCAATAATTCGTACAGCTGTTGATAAAACTGTGTTGCAGTCCAATGATAGGCGGGATTTTGAGGGTAAGCTTTTAGTGTTGTTCGCAAAAAATTAGCCACCGAAAGGCCTTCGATTTCTGCCGGATTCTGAAAGGCAACAAAAACGCCCTTTTGCGCACGAATTTCAGGTGTACATTGCGAAATAGGTTCATCATTAATGAGGATTTCGCCCGAAGAAGGTACATAATCCGCATGCCCAGCAACAGCCTTTAATAAAGAACTCTTGCCAATACCGTTGGGTCCCAACAACACATGGATTTCTTTGGAATTTAGCTGCAAATTAAGCGCTTCAAAGATAACATTCTCAGCAATTTTCAACGACAAATCTCTCAGTATGAGCCCCATAATATCAACATCGAAATTAACAACCCTTAAGTCAATATTTTTTACAAAATTTGATAATCCTCGATCGTTTTCAAGCGTTGTTCAGCATGTTCCAAAGACGGAATGCATTGGATAAGTGCCTGCGTATAGGGATGTTGTGGCGTGCCTAAAATTTGCTCCGAAGTTCCCTGCTCGACCACCTCACCATTGTACATCACCATGGCACGATCCGCAAAGCCTTTAATTAAGCTTAAATTGTGCGTAATGAAGATAATGGCGACGCCTTCGGATTTCTGCAACATTTTCAGTAACTGGATAATCTGATTTTGCAACGTAACATCCAGAGCCGTCGTGGGTTCATCCGCCACCAAAATTTTAGGTGCACAAGCCAAGGCCATCGCGATCATTGCCCGCTGTTGCATGCCGCCACTTAGTTGAAATGGGTAGGCTCCATAATGCCGTTCGGGATCCAAACCGACCTTTTTAAGCCATTCAAAAACTTTAGCTTTTGTGGCGCTCACTGGTGCATGTAAACGAATCGCTTCGGCAATTTGAAAGCCGATAGTCAACGCAGGATTCAATGCGGTTGAAGCATTTTGAAAGATATAAGCAATGCCACCACCGCGAATTTTTTGCAATTGCCGCTCCGAAAACGTAAGCAAATTGCCACCACCGTTGAAATGTAGCTCGCCCGACAACGTGCATTGCGGTGCTGGCGGCAACAATCGCGTTAAAGATAACGCTGTTACGGATTTCCCGCTTCCGCTTTCGCCCACAACCGCCAACACTTCACCTTCGTTGAGCTCGAAATTTACGTGCTTAACGGCTTTCACCGGTTTATCCAAGTGAGAATGAAAATGTATACACAAATCTTTTACCGACAACAACATTTCAATGGCTCGCTTGTTTTAATAGCTCCAAGGCCTTTTCAGCCGCCGATTCCTCCGCAGATTGTCGCGAAAAACCTTCGCCCTCCGACAAAAGCTGTTCCTTCCGATAAACCGCACAACGAAATTGTCGCTTGTGTTCCGGTCCCCAAGTGTCGATCAACTCGTAGTGTATATCATGGAAATGCTCGCCCAAAAGTTCCTGCAATTGGCCTTTAGGATTGGCGGTTTTCAATTCCGCTAGAACCCATTGACGGATATCGCCGAACCACTTTAAAACGTGTTCCGATGCGGTTAAATAATCGCTATCCAACCAAAGACTTCCCACCAACGCTTCCACCGCATCCGCTAAAACCGACGCTGCAATTTCCGGCTGATCCACCTGCAAATAGTCTCGTAAGGTAAGACGTTCTGCCAACTTAACTAACGTACATTCTTGAGATAAAATCATGTACGCTTTGGAAAGAAAACCTTCGCGCTCATTGGGAAACAGCTCGAACAACCGAGCCCCCAGCGTCGCACTCAAGAATCGATCGCCCAAAAATTCCAGCCGTTGAAAATGGATTCTAAAGGGCAATGGGGAAGATTCATGCCGGAAGCAAGATGGATGCAGCAATGCTGCTTGTAACAATTCGACATTATGATAATAATAACCCAAAGTGGCTTGCAATGGCTGTAGATCCTTGAACCGCGAATAGGCTGCCGTCTTTGAATCCATACACTTCACGCTTCAAATTGATCCCCCAGGTAAAACTTACGACTTTGAGGATCGTTCAACAATGTCTCGCGATCGCCAGAACACAGAACGCGTCCATCATAGAGCAGATAAGCACGATCTACCACGCGCAAAGTTTCACGGACATTGTGATCTGTAATGAGCACACCGATATTCTTTTTCTTAAGGCTCAAAATAATCTGCTGAACCTCTTGAACACTGATCGGATCTACCCCACTGAAAGGCTCATCCATCAGTAAGAATTGCGGATTGGTGACCAACGCACGTGTTATTTCTAAACGACGACGTTCACCGCCACTGAGCGTGTAAGCTTTCTGCTTGGCTACTCGCGTCAACCCCAAGCTTTCCAACGCCTGTTGCGTTTTTTGATCCACTTCCGCTTGGGATAAGTGCATGGTCTCCAAAATAGCACGAATGTTATCCTCCACACTCAATTTCCGAAACACGGAAGCCTCTTGCGGAAGATAGCCAATGCCCTGACGTGCCCGCTTGTACATGGGCAAAGACGTAATATCTTCATTGTTGAACAAAACACGCCCCTTGGTAGCCGCAATCAGCCCAACAATCATATAAAAGCAGGTCGTCTTTCCAGCCCCATTGGGCCCGAGCAATCCAACCACTTCTCCCGCCTTCACTTGAAGATTTACCCCACGGACAACTTCACGCTCTCCGTACACCTTCACCAAATTTTCCGTCGCTATAAAAGGTACAATGCTTGCCATTCCTATACCACTTTCCTCTTGTTTACACCTGCCACAACACGCACAATCCCACTATCCTAACTTTTTAAATTTTTGGCAACAAAATATGTAGGAAATGTGTAACTTCAACTTTGAAGTGCAACTGCCAAAGTAAAAATTTAAAAAAAGCAAAGAGAGATGTGAAGCT
>DBYP01000006.1:124402-154271 GCA_002309885.1 Verrucomicrobia bacterium UBA1183
TAACGCAAGCAGGAAGTTCGAATAAAAGAATTGCTTGGGAGCTTGGGCGATCGACAAGCACGATTGGGCGAGAGCTGAAGCGGAATTACGGCCATGGAGCCTGGTGGTACAATTGCGAACGAGCGCAGGCATCAAGCGAGGAACGGCGGAAAAATTCGAAAGTGCCGCGAATCGACGAAAAAATCTGGGAAGAAGTGTTTCGTTTGTACAACACCGATTGGAGTCCGGAGCAGATTTCAGGAGCGCTGAAATTGAGAAGTGTTTTTGTGAGTCATGAAACGATTTATCGCGGAATTTATGCGGAAATTAAGGCGGGACGGTTGGATCGGAAACACTTGCGTTGGGAGCGCAAAAAACGACGGCGGCGGTTGCCGAAACGAAGGCCTCGAGATGCTTCGAAAACTTCTATCGAAGATCGTCCGAATCTCAGTTCCCGAGTGGAATTCGGCCATTGGGAAGGTGACACCGTTGAGCTTGTTCGCGGTCAAAGCCACCTCGTTACCATGATCGAACGCAAAACGCGTTTTTTGCTGGTTACGCAGGTCCCAAACAAAAAGTCCGAGACCGTCCGAAACGCCATTTTATGGCTATTTCAGCACTTTCCGCAGGCTGTAAAGTCAATTACGCTTGACAACGGCGTCGAGTTCGCCGACCATAAAACCATCGCAAACCGCTTGAATGTGTAAGTTCAACCCGGAAGTACACTTCCTAAATTGAACGTGCCTTTTTCAAAACGTTCCTTATCTTACAAAATTTTTGCTTTTTGCTGGCCGTTTTTTAAAAAGGTGTTGCAAAAAATTTTTCAAAATTTTATAATTGAACCATGACGGACACAGATATCATAGAAGACCTTATAAACGTTCCGATTTTGTCGGAACTTTCACCTGCTGAATTGAAAATTGTAGCCCCCTACTGGTCGTACGTTTTTCTGGAAAAATCGGACATTTTATTTTCTGAGGGAGATCCAGCAGATGCGATCTATTACGTTCTGGATGGAGAATTCATTATTTATAAAGATAGTGAAGGAGCAATTCCGCTGGAATTGACGCATGTTAAGAAGAACCAATTTTTTGGTGAACAGGCGGTTTTGGAAAATTCTACGCGTTCCGGTACGCTCCAGGCAGCTGAACCCAGCCGCGTTTTAACACTGAGCAAGGATGGTTTTTATGAAATCATCGAAAAATATCCTCGCGTAGGCGTTATCCTGCTCAAAGGATTGGCGCGTTATTTAAGCCTTCAGCTCAAAAAGACAACTGGCCAATACGTTGCCGCTTGTGAAAGGTAGAACCATGGATACAACCGACAACATTAATCAGATTTTGGAAAAATTTGGAACAGAAATTTCCCTCAAAGATCTCAAGTTGGACAAAAACAATTCATGTACGTTAGTTTTTGACGGAACACAAAACATACAACTTATGTATGATGAGCAGTTGGAAACGCTGGATTTTTTTGGAGAACTTGGAGATTTGCCTGAACAATGGAGCGACCGTTGTTGCGATTGTCTGTTAAAATCTAATGCCGATTGGGCCCTAACAGAAGGCTTGACGTTATCCAAGCGTAGAAACTCTAAATCGGTAGTTTTGGGCTACAATTTACCGACGCTCAATTTGACTTTTGAAGTTTTCGAGAATATATTGGAACGTTTTTTGAAGCAAATTGATTTATGGAAATCTTATGTTCAACAAATGTCTCAAGGTGAATTGCCTGAAGCACTTGCTGAATTATAATTATGCCCAAACTCCAATCTATTTCTTGCTTAACAGATCATACCGGCATTTTGGTTTTTGATGAGGATGTTGCACAAAAAAACGTACCTACAGCCTTCATCCAAAATCAAAAGCTAAAATTGTCGGCATGTCCAAAAACTATTTTTGCTCAAAAATCCGGCTATTATATTGAAAAGCATAGTGTCATTTTCTATCTCCATGAAGATAATCTTCCGCATAACATAGATGAAAACGAAAAGTATTTTTTTGTTTGCGGAGAATTTAATGGCTGGCAAAAAAACATCGATTTCGCACTTCATTGGAATTCTAAAGAGCACGCTTGGATATTAAAAATTCCGCGAAAGCAATTACCGGAACAACCGTTTACTTTCAAATTCGTAACGGCGCTCAACAAATGGATCGAGCCTTCTACAAAGTTCGTAAACATCGCTATCGACAACAAGGGGAACAAAAATTTACTTTTGGATTTTAAGAAGACGGGCGCTCATTTTATTTATTTTTCTGTAAAAAAACCGTTCCTTCTACAAAAGCCCCTTACCTCCTCGTTAGGAATTCCGGTAGATATCGATCCATGGCTGTCTTCACTCTATTCCGATAAAAAGCTGGGGGTACACATCAAAGATGGGAAAACTTTTTTTGCGTGTTTTGCCCCCAAAGCCCAGTGTATAGAAGTTGAATTGCGTAAAGGAACTAAATCGCTTTGCGTTGCTCTAACGCAGACCGACTCGGGTATTTGGGAAGGCAAGATAGAGCAAGATTTAACGGGTTATACGTATTTATTTAATCTTGAGGATACTGAAGAGCGTTTGTTGGTTGATCCCTACGCGGTTGCGCTGAAATCGCCCCAAGGTCCGGGAATTGTCATGGATTTAAGCAAACAATATGTCGACAATTTCTCAACACCAGCATTAAAGGATTTATCCATTCTGGAAGTTCACGCAAAAGATTTGGTGGCCAACGCGCCTACGCCTAAAAACGCTTCTATCTTTTCTCAATTGACCGACTATTTCTCAAAGTCCAATTACGTCAAAGATTTAGGCGTTAATTGCGTTGAATTCATGCCATTAAACGAATTTGACAACGATTGCAAAACGGCTTATCAATGGGGCTATATGCCGGCTCATTTTTTCGCGCTTTCTTCTTGCTACGGTACACCGCGCGAATTCATAAACTGCGTTCAGGCGATGCATAACCAAGGTCTGGCGGTTATATTGGATGTCGTTTATAACCATGCCGGCGAGATGAACGATTTACTTCGATGGGATAAAGATTACTACTTCCGACATACGCCCGACGGCGAATTAACCAATGTTAGCGGTTGCGGTAATGACCTGCGTACCGAACGTCCTATGATACGTAAACTCATTTTGGATAGCCTGTTGCACTTATTAAAGACGTACCACGTGGATGGTTTCCGATTCGATTTAGCAGAGATCTTGGGTGTTGAAACATTGCATTATTTGTCTGAAAATCTGAAAAAAGCAAAACAGGACGTCATTCTCATCGCAGAACCTTGGAGCTTCGGCGGTCATATCGCTCATGCCTTAAAAGGAAGCGATTACGCTAGTTGGAATGATGGCTATCGCGAATTTTTATTAAAATACGTAACAGGCAACGGCAATTGTGAAGGCTTTAAATACTTCCTGGAAGGTTCGACCTCGTTCCTTTGCCAAACCGCACAACAATCGATCAATTACACGGAATCGCACGACGATTATTGTTGGCGAGATCGCTTGGATTTAGATGAGACGGTAGCCTTACGCCAAACGCATTGCATGTTTGCAACGTTGCTTTTGTCGTTAGGTATCCCCATGATCGCAGAAGGTCAAGATTTTATGCGTTCCAAGCAGCATGTTCGCAATACTTACAATCGTGGCGATCTCAATTTACTCAACTATGATAACTTGAAAACGCATTCCGTTACCCACCAGTATGTTAAAAATCTGCTAAAATTTAGAAATTCTTCTTATGGAGAATTGCTAAAAATAGAACGTCCAACGGCTTCTTATTTGAAATATTTCCCGGTTGAGCAAACGTCTGCTTTGGGTGTGCTATTCAATGCAGATTTGTCTATGGGACATCGACAAATTTTATTCCTCATAAATCCTCATAATTTTGCTGTAGAGCTTCCCCTACCTCACCTGGATATCGCAGAATTTTCCCTTCTGGCCGATACCCTAAAATTTTCAACCTCATCAAATACAAAGCGAAATTTATCGCATAATTTTCACTTAGATCCCATTTCTTGCAACCTCTTCGTTCGAGAATAAAAGAGAAAAAGAGAAACTTTTCTAACGAACGGTAGAGCATAAAAACACTTTCTTTTCGCGATCTTTTTGTTTTTCAGCTATAAAACATAACCCATGTTGAATACGCTTATTAAAGCTTAGATATTATTGACATCTTATACCTTAATATGTATGATATCTGGGTATGGGTGATAAGCGTAAACACGGAATTTCGTTGATTGAAGTTTTAATTTCAGCAAGTTTATTCACGATTGTTATATTGGGAATTTCTCAGTCGGTATTGTTAATGCATCGCTATTCTCGAGCAAATCTTTGCAAATATAAAGCACACCTTATCGCTACCAGTTATTTTGAAAGTCTGCTTTGCGATACGCATCCCTATGATCTCAATAAAAATACAGTTACTGTACGGTGTATCAATTCTCCATGTTCCACTTTTAACTTTTTATATGATGTCCCAACCAACGAAACACCCTATGCAAAAAACGGTGATAATTTCACCCATATGAATCGTCATACGACAAGTGTTTACGATGATGAAAGCAATGATTTGAAGGTTTTTATGCTTTTAAAGGTAGAAGAATCTCCTTTGTGTAAAGTTTATAAAAAACATGAAAATGAGGACGATAGTGTTGACAACAGTTTAGAGCGCGTTTATATCAATCCTCCTGAAGGATTTCAATCTCTGAGGCTTGCCTACTGGTATACAAGTCCCTTCATGGACAGTGCCTCGAACAATAAAGTCGAAGGTTCTGAAGCGTATCTTTCGGGACTCGAATGTGACGAATTGTACGCTATCCGCCCATTGAATCCGGATGATCCAGAATACGATATTTAGCGTATATCTGCGGGGAATAAAAAATTGTAAAGGAATAAATTGTAAGGGAACTTTTTGAAAAAAGCTTCCCTTAGACCCTCAAAAACTTCCATAATTTTGCAACATTGTTGCAAAATGACGGGGGTGCAGGGCCGCTGCCCTGCTTTGATGGATTTTTTACAAAAAATCTCTCAAGGCACAAGACGATTAATGTATAATATATTATACGTTAGGCCGTGTTACGGATAGTTTATTAATCATAAGGTGGGCGTAAAGTGCAAGGGAACTTTTTGAAAAAAGCTTCCCTTGAACCCTCAAAAACTTTCATAATTTCGCAACAGTGTTGCAAAAAGAACAAAAGTTTTGAGAGGGCCTGGGAGAGCTTTTACAAAAGCTCGCCCAAAAACTGCCTATTAAAATCCTCCCAAAGCCGCTTGGTTAGCGGATTTACAAAAAAATTCAAATTTTTCCAAAAAACTACTTGACAAACAAAAATACATAATACATAATATGGCGCGCTGTAAATTAATGGGCACTTGTTTGTGGAGTTGTTTTGGTGATTTTGGGCGTAAAAGTCGCTTGGGAAGCGGGATTCTTAAACGAGTTTGTGGGTATTCGCTGAGGATTCGTGAGGCGGTTTGCAGGTACCAACCAGAGCGTGTTTGCTGGGGAAAGCACAGGCAGTTCGGATGGTATAATGATGTTCTCAAACGAGTTTGTGGTAGCTTCTTGAGGATTCATAGCGCGGTTTGCGAGTATCAGTTTGGGCGTGTTTGCTGGGGAAAACGTCGGCAATTATCGTGGTATGATGTTCTTGAACGAGTTTGTTGGGGCTTGTTGAGGATTCGTAGCGCGGTTTGTAGGTGTCGGTTAAAGTGTATCAGCAAGTTGGAAAGGTGTCAGCGGTTGTGGTTGCATAAGGTTGTTCCTAAATTCAGCAGCGGATGGACGTAGGCGGACGCTGTAAAAAAGCGCACTGTGTGAGCTATTAAGGCGGAACGTGGATGCCGATTCTCTGCGGAGAAGCGGCAATGGCGGAGCTTTGATGTCAGCATAAGCGCAAGTTTGTTCTTTGACAGTTTTTTAAAGGCGTAGAAGGTGCGATAGATCGTAAAGCGCAAGGGAACTTTTTGAAAAAAGCTTCCCTTGGACCCTCAAAAACTTTTATTATTTTTTAATTTACAACGCGGTTGTTTTATTTTGAATATTGGAGCATGTCTGTTGCGCTTCAGAAATTGAATTGGTGTATTGTACGTCTCGGCAGTGATTATAACTGGTGGGTTCAAGAAATTAGCGATGAAATTCATTGGGATATCGATTGTCTGAGCATTTTGGATCCCAAACAGGTCGCTTATTTGCTGGAATTAACGGATGATTTGAAGGATTACGGCTTTTCACCGGACGTTTTGGATCGTGCCTTTTTCAGATTCAAAATCGATAAAAAGATAGGCGAGAATTTGGTTCGCTTGGTACGGACAGAACAGAGTTTGGTTGATTGCGAAGAACCTTTGTTCGCCTTGCCAGATGTTATTGATGAAGAAAAGGGCCCCTATGTTGATTTTGTCGAACACATTACCAAATTGCGCGCAAAATTGCTTAACGACAGTATCGATTTCAATCAGAATATTTCTGCTGAAGAAATTGCGGATGAATTAGCAGAAAAATATCGTTTGGAGTATTTTGAAGGTACCAGTTTGCATGTTTATCGCGAATTGACGGACATTTTGGAATATGTCCCAGAAGGTTTTGAACTAGATCGTGATGATTCTTCAACCAAATCGGATGACGAATATGCAGATATTGAAACAGACGACGTGGACACCAAGGAAGAAATCGAAGCCGACGAAACCATGCAGTGGGAGGAAGGCGAATAAATCGTAAGAATTTACTTGCGTTTATCTTTTATTTCTTAGAATCTTTAAACAAAGGTCAGGGCACGGTAGCCAAGTGGTAAGGCAGGAGTCTGCAAAACTTCTATACGTCGGTTCAATTCCGACCCGTGCCTCCAGTCGCGATGAAACATCAAAAGGAATGGGCTGAGTGGAAGCAAAAACGCTTCCATATGTTGAAAAAGTGGTTGCATTATTTGCCGACAAAGGCATCCCTGAGAAAACATTTCCTTTTTAGAAAATTTGGACAGCTGTTTTTGGATAAATACCCCGAGCTTTGGTCATTTGCGTATGAACCCATGAAGACCGCTTATTATGCCGGATGGATACTAACCTTCATGCCGGTTATGGGCATTCAGATACCGCTGGCAATTCTTTTGGCGATCTGTTTTAAGGGTAATGTGATGATTCTGATCGCGTTGCAAATGATATCCAACCCCTTCACCATTGGTTTCTTATGGACTTTTGAATACCACATTGGCAAGCTCTTCCTGTGTCTTTTGCCTGTCCAAGATCAATTGTTGACTCAAACCACTATTGCACAAACCATTGCGCATACCAACCGCGGTGCATCGTTCGTTAAAGCGACCGTCGCCATTTGTCTCGGTGCCCTCATTTTGGGCCTCATTTGTGCAAAAATTTCCTGCATCATTCACAAGCGTATCCTCAAACGTACCTCATTAACGTATGAACAATTCGTTATGCTGAAAGAACAAAATCAGGAGTCGCCTTCCCAGAAAAAAGAAGATTAGTGCATAGAGTGTTGTAATTTTTGAAGGATTTTTTGTAAAAAATCCCTCAAACTCCCTCTTAAAAGCAGGGCAGCGGCCCTGCACCCTCGTCATTTTGCAACATGGTTGCAAAATTATGAAAGTTTTTGAAGGTTTAAGGGAAGCTTTTTTCAAAAAGTTCCCTTACAATTTATTCCTTTACAATTTTTTATCTGACGTAAACACATTCTCATGTTTGAACTCGTGCAAACCTCCTTTTGTTGCTTTGTTGCACTTCAAGTTTGAAGTTACAGGGATGGGCAAAAAAGCCTTTCTTTTTTCTTGTATTAGCAGGTGAATGAAATATAATATTTCATATGGAAAGTATTAGCATATTTTTTGTAGGATTGGTAATTATTTCCCTGGTGGTTATCGGGGTTGTTTTCTCGTTTTTCAATGTGTGGCTGCGGGCTTGGTTGGCGGGAGCTTATGTCAGCATTCCCAATTTGATAGCGATGCGATTAAGGAAGGTACCTTATGGACTGATTGTGGATTGTCGTATTACAGCGGCTAAAGCGGGCATTGAATTGTCCGTAGATGAGTTGGAAGCGCACTATTTAGCGGAAGGTAATTTAGGGCAAACAGTACAAGCTTTAATTGCGGCGGATAAGGCGGGTATCGAGCTGTCATTTGCGCGTGCTTGTGCGATCGATTTGGCGACTAAAGGAACCGGCAAGACGGTCATTGAAGCGGTACATACCTCGGTTAATCCCAAAGTTATTGACTGCCCGAAATCGGCTCAGGGTAAGATCACCATCGATGGTGTTGCTAAGGATGGTATTCAAGTGAAGGTGCGTGCGCGCGTAACGGTTCGCACAAATTTGGATCGGTTTGTAGGAGGCGCGCAAGAAGATACGATCATTGCTCGTGTGGGCGAAGGTATCGTCGCGACCATCGGTTCTGCGGAAACCTACAAACAGGTATTGGAGACGCCAGATCAAATTTCGAAAGTTGTTTTGAATCGCGGTTTGGATGTCGGAACGGCTTACGAAATCCTTTCTATCGATATTGCTGACATCGATATTGGCGAAAATGTAGGTGCCAAATTGCAGGTATCTCAAGCGGAAGCGAACAAGAATATGGCGCAAGCTCAGGCTGAAATCCGACGCGCAAGTGCGGTGGCATTGGAACAGGAAATGAAGGCGCGCGTTGAGGAAATGCAAGCCAAGGTTGTCGAAGCACAATCCGCGGTGCCATTAGCGCTAGCTGAAGCTTTCCGTAAAGGTCAGTTGGGCGTTTTTGATTATTACAAGCTAGAAAATATTAAGGCCGATACCGATATGCGCCAGGGGTTAGCGAAGTCGGAACGTTAAGAAATGGATTGGCAAGACGTATTTTCACTTATCATCTTCCTTCTGTTGGTAACGTTTTCTAAGAAAAAGAAGCCGATAGATGAGGATGAATCCTCTTCGGAAGAAGCACCCACCTTTTCAGAAATCGACACCGTTCGAAAGAAAATTGAAGCGTTGAAGCGGCAGCGAAGCGGTGTACCGAAGGAAAATGTTGCGACACAAGGAAAGCCTGTAAAGGAACGTCCTATTTTTTCGGCTTACAAACATTTACCTGAGCCGGAAACGGTGGAATCTACCGCGCGTCTTGAAGTAACCCCCATAGCATCTGTGGAGGAAACGCCAAAAGAAGTAATGAAATCGATTGACCTTCCGCGAAAAAGGTCTAGATTGCATGATTGGGTTGTTGGTCAAATTGTTTTGGGAACACCCGCCTACAGACGTTATGGAAATTGCATTCATCGCTAAGAATCTTTTGTGGTTTTTTCTGCTGCTCATCAGTTTGTCGATACATGAGTGGGGGCATGCTTTTGTTGCGGATAAATTGGGCGATCCAACACCTCGAAGCTTGGGCCGTGTTACGCTGAATCCCCTTGCTCATGCGGATCTTTTTGGCACCATCATTTTCCCCCTGCTCTGTATCTTCATGTCATCGGGAATATTGTTCGGTTGGGGACGTCCAGTTCCTATCGATATTAGGAATTTCAAACGCCCAGAACTTTATACAATACTTGCCGGAAGCGCAGGATTTTTGGGCAATTTGCTGCTATGTTTGATCGCATCGTTCGTGTTAGCATTTGGGCAAAAGTACTACCTCATTGGCTACAGCTTGTTGGAATTGAACGCCTTGCTGATTGCATTTAATTTGCTTCCGATTCCAGGCCTGGACGGATTTTATCTCGTTCGTTACTTGACAAAAATGTCCGATGCGACCGTTGAATTTTTAAGCCATTGGGGCTTTTTTATCTTGCTTATACTCATCAACGTGCCCATGTTTCGAGCATTATTGAGCTTTTTTATCCAAAAAATTGTCGTGGTTTTCATTCAAATTAGCGTATTCATGCATGGCTTGCTGGCTTAGACTCGTTTTTCTTGTGTGCTTCACCCTACCAATAGCTTTCGGCGTTAAACGTATGCCACTGCAACAAGGGAGGATAATCGATGGCCACAAATTAGCAGTTAAACCCAACGTGCGTTATTCTTGTAAAGTATTCCGAATGGAGGCTAAGACGCCTACTCTTTTAATGTACAAAGAAATTGAAGATAAAAAGATTTTAACAAAAAAATACATGCCCAATAATTTTACAAAAATACATTGTGATAAAAAGTTATAAAAGCATAAACCCTAAGGGAACTTTTTGAAAAAAGTTCCCTTAAAACCCTCAAAAACTTTCATAATTTTGCAACAATGTTGCAAAATGACGGGGGTGCAGGGCCGCTGCCCTGCTTTTAAGAGGGAGTTTGAGGAATTTTTTACAAAAAATCCTTCAAAAACGTAATATTTCTAGTTTATGTAGACACGCCCTAGTAAAGAAGAATTTCGTTAACCCGCAAGCATGCTATTTACAAATACCGCCCTGTGATACTTTCCGAAATAGCTTTGACTTCTTGAGGGGTTCCTTGGGCGATAATTCTCCCTCCGGCTTCTCCACCACCTGGCCCCATATCAATGATATAATCTGCGTTACGAATGACATCCAGATCGTGTTCGATGACGATAACTGTTGCTCCATTGTCTATCAGAGATTGAAATACGTGTATTAAAGATTGAACGTCTAAAGGATGCAAACCTATCGTAGGTTCATCAAAAACGAATACCGATGTGGCTTGATTTTTCCCCATCTCACTTGCAAGCTTCAAACGTTGCGCCTCTCCACCGGACAACCCAGGCGTCTCTTCACCCAGCGTTAAATACCCTAGCCCCAATTGTTGCAATATTTTCAGGCGCTGATGAATCGGTTTTAAATCCTTACAGGCATCCAGGGCGGTATGGATATCTTGAGCCATTAGGTCGGGTAGCGCATAACTTTGACCATTACGATTCCGGTAACGAATCTCATCTGCCGCTTTCGAATATCGCGAACCTCTACATTTGGGACAAGGAATTGTAACATCGGGCAAAAATTGGACATCCAGATTGATTTCTCCCGTTCCATCGCAATCGGGACACCTTAATTTGCCGGTGTTATAAGAAAAATCACCCGATTTGTAGCCCAATTTTTTGGCATCTTCGGTCTTTGCAAACACCTTTCTTAATTCATCATGGACATCGGCATAAGTTGCGACCGTCGAACGGACATTGATGCCAATGGGGCTTGCGTCAATCAATTTCACTTGACGAATACCTTCGGCCTTAATGTTGCGGATATGTTTGGGTAATTTTTTATTTTGCGTAATGGCTTCTAACGCAGGAATCAAGCTTTCCAAAACCATGGTTGTTTTCCCGGAACCTGAAACACCCGTTACGACGGTTAATCGCCCCAAAGGTATGCTTACTTCCAAGGGTTTTACGGTGTGAATAGCTCCTGTCGAAAGATGAATTTCCCCTTTAGCAAACAGGGCTTCGGCAGAAATTTGTTCGCGGATTATTTTTGTGGATTTTCCAACAAGGAAGGGTGCAATTTGCGATACACTGCTATTTTTTACATCATCGAGTGTACCCTGCGCAATGATTTGACCGCCTTTAGCCCCAGCTTGAGGTCCTAATTCGATAAGCCAGTTGGATTCCGATAAAATTTGCGTATCATGATCAACTAAAACAACCGAATTTCCATCAGCTACCAGATCGTGAATGACTCCGTTCAAACCGACAATATTGAAGGGATGAAGTCCAATGGAAGGCTCATCCAACACGTAAAGAACACCCGTTGTACGATTACGAACGGCACGTGCAAGTTGCATCCGTTGGCGTTCTCCTGTAGACAATGTAGATGAAGCTCGATCCAACGTTAGATAACCCAAACCTAAGTCCATAAGCCGTTTTGCGGCTGATTGAAAAGACTCGCAGATGCTTTCGGCCATAGGGCGCATGTCTTGAGGTAAAGAACTGGGCACATGGGCAACCCAAACAATAAGTTCATTCAATGTTTTTTTGCAAACTTCGCCCAACGAAATACCTTGCAACTTTGGAGCACGTGCCGCTTCCGAAAGGCGTGTGCCTTGGCAATGCGGACAAATTTCTTGCTTCAAAAACTTCTCAACACGTTTCATCCCTTGTTCGTCTTTTACCTTCGATAAAGCGTTTTCGACGGTATAGGTCGCATTATAATAGGTAAAATCAAGTTCGCCGGCCGAATTAGAACTTTTGGCTTTATAAAAAATGTGTTTCTTTTCCGCCGGACCATAGAAGACAATAT
This sequence comes from Verrucomicrobia bacterium UBA1183, assembly GCA_002309885.1. Taxonomy (GTDB): domain Bacteria; phylum Verrucomicrobiota; class Verrucomicrobiia; order Opitutales; family UBA9783; genus UBA1183. Next base: position 136,503 of record DBYP01000006.1, read on the forward strand.
CCTTTTCGTGCTCCGTCAAATCTTTAAAAGGGATATGCGTACGAACACCCATAGCTCGGCAAACATCCACCATTAAAGACCACATCAAAGAGTTCCAAGGAGCCACCGCACCCTGTTCGATGGTTAACGATTCGTCGGGTACCAACGTGGTTGGATCTACGGTTCGAATGATGCCCGTTCCATCGCATTTGGGACAAGCTCCTTGGCTATTAAAGGCCAATTCTTCCGCACCGGGAGCAAAAAACGCTGCACCACAGGTAGGACAAACCAGCTTTTGTTCCGCAGCAACGGCCAAGGTTGGCGATAAATAGTGACCGTTAGGGCATCGATGATGCGCAAGGCGCGAAAACATTAAACGAATGCTGTTGAGTAACTCCGTACCGGTTCCAAAAGTGCTTCGTATGCCAGGAATGCCAGGGCGTTGATGCAAAGCCAATGCCGCTGGAACGTGTAATATTTCATCCACTTGAGCTTTAGCCGCTTGTGTCATTCGACGTCGAGTATAGGTAGAAAGCGATTCTAAATAACGTCTTGAGCCTTCTGCATAAAGGACCCCCAGTGCTAAAGAAGATTTTCCAGAACCCGAAACGCCTGCGATTCCAACGATTTGATGCAAAGGAACATCCACATCTATGTTTTTCAAATTGTGAACTCTAGCGCCCCGAATCTCTATTTTTTCTACCATAAACAAAGTTCTTACTCAACAATTCTCATCCCTATCATGAAACCTAACATCGGTCGGGTTCTCTGTCAATTTTTATCCATACCAAGCTTAATCCTACGGCAATATTCGCTCGTAAGTAGCGTTTTTTATAAAAAAAACAATTTTCCCCTAAACTTAATTGAAATAATGCCGATATATATAGTACCATGAAAAGAATAAATTTGATACTATTAATAGGGATGGCTCTTATCTGTAGTGCAGAGGGAGCTGGTAATTCGGAAGAACCAATCAGATACGATAGAGCTTGGGGGAGACTTAATTACACCGCATTTTCCCACCTTGATGTTACATTTGATCAGACGGATTTGAGACACGTAAAATCCTCCATGATTCCAGGAAGTTTAAAAATTCCTAACGGCGTTACGCATGTTTTCCTAAAGTTATCAGGATCTTTCGATTTGATTGAATTCCCTGAAACGGTAAAATTCGTTAACAAAGATATTTTTGATAAATGCAATGTAAAAACAATTTTATTAAATGACAAAACCGCGGAAAGACTTTTACGTAAGGGAACGGGAGAAAACACAGAAGAGAACTTACGTAAGTACTTTTCTTTGAATGATAACATTGAAATTATTGTAAATGGATCAAATAAAACCCAAAATCCGAACTTTTCTGCCCCCGAAAAACCTGAGGCAACTCCAGAAAATCCTCTCCTAAATGAAATTCGGAATTTCGATAGAAGCAAATTAAAGCATAACGAAGAACCTACGTCGCCCAATGCGGCCCCTGAAAATCCCTTTCTAAATGAAATTCAGAATTTCGATAGAAGCAAATTAAAGCATAATGAAGACCCCAAGTCGCCTAATGTGGCTCCTGAAAATCCCTTCTTGAATGAAATTCAGAATTTCGATAAAAACAAATTAAAGCATAAGGAAGACCCCAAGTCGCCCAATGCGGCCCCTGAAAATCCCTTCTTAAATGAAATTCAGAATTTCGATAGAAGCAAATTAAAGACTCAAGAGCCTCAAGAAAGACCTAAAACATGGGATCCTTTAGCAAAAGAATTGCTTGAAAAAATAGAATACCAGGAAGACGACACAAACAAAGCAAGTCCCGATGATACAGATTGGGAAGATTAAATGTGACATCGAAACACAATAGCTATAAAAAAGAAGGCACATTCGTAATAGGATGTGCCGAAAAATTTAATGTCACACAAATAATATTTCCTTACCCGCCATTTTTAAAGTGTGTCTACATAAACTAGAAATATTACGTTTTTGAAGGATTTTTTGTAAAAAATCCCTCAAACCCCCTCTTAAAAGCAGGGCAGCGGCCCTGCACCCTCGTCATTTTGCAGCATTGCTGCAAAATAAGGAAAAAGTTTTTGAGGGTTTAAGGGAAGCTTTTTTCAAAAAGTTCCCTTATAACTCATTCTTTTATAACTTTTTATCTTCCGTAGACACGCTCTAGAAATTTTACCCTTGGGTAACTTCAGCGACGGTCTTGAAATGCAATTTAGCAAATTTTGCCAAAGCGTCAGTGCCACATTTGGCGATAACAGCTTCCAAGGCTTGTTTTGCCTGGACGCCACAACCTTTGGGTAAGTCGACACCCGATAAATCACTTAATTGCTTCAAGTGGCGAACATATTCGGCACGAGCAATGATGGATGCAGCCGCAACCACCGGATCTTCTTCCGCACGAACACGCTGATCTAGCTTAAAATTTTTCTGATCTTTTATGTATTTATGGACAAGCTTGGCCTTTGAAAATTGGTCTAGTAATCCATAAGCCACCGGATGACGATTGAGTGCATTTGTTAGCGCCCTTGAGTGAAGCCAGGCCAACAACTCATTCAAATTTCCAAACCGACTATAAAGTTCGTTGTATTTTTCCATGCCGGTGTAGGCAGTCTCAATAACAACGCCTTCGGGCTTCCGAACCAGCGCCTCCATTTTGAAAAGAAGCGCATCACGGCCAACCGCTTTACTTTCTTTTAAACCGTTTTTTAGCCAAAAATCAACAGCGGCATCATTGGCGATAACACATGCGGTAACTAAAGGGCCAAAGAGATCCCCTTTCCCGCTCTCGTCCATGCCGGCATGCTCTATAAACCACTCGGGATGTTCGAGGCGTTCGAACCCCAAACGAAACTTCTTGGTAATTTCAGGCTCCAGAACATCCGTAACAAATTCCTGCGTCTTTTTGCCTTGAATGGAAAGCTTACCGCTCTGATAGGCAACCAGGTTTATACCCTCACTTTTGTAGCCATAGCAAGCATATTGAGGGCAATAAAACTGCCATCCATGCGTTTCGCACCATTCACCCAAAGCCTCAATCTGAGACTCATCCAACGTGATTACGTAAGAGGTTACAGGCTTGGGTGCGTTCGATAGAATAACAGCCATGGGGCTCTAAGCACGGCCTAAATAAGAACCGTCGGTCGTATTAACGCGAATAATTTCACCTTCCTTGATGAACAAAGGCACCTGAACACGCAGCCCAGTTTCGACAACGACTGGCTTTTGAGCGTTACTTGCCGTATCTCCGCGAAGACCTTCCGAAGCTTCCGTAACTTTCATAGAAATCGCCGGCGGCAATTGAATTTGGACTGGCTTATCTTCTACAAATAGCACCGAATAAGCGGTTCCTGGAATGAGATATCCCTTCTGTTCTTTAACCAAATCGGCGGAAATAACTTCATCCTCGTAGGTATCCGAATTCAAAAAGTGGAATCCCATATCATCCACATACGAAAATTCCAGCGATTTGGATTCTACGTAACAGAAAGTAACCGTATCGTTTGAATGGAACTTCGTTTTGGTCGAAACGCCTGAAATCAAATTGCGCAACGTTACTTGAACGAACCCAGACTGACGGCCTTGTGTGCGATGTTCGACATCGATAGCCATATGGGGAACATTCTGATACAGAATGACATTGCTCTTGCGAATATCTGTAGCTGAAGCCATGATAAATTACAGTTCTGGTTTCGTCTTTACCAACCCTAAAACGCTCTGACCTTCCTTCCACTGGCCACGTTTTTTCAACAAATCAATACGCTCAAAACGCTTCAATACCGTCTGGCTTGCGTTTGCGCTACCTGCACTTTTTTTAAAACTCGAATGTTGCGACATAATTACCTCGTTAACGATTAAGATTTCAATGGAGCCGAGGATGAGATTCGAACTCACGACCCACGCATTACGAATGCGTTGCTCTACCAGCTGAGCTACCTCGGCACACGTTGAATATAAGAATTCAGAATGATTACACTCAAAAGGTCAATATCAAAAACGAAAAAAGCTCATTTGACTTTGAAATACGCCTGGAGTGTGTCTACGGAAGATAAGAAATTATAAGAAAATAAGTTCTAAGGGAGCTCTTTGAAAAAACTTCCCTTAAACCCTTAAAAACTTTCATAATTTTGCAACGGCGTTACAAAATGGCTGGGGTGCAGGGCCTTTGCCCTACTTTGAGGGATTTTTTACAAAAAATCCTTCAAAAATGCAATATTTTTAGCTTATTGCAAACACACCTTAGCAACTTAAATCGTCAACAGTACCGGAAACCAAAGCGGAAACATTTTGGAGGATTTTTTCGATAGGCCAATGCCACCATTGAATTTGAAGAAGTTTCTCGATGGTAGCGTCATCAAAACGTTTGCGGATCAACTTGGCGGGGTTGCCACCGACGATGGAATAAGGTTCGACATCTTTCGTAACCAAAGCATTCGTGCCAATAATGGCGCCATCGCCGATGTGAACACCTGGCATAACAGTAACATTGTAACCTATCCAAACATCGTTACCCACTACGGTATCCCCCTTGAAAGGATACTTAAAATCGGCTGGGTAAGCGCTTTGGCAATCCTTCGAGAAAATCGCAAATGGGAAAGTCGAAACACCACTCATCGAATGAAACATACCATTCATTAAGAACTTTACTCCACTCGCAATCTGGCAGAACTTGCCGATTTTCAGCTGGTCGCCCAAGAATTCAAAATGGTAAAGTACGTTCTTTTCAAAATTGCGCACATCGGTTTCGTCATCGTAATAGGTATAATCGCCGATAAGGATATTGGGGCGCGTAATGAAGTTTTTGAGAAAGCAAGTACGCTCTGTGGGAAAAGCCAGCGGAAATTTCTCGGATGGATCTGGGAAGTATGTCATAATATCATTTTTATTTACGGTTTAAGGCACGAATCATGGCAGCTCCAATATCTGCGGGATGCTGCGCAATTTCGGCGCCAGCAGCTTTTAAGGCAGCAATTTTGGAAGCAGCCGTTCCAGCAGTTCCTGAAATAATAGCTCCGGCGTGTCCCATACGCTTGCCTGCAGGCGCAGAACAACCACCGATAAAAGCAGCGACCGGCTTTTTAATATGCTCACGAATATATTCAGCGGCCAATTCTTCTGCGGAACCTCCGATCTCACCGATAAGAATGATGCCTTCCGTTTGCGGATCTTCATTGAAGGCTTTTAAAACATCGATATATGTTGTGCCAATGATGGGATCGCCACCGATACCAACCGTGGTCGATTGTCCGTAACCTTTTTCGGTTAATTGCCAAACGGCTTCATAGGTCAATGTACCCGAGCGAGACACAATACCGATGCTACCTTCTTTATGGATGCTAGCAGGCATGATACCCATTTTACATTTCCCGGGAGCCATCAAACCAGGCGAATTAGCCCCAATGAGCCGCGTTTTGCTTCCTTGCAGCTTGCGTTTAACAGTAACCATGTCTTGTGTGGGAATACCTTCTGTAATGCAAACCACGAGCGGAATTCCCGCATCAATCGCTTCTAAAATAGAATCGGCTGCCAATGCCGGAGGTACGAGAATCATGGAGGCATTCGGATGAGTTGCCGCGCAAGCCTCCGTAACCGTGTTGAATACCGGGATGCAATCATGAACTTTTTGTCCACCCTTACCAGGAGTTACACCTGCAACAATATTGGTTCCGTAGTCCAAACACTGTTTTGAGTGAAACAGTCCGGTTTTCCCAGTAATACCCTGAACAAGTACACGTGTGTTTTTATCGATAAAAATACTCATAATGATGCTATTTTACTTTATCTACGATCGTTTGTGCTGCCAACGCCAAATCATCTATAGGGATGAGTGGTAAGCCACTATCTTTCAGGATTTGCTTCCCAATTTCAACATTTGTGCCTTTCATTCTAATAACCAGGGGCAACTTGAGCTGTACTGAATGTGCTGCATTCACAACCCCTTGAGCAAGCATGTCGCACTTCAAAATGCCGCCAAAAATATTAATGAAGATACCTTTCACGTTCGGATCTTTCAAAATGATACGGAAAGCAGCCTCGATTTGTTCTTGTTTGGCTCCTCCACCAACATCCAAGAAATTAGCTGGTTTGCCACCAAAATGCTGAATGATATCCATCGTTGCCATCGCTAATCCCGCACCATTAACCAAACAAGCAATATTGCCCTTCAGGGCAACGTAGTTCAGTTTTGCCTCTCCGGCCTCAACCTCTTTAGGATCTTTTTCGTAAGGGTCATCCAAAGCCGCATATTCTGGATGACGGAACAAGGCATTATCATCCAACTGTACTTTGGCATCCAAGAGACAAATACGACCCTCTTTTGTTGAAACCAAAGGATTAATCTCAATAAGCGAAGCGTCCAGTTTGACAAACGCTTGATACAATTTCAGCAACGTTTGAACACAGCGCTGCGCCAATTCATCCGTCAAGCCAAATAAATAGCATACTTTTCGTGCTTGGAACGGACGAAGCCCCAACAAAGGATCGATGGGAAGCTTCAAAATGGCATCCGGCGATTTTTGTGCTACTTCTTCAATTTCGCAACCCCCTTCCGAAGAAGCAATCAAGACCGGACATTGCTGCGTTCTATCGATCAAAATGGAAACATAAAATTCTTTTTCAACCGAAATTGCTTCCGTCAGATACACTTTGCGGACGCGCTTCCCTTCTGAACCGGTTTGTTTCGTAACCAAAGTGTTGCCAAACATGGATGCAATCGCTTGTTCAGCTTGATTCAAAGGGACAACTTGTACACCATGCTGTCCGTTCTCTGTAAAAACACCTTTTCCGCGACCACCAGCGTGAATCTGTGCTTTGACAACAACATTTTCGTGTGTTTGAAAAGGTACTAAAGCCTTTGCTATGCTATCGGGATTGTTATCCTCTAAACATACGCCCATGGGCATATCTAACCCAAAATTGGCTAACAATTGTTTCGCTTGATATTCGTGTAAGTTCATATCTAATCATATCTTCGGCGCAAACTCGTCGCAGGGATACCCAAGACTTCGCGGTATTTTGCGACCGTCCGTCGGGCAACCTGAACATTGTTTTTTGCCAATAAATCAACAATCTTCTGATCACTGAGCGGTTTTCGTCTGTCTTCTCCCTCAATGATTTTCTTGATTTGTTTCTTTATGATAGAATTAGAGATAAACTTTCCTTCGTCCGAAATCAATCCCTTTGTGAAAAAATATTTGAAACTAAAAAGGCCGTGCGGCGTTTCCACATATTTATTGGAAGTTGCACGACTGACCGTGGTTTCATGAATACCCAAATCATCCGCCAACATTTGCATCGTGAGCGGCTTTAGAAAATTGGGGCCTTCTTCAAAAAATAGATATTGCCGTTTCAATAACGCGTGAGCAATTTGATCTACTGTTTTTTGCCGCTGAAGTATCGCCTGGATGAGAAAACGTCCGGAACGAATTTTTAGCCGCAAATAGTTTCTCTCTTCGGTTTTCAAATTTTGCGACAGTAAATCTTTGTAAAGCGCACCGATCTGAAGCCGAGGAATGTGCTGATTATTCAATTCAACGCACCATTCATCCAAATGATTCTTATAAATACGCACATCGGGAATAATACCATGCGAAGTTTTATGTTGAAAACGACGCCCCGGAGCGGGATCTAAACGCGAAATATCTTTTTTTATAGCCTCCAAAACTTCATTTTTAGATACCGACAACTGCCGAGCGATTTCGGCAATACGGTTATGCAGGAGCAAATCATAACAATTTTTTAGAATTTTCGTCGCTAATGAATCGCCCTTGCCCTGATGTTTTAACTGTACCAGCAAGCTACTAAGGACGTCTTTGCAACCCACACCTACCGGATCCAATTGCTGAACAATGGCTAAAGCTTCTGTAATTTCACTCCGATTTCCGCGCGTCTGCATCATGATTTCTTCATAAGGCAGTTCGAGAAATCCCTTTTCGTTCAAGCTTCCGATAATAAAGGATACAATGGTTTTTATTTTATCCGGTAATTCTAAGCAACCCGCTTGTTCTAAAAGATGCTCTTGCAGTGAAATTTCTGAAGTAAGTGAATCGATAAGGAAATCGTGCCGCGCCGTCATTTGCCCCTGTGTAAGCCTACTCGGTAAACTATAATCTTCATGATTCAAATCGAATTCATCCGGCTTACGATCATCCAAACTCAAACCTTCGTTGGGCAATTCTTCCAACGTGGGATTCATCTGTAACTCTTCTTGGATAACGCTACGCAGTTCTAGGGCAGAAGCTTGCAATATTTTTAGCGACTGCCGAAGCTGAGGCGCCAAAATCTGGCTTTGTGCCTGCAACTGTTCCATCCGAAGCGTCATAATCCTATCCTATAAAATTTTTTGCAAAAAGGGAAGCCTTTTTTGACCATAGAGCTCCCCAGCCCCTAAAACTACGGGGAAAACACGTTTTCAATCATTTTTTATCATTTACCCCTATAAAGCCCGTTTTTACGCTGTTTCCACTTGTTAAACATACGAAAAATATTATCAACTCCATGAGTACCATCGTACTGCGGAAGTTCGGAAAACCAACGAAGATCTTCCGATTCATCCGAAATCCTTATTGCCTCCTTTGGATCAATTGCTTTCAGCAAAAAATTAATATCAAAATGAAAATGCGGCGGCTCTTTGCCATCGTTAAATCTATAAATTGAAATATCGAAAATTTCCGGATTCAAGCAAACGATACTCTTTAACCCCGATTCTTCTTTGGCTTCTCTCAGCGCAACCTGCAATATATCATGCTCTCCCGGCTCAGGATGTCCGCCCAATTGTACCCAAAATTGCAATTTTTTGTGATAATCTAACAAAAATTCCGTTCCATCAAAATTTTCAACCCAAGCCGATCCTGTCAAATGGCCCACCGGACACGAACGTTCAAAACAATCTTTATAGGCTTCAACAAACGCTATCGTTTCCTTTAAATCTTCTCGCTCTTCCCCTTCCGATGGATGATAATTGTATAACTTCCTTAGCAACTTTTGCCTGTACATTTGCTAAATAAATACGTCCATTAGATCGTATTTTCAAGCAAAAATGCAAGTTTATTGCAGGAACACATTCCAGGTTGAATGCTATCGATAATTTTGGAAAATCTTTTGCAAAAGCGCTCTCAACACCCCTCAAAACGTTTCGTTCTTTTTTACAAGGGAACTTTAAAAAAAAAGCTTCCCTTAAACCCTCAAAAACATTTCATTTTTTGCAACAATGTTGCAAAATAAGAAAAATTTTAAGGGAGTTTGGGAAATTTTTTACAAAAAATCCTTCAAAAACGTACTTTTTTAATTCGTGTAATCATGCTCTAAAATTATTTTTTATAAATAAGTTGAAAAAGCCCCCGCTTGTGTATTTATTGAAAGTATGCAGATTTTTGTTCCAAGAGAGTGTGAGAAAGAAACACGCGTATCGGTTACGCCAGATACGGTTAAAAAGTTTGTTAAATTGGGTATCGATGTACAGATTGAAACCGGTGCCGGATTGAAGAGTCTGTTTGCTGATAACGATTACGAACTTGCGGGTGCTAAAATAGTTAGCGCTGAAGACCGCATAACCGCGTTACGAAATGCCGATGTGATTTTGCATGTATTGCCAATTTCGGTTGAAGATATTAAACAATTAAAGCCGCAGGCTTGGCATATTAGTTTCTTTGATGCATTTCGTTTTTCGGAAGAATTGGCACAGTTTAAGGCACAAAAAACGAACGTTATTAGCTTAGAGCGTATTCCAAGAACTTCGTTTGCACAGAAAATGGATGCACTGAGTTCGCAATCCAGTTTAGCGGGCTATGTAGCCGTTATTCAAGGGGTTTCCCATTTATTGAAAACCTTGCCGATGATGGTTACTCCAGCCGGTACACTGCAAGCAGCACGCGTTTTTGTTGTGGGAGCTGGTGTAGCAGGTTTGCAAGCAATTGCAACGGCTAAGCGTCTAGGAGCACGTGTCGAAGCCTTTGATACGCGTCCAGAAGTAGAAGAGCAGGTTAATTCCTTAGGCGCTAAATTCGTCAAAATGGACTTGGGTAAAACCGAAAGCACACAGCAAGGATATGCTAAAGCACTTACGGAGGAACAATTGCAAAAACAGCGTGAATTGATGGTAGAAACGTGTGCCCATTCTGACATCGTTATTACCACAGCAAAAGTGTTTGGTCGTAAAGCACCGATTATCATCAACAAAACTATGTTGGAGGCGATGAAACCCGGTAGTGTGGTGGTTGATTTGGCTGTTGAAGCAGGAGGAAACACAGAAGGTTTGATTCCGGGTTGCAATGCCAAAACGGCTAACGGAATATCGATCCTGGGCGAAGGTTATTGGGAACGCAAGGTTGCGACTTCGGCTTCATCGATGTTAGCAAATAATTTGTTTGCATTGATGAATGATTTGTGGGATTCCGAAAATCAGCGATTAAAAGCAGATGAATCGGATAAGATTTTAAGCGGCTGTTGGTGGGTTAAAGACGGCCAGCCACGCTTTTGATATATGTCGTATTTGAACGGCTCGCTTTTTGAAAACGAAGTATCGGTTCGCAAGCCGTTGCCGGAACGAATGCGCCCAACGTCTTTGAAAGAGATGGTGGGACAATCGCATTTGCTTTCAGAAAAAAGTGCTTTTCAAAATTGGTTAAAAAACGGCGGTTCGGGCAACGTGCTGCTTTATGGCCCTCCAGGTTGTGGGAAAACCACATTGGCGCATCTTATTGCGAAACACCTGGGCAAATCACTAATACCGCTTAATGCGGTTTTGTCTAATTTGAGCGATTTGCGCGATAAAATCCGAAAGGCCGAAGCTAATGTTAAAAATGCGATTTTGTTTATAGATGAAATCCACCGTTTTAATCGCTCCCAACAGGATGTCCTGTTGCCATTTTGTGAAGCGGGACGCATACAACTTATTGGCGCAACCACGCACAATCCTGCATTTTATCTCATTCCGCCGTTGCTGAGCCGAAGCTATGTTTTTGAACTCAAAGGGTTAGAGAAAGAAGACATCTTTCGGACATTAAAGCGAGCTTTAGAAGATAAATCGAATGGTCTGGGCAATCTCAATATTTCGGCATCGGACGAAATCTTGGAATCAATTGCGCGCATCGCCAATGGCGATCTCCGACGTGGTCTGAATTTACTCGAGTTTTTATGCTTAAGTGTCCCCGTAGGAAGTGCTTTGGATCCGAAACAAATCGAAGCGGAATTGGATCGTTGGCATGCAAGCTATAATGCACGTGAAAATGATCATTATGATGTCATATCGGCGTTTATAAAAAGCGTTCGTGGAAGCGACCCGGATGCGGCGCTTTATTGGTTAGCGCGCATGATTGAAGGGGGTGAAGATCCTCTATTTATCGCACGGCGCTTGGTTATTTTGGCTTCAGAAGATGTAGGATTGGCCGACTCCCGCGGACTTTCATTAGCCACCGCAGCTTATACCGCTTGCGAAAAGATTGGATTGCCCGAATGTGCGATCAATTTGTCTCATGTAACCGTATTTCTAGCTTTAGCGCCCAAGAGCAATAGTGCGTATTTGGGGTGGAATGAGGCGCGCGATTTTGTGGCAAAAGGCAACGTTCAACCCGTTCCGAATGCGCTCCAACAAACACCGTTGCATCGCGATGATAATTACAAATATAGCCACAATTATGAGGCCAATATTTCCGGGCAACATTATTGGAGTGAAGAGCGTCAATTTTACCATTTAAAGCCTGTTGGGGCTGAAAAAAGCTTTGAAAGTTTGTATTTATATCGTCAACAACTGAAGGATAAACTCAATGGAAAGTAACGTGCCTTACCGTTTTGAACAACCTAGAGAACAGATTGAATATTGTTTTTTTGAATCCCTAGATTCTACGCATAAATTCGCTTTAAAACAGAATTGGTATGGACGTTTGAACGAACGAAACGTTATCGCTATCTTTGCGGCCGAGCAAACCGAAGGCGTAGGCTCCCATAACCGGGTTTGGTCTTCTTCTTGCGAGGATTTTCACGTGAGCTTTGTCTTTTTATTGGATAAAACATTGCCATTTTCGCAGATAGCCGCTTTTACCGCTTGCCAATTTTTGAATCATTTAACGGAAAACCATTATAAATTTCAGCTGAAATGGCCCAACGACATCTGTGTTCAAGGATGTAAGATAGGCGGTTGTATATCCCATGTTCGCAATGAAGGCGAGCACGTATGGGTAACCGTGAGTGTTGGTATCAATTTCAATCTATCCGAAGAGCTTGCAAAAACGCTCGATCAGCCGGTTACATCTTTAAAAACTTTGCTCAGCAATACCGAAAATTATCCGACATCAGAACTATTTGAGTATGTTCAGGAGTTTTCGGAACTCTTCGTCCAAAATCTGCATTGGTATCATCAATCGGGAGCCGAGCAATTTTTCTACGATGTTACGCCCTTTTGGCTTTATCGGAATGAAAAAATACGCATTTACGATGAAGATAAAAAGCGTTGGCTACATGGCATTTTCGAAGCGATTAATCTCAATGGCAGTCTTGTGATCAAAAACAAGAAGAACGAAACATCCATTGTGCTTAACGGGACACAATTGAGGCGCGAAGCAGATAAAAGGTAAAGTAGTGATAATTTTGGGAGATCTTTTGTAAAAGCTCTCCCATGCCTTCTCAAAACTTTTATTTTTTTTGCAACTTTGTTGCAAAAAGGAAAAAGTTTTTGAGGGTTCAAGGGAAGTTGTTTCAAAAAGTTCCCTTAGGGTTTAACTTTTTGTCTCCCGTAGACACTCTCTAGAGCAAATCTTTTGAAGGTTCTGGAACGGCTTGCGTCAATAATTTCGAATTTAATCCAGCCACAAAGTCCGAAAAAACTTGATTAGGTAGTGCTTTCTTTAATTGATGATGCACCATGGCCATTTTAGCGTCCAAATTATCCGACAGTCCGACCAAAACCGCTTCCGGTGTTGCAGGATAAACCGCAGCGCCCCATTCCGGCTCGCCTTGATGCGACAAAACAATATGCTCTAAGCGTTCCAACCAAACCGGATGTAGCTTTTGACGAAGTGCAGCGCTGCGAACCAAGCGGTATCCCAATACAACGTGCCCCTGCAAAACACCTATCGTTGTTCGGCTGATACCTTCCTGCGTTGTGTATTGATACTCCAAAACCTTTCCAACGTCATGCAACAAGGCGCCTGCCAGCGTTAAATCGGCATTAACCTCGGGATATAAAGCCAGCATATGATCTGCAACTTTTGCAACATGTACTGTATGCTCTAGCAAACCATGTACATAGGCATGATGCATGGAAACGGCAGCAACGCTATCATAAAAACCTGTTCCTAAATCTTTGAAAACTTGCCGCACGGTCGCTTGCAATTCCGGATTCTGGATTTTTTTAATCAATGTTTCCAAATCAGCTTTCAAGCTTTCCAAAGATTCATCGGGCTTTTCAACAAGTTTTTCCAGCCAGGTTTCATACAACGCTCCTGTAACTTCCTCTATAGATTTGATACGCGGACTGAGTTTTTCTGCATAAAAATCGATAACGCCGTTAATTTTGACAATCTGTGGGCATTTTAAGGAAGATTTTTGGAAAAAAAGGTATGCTTCGGAACCTTCGAAACAATTGAAATTGAAGCTATCAACCGCATCGCCGGCCTCTACTTGAAGGAAAGGATTGCCGACCTTACTCATCTTACGAAAGACTTTTCGGATAACCACGATTGTCGTAAAAGTCGAACCGTTGTCCAACTGCTTTAGTGCTTGAATCGTAAGATTTTCAGTATTTTCGTCCATCTATAATAAAAGTAACGTTCCTAGTTTTAAGAAAATAAACAATCCAGCGATATCGCTAAAAGCTGTTAAGAAAATATACGAACTCTGCGCCGGATCAAATTTGAAATGTTTTAAGATGATCGGAATAATGGCGGCAACTAACCCCGAAAGTAGCATGGTAAGCGCCATAGCCAAGAACACGGTAAGTCCCATAATCGAACTGTGCATCATCAATGCCGCGATACATCCCCCCAAAAAGCCAATAAAGACCCCGTTGAGCAAGCCTTTGAGCAATTCTTTAAGGCAAACAAAAACGCCATCGCCTTTCTGGAATTCACCCAAAGCCAAGCCGCGTATCGCAACGGCTAACGTTTGAGCTCCGGTATTGCCACCCAAATTGGCAATAACCGTCATGAAGGCTGCCATCCAGCTTACTTTCTCGATTTCCTCACCAAATTGCGAAATGACGTAAGCGGAAAAAAACGCCATAATAAGGTTGATTACCAACCACGGATTACGCTTTTTCAGACTGTACCAAATGGTATCATGAACACTTTCATCAGCACCCGCACCATGCAACTGCTGTAAATCCGCCGTCGCTGCTTCCTGGACAATATCCAAAACATCATCGTGGGTTACGACACCCAATAAGCGATTTTTTTCGTCAATGACCGGAACATCAAACAAATTGTATTCCGCCATGGTATTGGCGACGGTTTCCTTATCCACTTCTGGCAAGCAAGCCACCGACAGCACTTGTGTGTCCATGATATCGCTTACAGACAGCTTTGGATCGGAAAAAATCAAATTTTTGAGCGACGTTACCCCCAGCAAGCGGTTTTTGTCGTCCAATACGTACAAATTATACAAATTCTCTACCTTCTTCCGGTCTTTCCGAATGTGCTCCATAGCCTCATTCAACGACCACTCACCTTTAAGAGTCGCGACTTCCGGATTCATAACACCGCCAGCGGTATTGGGATCGTAACGCAACAGTTTGCGTAGCGTAAACGCCAGCTCTGGATTGATGCGCGCCAAGAGTCGCACTTTATCGTGCTCATCTAATTTGCTAATCAGGTCAGCAGCATCATCCGCATCCAGCAATTCGATAATACGCGCCGCACGAAATTCCCGCATGGCACTCAGTACCTCCGCCGAATCTTCAGCATCCATTTCCGCCAAAATATCGGAAGCACTTTTTTCGGAAAGTCGACGCAAGAACGTCCGCCGTTCATCTACCGTCAAACGTTCCAAAAACAACCCAATCTCGTGCGGTGATGTTCGGGCAAGTTTCTGCGGATCTAATTCTTCGAAATGAGTTTCAAGATGCCGATCGAGTTCTTCGAAAGTATACTGATCCAGCTTCTGAGCAATCGGATGATCTTGTATTAAATCAGGCATCTCTTCTACTATGAAAACCAAGACTAAAAGATTTTTTTCTTCGAGCGCAATGCTTTTTTGTCTTTTTTTATACCTTTATTGGGTTTTTCATTGATTTTGCAAAAGATTAAATTACACTAATGAGCATGATTTGTTTTGATGCCTCGCGTACAAATTTTGCACGAATACGATGTCTGCAATGTGTCGTGGCGGGAGCATTTGTTGTTTTGGGGATTACAATTTTCTATCGCCAATATTTACAATTTCATAATTACAATCGTTTGGGCGAAAAACAGTGCTTGCGTCGCATATTGTACCCAGGGCTTCGAGGTAACATTTACGATCGCAATGGCAATGCTTTAGCCGATCACCGCGATTCTTATACACTTTATGTGGACTTGAATTTTTTTAGAAAATCTTTTGAAAATTTTTGCAAAAAGCATAAAAATAAAGAGGATCAGCAGGAACAATTGTGGGCTTTGGTACATGATGCTCTCCTGCCTTATGCAAAGCAAATCGGTGCCATTCCCTTTCATATTTCACCCCAAAAACTCCTGCAGCATTATCGTCAAAATGTGCTTATCCCATTAGCAATTGCTAAAGCGCTTCCGAAAGAGATTTATGCGAAATTGGTTAACCGTTTGCCGACTCGAGGAGCTTTTAGTGTCGGTATTGAAAAAATACGCCACTATCCTTATGGAAGAACGGCGTGTCACGTAATCGGTTATGTCGCTAAAACGCCGGATTTAGATACAGAAAATCTACCGGGCGGTGATTTACGAACGTTCTTTTTGCCGCAAGAGCAAGGGCGTACCGGCATAGAAGCTTCCTACAATAGGCAATTGAGTGGCTACAATGGTGGTGAAATTTGGCGTGTGACGCCGGCCGGTCAAGAGCAGGATAAATTGATTTCTATTCCTGCCGTTAACGGCGAAGATATTCATACCTCAATAGATATTCAACTACAGCAGGTGTGCGAAAGAGCCTTGGGATATTATAGGGGCTCCATCACGGTTTTGGATGTAAAATCGGGCGAAGTTTTAGCGATGGTGAGCAAACCCGATTTTAATCTTAACGATTTGACTCCTTACATTTCAAAAGAAACATTTGAACATATAACATCGACCGGTGCATGGCTTAATAGAGCCATTCAGGGACTCTACCCACCGGGTTCAACCTTCAAAATTATATCCATGTCCGCTTTATTGCGAGCAGGCATAATTACAGAAAAATCCAGCTGCAATTGCACCGGAAGTTATCGCATTGGTAATCGAAACTTTAGATGTCACGATCGTCGGGGGCATGGCTTAATTACTACGAGTGCAGCCCTTCAAAAAAGCTGTAATCCGTTCTTTTTTAAATATGGTTTGCAACTGGGGCCTACAAAATTGTACAAAGAAGCCTGCAGTTATTACCTGAATGTTCCAACTGGCATCGATTTACCGTACGAAACACATAAAATTTGTATTCCGTCGCCCGCATGGAAAAAAAGTCGTACGGGTGAACCTTGGACGGATGGCAATACCGCCAATATGCTTATTGGACAAGAATATTTATTGGTAACACCGCTAAAAATGGCTTGTTTGGTTGCCGCTATTTCGCAGAATCGCAACATTTTTATCCCGCATATCGTTCAAAGTATGCCTTGGGAATCTTCACAAGCTCTATCGGAAAAGGATTGGCATGTACTCATCAGCGGCATGAAAAAGGCTGGTGCGTACTATATTCGTAATATTTCAACCGCGATAAAATCGGGAACAGCTCAGGTAAAAGTTGCCGGCGAAAGTGTTTATACACACATCGGTTGGATGGTCGGCTTCGCTCCTGCCGATAATCCTAAAATTGCTTTCTGTGTAGAAATTGAGCAAGAAGGCGTCGGTAGCGACTTCTGGGGTGGTCAAACCTGCGCTCCCGTTGCCCAAGTATTTTTAAACCATATTTTTAAGAAATAGATACCCACAGGTGTGACCCGTGATATGTGATTTCGTAAGAAGTTGAGAAGATTTAGGCTCGTAGCGTCTTTAACTTTATTCCAAACTCTTTGGCCATCACTTTCAAAACAGCAATTTCCACTTCGTTTAATGGTCTTTCTTCGCCATGCCATAATAGTTCACCATTATATACGGGTAATAAAGAATGGTTCTTGACAAGATTAGGCTAATGATTTAACCATAATAATCAGTCTAAATGCATAAAAACAAATACATAAAACATACGCACATTTCTGAGCGAAAATTTCGAGAAATACTGCAGCTATTTTGTGCGGATTTAACGTCGACACAAATAGCCGAGGTGGCAAAAATAAGTCGCAACACAATTAATCGGATTTTGCAATTATTGCGGAAGAGAATTGTGGAACTTGCGCAAAGGGAATCATACTTTGAAGCAGGAGAAATAGAAGTAGATGAGTCCTATTTTGGAGCTAAACGGGTGCGCAGTAAAAGAGGTCGCGGAGCGGGTGGTAAGATGAAAGTTTTTGGCATGAAAAAGCGAGGGGACAAGGTCTATACGCAAATCGTAAACAACTGCTCTGCATCCGAGTTAGTGCCGATCATTAAAAGGTTGGCGCCGGATGACTCAACTATTTATAGCGATGAATGGAAAGCTTACGACGGGCTTGTAAATACTGGCTACAAAAAGCATTACAGGGTAACTCATTGCGAGGATGTTTTCGCCAACGGAAGGACTCATGTA
>DBYP01000024.1 GCA_002309885.1 Verrucomicrobia bacterium UBA1183
TGACGTTTTAACTCGGCGGCCTTACGAGCCTCTTCGGCTAAACGCTTTTGCTCCGCAGCTTCTTGTTCTTTCTTTATGCGCTCAGCTTCAGCCTTGGCCTTCGCAGCAGCTTCCGCTTCCTGTTGACGTTTTAACTCGGCGGCCTTTGCTTCTTGCTGGTGCTTCAATTCAGCTCCTTTTGCTTTATGAGCGGTTTCTTCAGCATCTGTCGTTTCAGATACTTCTCGATCTTGTTGCTCAGCAGTTAACCTCTCAGCTTCTGCATGGGCTGCAGCTGCTTGCTCTTGTTGACTTCTCAACGCTCCGGTGTTATGGACTTCGTCCGCTTTGCGCTCCGTTTCTGCTTTAGCTTTTTCGGCATCAATCAACATCTGTTCGAAACGTCTCAGTAGGTCAAAATCCAAAGCTGCACTGGGATTATCACGCTGTCCTACCAGAGTAAGCCAAACTGTCACAGCTTCTTCAGTAAGAAAATCTTTTACTGCGGCTACACGATCAGAAAAAACCCCAATAAACGGCTTTTTCTTGCTTACTAGCTCTTTATCGTATTGTTCTTGTGATATTTTTACAAATTCGCTGTTTTTGAAATTTAGATAGGAAAACTTCCCGTTCATGGGGATGCTTTTTTTAATGAATCTATCCATCGCTTTCCACAATAATTCATCAGAAGTATAGACATACCAGTGAATAAATAATTCTTGCGAATCATCTCCAATAAATGTATTTTCTATCAATTGAAGGTGCTTACGTCCTATTCCTCCCTCATCAAGATCCGAATTTGCAAGGATTGAATGTATAAAATTGGTGTCAAAATTAAAACATCCTGGGAAAAGCATCAATCGATACTGATTAAGATCCTGTGCTGTGGATACGGATCCTCCTGTTTGAGTAGGTACCAGATCTAATGTCGCTAGATGGATATCTTTTTTTTCACTATCTGTGCGCAAATCATGAGCTACTTCACCACAACATTGTTGCGCTTCTACAACCGTACAAATGTTTCTTGCTAGATCTCCCCGATGAAATCCATTAAATAATTTCAAAACTTGATCGCGCTGCGATGAAGAGTCCACAGATCCATTCAGCAGGGAAATTTGCTCATATCTCTCGCCGTTGTAAAAGTAATTTTCCCCAGAGTTTACTTTAGATATGCGGAATTGAGATAAATCCAAATTGTCGTCCGCTTCTAAAGATAAAAAACAATGCATCACAACAACAGGTTTTGTTTCATGGAACCCGTCGGCGGCCATAAAGCTCTTGTTTACATCTACAAATTGGAAAAGTTTTATACCAGAACCGCGGAAAAAACAAATACGATTCGTAATGGTATCGATTTGAGGTCTGGCGCTTTGCGACATGCGAGGATTGTAGTTTTCTAAAAATGCTTTCGTTTTTAATGTTTTAAGAATCGCCTTTTTGTTTTCTATGGCCTTCCCTACATGAATAATAACATCGTCAAATTCTTGCATCTTTTGCAATGCATCTCGTACCCTTATACAATCGTTCAATGTAGACCGACAAAGTACCTCGTCGCAACATAGTGTGTTCTTATAGGTGAGCAACACATCCCTTAAATATGGTCCTGTTGAACCATCGCCTTCTAATAACGATTCTTTCAGTCCTCTCGTAATAAAACCTTCATATGTCAAGAAAACTTCAGACAAAGACATGTCCTGAATCCCTATTTGCAAAAATCTTTTTACAACATTTACCAAAATTTGCCGCACATAATCAAAATATGTATCTTGACTGTTTCCAACTTTTTCTCCCAACCACGTTTCTTCGATCGGATTACCCAATACATCTCTTAACACACACGCAAAATCAAGTAATAACTGTACAAAATTAGCGTTTCTATCGGAAATTCTATCAGAAAACAACTCCCAATATGCTAGTATAAGAACTTTGTTATAGGCTTCTACGGATTTAAGAGCCAATTCACAAACTTGTTGCTTCTGTTGCAATGTAAGATTGTGAATTTTTACCGGATTCAGATTTTTGTCATCAGCATTTGGCTCTCCTTTTTTCGGAACATTCCTCTTGCTTTGTTCTCTTTCCCCCGAAGTATCACCTTTATTTTGTTTCTCTTTCCCCGAAGCATTACCTCCCCAAACGTTGCCATCCAAGCAGGCAAACACAAGCAAACCAATATTCAAAAACCTCAATAACTTACAAAAACAACCCATAACGGGAGTTAAATATAAAATGTTTTTATCCTTTGTCAAGTAAAAAATAAATACCCAGGTAAATTCAAGTTTGAAGTGCAACCCCTAAGTTTTTAGAAAAGAACCGCGAGGCAGGGGATGCGAAGCTCTGGCATTTTCTAGGTCTAGTGTTAATTTTTTGTCGGCAATCTGCGAGGTACGCTGCAGTGTAAACAGTTTTCGTTTTCTTCGGGAAATATTGCCGTAGAAGGCGGTTCGTATTCTCATTTGTTCCGCGTTCCCAAGGGCTGTGCGGATGAGAAAAATACACCGGCGCATTCAAGCGGTTTGCGATGGTTTTATGGTCGGAAAATTCGGAGGTTAATGTTTTGAGAGATTTTTTGTAAAAAATCCCTCAAGCTCCCTTAAAAGCAGGGCAGCGGCCCTACACCCAAATCATTTTGCAACATTGTTGCAAAATAAAGAAAAAGTTTTTGAGGGTTTAAGGGAAACTTTTTTCAAAAAGTTCCCTTATGCTTGATATCTATATTCCAGCCGCCCCGCCTTGATTTCCGCATAAATCCTGCGTAACTGACGCGACCGCCCTGCAATTTCAGTGCTCCAGAAATCTGTTTCGGACTCCGATCGGCGTTGTACAAACGAAACACTTCTTTCCAGATTTTTTCGCTGATCCGCGGCACTTTCGAATTTTTCCGCCGTTCCTCGCTCAACCGTTGCGCTCGTTCGCAATTGTACCACCAGGCTCCATGGCCGTAATTCCGCTTCAACTCTCGCCCAATCGTGCTTGTCGATCGTCCCAGCTCCCAAGCAATTCTTTTATTTGAACTTCCTGCTTGCGTTAGTTCTTCAATCCGTTTACGTTCCCATTCCGGGATGTGACTGTATTTCGTTTTCATATTTTTTGTTGTTAGAAAACGCTAGCTTCACATCTCTCTTTGCTTTTTTCAATCTTTTACTCTAGCAGTTGCACTTCAAAGTTGAAGTTACATTTATTTAAATACAGTACTTGACTTTTTTTTAAAATTTTTACATTTTGAGTGAGGTTTCGGGTATTGGGAACCGTATTTTATTCTGTGTATGCAAAATTTTGCGAATCAATGTTTGGACATGGCGCGTGCCATTTTGGGACATAATTTGGCCGCTATTAACGAGGATGGAACGGTTGCTCCTGCGAATGGAGAGGCTGGTTTACCGGAAGAGAGTGCGCACGCTCTGGCAGCTATCGGTGAATTTTATCGTGCGACGCGAGAGACAACCTTGAATGGCATGGATGTGGTCGATTTGGGTGCCAAGTGTTTGAAACAACAGACGCTTTGCGAACCTGGAAATCAGCGTGCGTTGGCTTACTCCGCTTTGGGATTGCTCGCATTTGGCCCCGCCAAACAACGCAATCTTATTTGGGAAAAGCTCGATGAAGAGACCCGCAGTGAGCTCGATAAGCGCTTATTAACCCGTACGGATGCTACAGGTATTTTACAGGTATTCAATATTGCTAAATCGGTTGCCCGTTACAGTATGGGACTATCCAAAAAAGATGAAACAGGGCGCTTGATCGATAGTTTTTTAGAAAACATTAAAGCAACCAGTTCCAATGGCTTTTTCTCAGATGACAACGATCAAGGACTTTCGGGCGTCTTTGACGTTTCCAGCTTGATGAGCTTCATTTTCATCCGTCAGGCACTAAAGATGCACGTCAATTTGTCATTGTCTGAGCGCAAGCTACCCAGTTTGAGAACTTTTGCAGAAAAACTTATCAAAATGTTGCCGGACATGGTACGTTCGGACGGTTTGGGTTGGGCTTATGGTCGTGGCGTCGGTATCTATGGCCAAATCTACTGTATAAGCATCATACTACAGTTCTTGCGTGACGGCTGGATTAGTGCCGAAAAGAAGCCAGTTTACTTGGATTTGTTGCGTCGGTTGTTCCAATTCTTCTTCGTGACTTATTTGGATCAAGAAAGTGGTACATTGGTCGTTAACGATGCCGAACGTTCTACATTGCCTTCACAGACGACGCGCATCGTCTGTTTCGATACCGCACGCTACCTGTGTCAATGGTCGCGTCTTTCGAGTTTGTTGGGACTTTCGTTAAACGTCCCCATGTGTGTAACTAAAACCGGCAGCCGTTTTGTTTCTTTTGACAAGACAAACGCGAAAGAACAAGGTTTGTTCATTTACCAGGATGCCGCTTCGGGCTTACATGTACAGCTACCTTTGGTAGGCGGTAAAGGTAAAGTTGAATCCGATGCTTTGGCATTCCCTCACTGCCCTGGAATTTTTGATTGGCCGGTTCATAAATACATGCCGATTTTGCAACCCGAGTTGACCTTTAATGGTGTAAAGACAATACCTTCGTTCTATGGGAAGCGGTGTACAGCTGGCTTAGGCTTGAAGAATACATATGTATTTTCCTACGAACAGCCGGAGCTGATTTCTAACGATGAAAAGATTGTATCGGGCATTGGAAGCTGTAAGGTTACATGGAAATTCTCGGGATCAACCGTCACCGCTGATTTCGCCTATAAATTTAAGCAACCTACAACGTTAGATGGATTTCGGTACGTTATTCCTTTGTCGGCACCTCATTCGACGCACCATTTGGAACATTCGTTTACCCTGGGAGAAAACAGTCTACAGGCATCCATTTTGAAAGACGATTTCGGTGCGATTTGGGCAGAAGTACAGGATGTTTACCAAAATCCGGATTACAAAACCTATTACGGAAAGATTTGTTACATCCAAATTTTGGAACGTCGTACTGCCATGAATGTCCGTCCGGGCAAAGAATATCACCTGCAGATAGAACTGAAACCTGACGTTCAGTTGATTGCCTAAGGTTTGTTGTAAGGGAACTTTTTGAAAAAAGTTTCCCTTAACCCCTCAAAAACTTTTTTGTTTTTGCAACGATGTTGCAAAAATACAGAAGTTTTAAGGGAGCTTGAGGGAGTTTTTTCAAAAAATCTCTCAAAATTAAGCTATATTTTCTTTGATAAAAATATTGCGCTTTTGTGAGGTTTTGTCAGTATTTTCTTACGATGGGTAAGTTCGATGTTTCTGTAAAAAAGCCAAAGCCAATTTGGGGACTTTTTTTGCTAATGATCGGTTTGTTTATGCTTTTCTCTCTCATCGATTATCAACCGCAATATTCTTCTTATCATCGGCTTATTCACAGAAATGCGGTGCTTTCTGGCAACCATTTGGGTTCGTTGGGCGTCGATTTTGCTTTTTATGCTTGCCGTTTTTTCGGACTAGTCGCTTGGCTCATTCCCGTTTATGTACTATTATACGGAACCCTCATGTTAGGCGGGTTACAATACCGTCTTTCAACTAAAAAGTGGCTTTGTTTCACCTTAAGCCTGCTTTTCGTTCCAACGACCTTCGCGTTTTTGCAAGCCATCCATGCTGTGAGCCCCGGCTTTGATTTCTATTCTGCTGGCAAAGGCGGGTTATTGGGCACCTACTTTTATCGTTGCCTATTTGCAGGCTACTTCGGATCTTGGGGTAGCGCTTTATTCCTAATACCGACGTCGTTATTGCTTTTGTGCCTATCATTTTCAGATTTGAACGGCGCTGTAAACAAGCTAAGCTTTGTACTTTGCAAGCTGGGCAGTTTGTTCCAATGGGTTTGGTCGAAATGCCCCAAACATTTCAGCACAAAACGGTTCGCGTCATTTGAGGGGATAAAAAATTTATTTTCTAAGTTTTCAATTCCGAAATTTAAGAAACCATCCAGCGATTCTATGAAGGCGGAGCGTTCGTATGTTTCTCACAATGAACGTACTGAATATCGCCCCTCGTATTCTTCTACTTTTTCGCCAACGGAAGCCCCCAAAGAACCGAAAAGAACCAGCGAAACTACGACAACTAAAGGAATTGCTGAAGGAAAACCGATACAGATTTTGGCCAGTGAGAAAGTGGAAAAATCGACCGACAAAGTCCCAACACAGCAGGATGGCTATAAATTGCCTGAGTTGAATTTATTGAAAGATCCACCACCGATTTTAAACGATGATAATGCGGAAGATTATTATGAAACCGCTGAGGAATTGGTACAAAAATTGGCTGAGTTTGGCGTTGAAGTAAAGGTGGAAGCCATTCAATCAGGTCCGGTCATCACGCGCTACGAAGTCACTCCTGCGCGCGGGGTCCGCGTTGAGAAAATCGCAACGCTGGATAAAAATATAGCGTTGGGATTGAAAGCGTTATCAATCCGAATCCAGGCACCGGTTCCCGGGAAAGGTTGCGTGGGTATTGAAGTTCCCAATAAGAAACCGCTTCCAGTGTTTTTAAAGGAAATTTTAGGTTCAAAGGCTTGGGCACAATCCGACGCGGAAATTCCCATTGTTTTAGGGAAAGAAGTTACCGGTAAGCCTATTGTTGCAGATTTGACCAAGATGCCACACTTATTGATTGCAGGCTCTACAGGTTCCGGCAAAACGGTATGCATCAATGCCATCATCGCTTCGCTGTTGTTTCGGGCTTCCCCTAAAGATTTACGTTTCATCATGGTGGATCCGAAGATCGTTGAAATGAAGGTTTATAATGATCTTCCACATATGTTAATTCCAGTCGTTACCGACCCCAAACGAGTGCCGTTTGCGCTAAAATGGTTGATCGGAGAAATGGAACGTCGGTATCAGCTGTTTGCGGATTTGGGTGTAAGAAATTTGGCTGGTTTTAATGAGAAGTTGAAAAAATTGACGTTGGGCGAATTGGAAGAACGTCATTTGGAACATTTACCTTACATTGTTTGTGTTATCGATGAGCTTGCAGATTTGATGATGGTTGCGCCCGGCGATATCGAAACCAGTATCGCTCGACTAGCTCAGTTGGCACGTGCTGCCGGCATCCATCTTATCATTGCGACACAACGACCTTCTGTTAATGTTATTACGGGTATTATTAAAGCCAATTTGCCAAGCCGAATTGCATTCAAGGTAGCTTCGAAAGTCGATAGCCGCACCATTCTCGATATGGGTGGCGCCGATAGTCTTATCGGCCGAGGCGATATGTTGTTCATTCCACCGGGAGCTTCGCAGTTGGTACGCGCTCAAGGTGCATGGATTTCGGACGACGAAATTACCAACCTTGTGGAATTTTTAAAGTGCAATGGCGCGCCTCATTTTGCTCAGGATGTTCAAGAAATGATTGCCAATGGTGCGGATGATGATATCAGCTTTTCTGGCGATTCTGATGGCGATGATGACTTGATGCGCCAAGCCATTGAAGTACTGAAATCTTCGGATCGTATCTCGACGTCGCTCCTACAGCGTCGCCTAAAGATAGGCTATAACCGTGCCGCACGTATCATGGAAGCTTTAGATGAGCGCGGGCTGGTGCCGAAAAATTTTGAGTAGTTTGATTCAATCTGGAACGTGTCTACACAAGCTAAAAGATTGCAAATTTGAGAGATCTTTTGTAAAAAATCCCTCAAACTCCCTTAAAAGTAGGACAACGGCCCTGCACCCCGGTCATTTTGCAACATTGTTGCAAAAAAAGAAAGTTTTGGAGAGTTTAAGGGAAGCTTTTTCAAAAAGTTCCCTTATAACCTATTTCCTTATAATTTTTTATCTTCTGTAGATACACTCTAGAGTTCAGATATAAATTTTGTCCCACTGTTGTATATAGAAAGTAACGCTGAACGCACCCGATTGTTTTGTTGTCTCTACTCGCTTTGTCTCAACAAATTCACATAATTGTCTTTTGATCTCATCTACTAATTCCGGCTCATCCTCAAGCTCGATAAAAATGTTGAATAATACCCAATCAAAAATTTCCATATAAAAGTACGTTATATCTTTGCATTTTTTGGACTTTATCATTTCTTTTGTATTAAAACCAGTTGGACAATAAGGTTTTAATGCCGCAATGCTTTCTAAATGATTTTCTGACCAAGTTGAACTTAGTGCCGGGTATTTTCCTCCGTGACGTATACAATACATCAACACAGCAGTTTCATAAATTTTGGCAATTTCAACAATATTTTTTGCTTCTGCTTGAAATTTTCTATGTTTAATATGCACTTTCATAGTTCCGATTACCATGGAAATGATCGCCAAAACAACCATCAGCTCGAGTACAGAAAATGCCTTTTTTGTCTCTTTACAGCTCAACTTCTTGTCCATCGTGTGTTCGGTAAGTTTACATTTAAGTACTAATTTTCGATTTTATCTCTATTAAATGGATCAGATGTAAATATTTTGCCCATTTTTTATATAAAAAGTAATACTAAACTCACCTGGTGATTTTTTTATAAATATTTGGGTTTGTGCAGCAAATTCATATAGTCGTTTTCCGATCTCATCTGTCAATTCCGGCTCATCCTCAAGTTCGATAAAAATCTTGAGTATTGATTCTGCATAAGAATACGTTATATCCTTACATTTTTTGGACTTTATCATTTCTTTTGTATTAAAATCGGCTGGACAATAAGGCCTTAACCTCGCAATGTCTTCTATGTGACCGGAAGTTTCAGGGAAAGCTCCTCCATTTTTCAAATAGTACATCGATAAAACAAGTTTGTAAACTTCGACAATTTCAACAATATTCTTCGCTTCTGCTTGAACTTTTTTATTTTGAAGATGTATCTTCATAGTTCCGATCACCATGGATGTGATAGCTAAAACAACCATTAGCTCGAGTACGGAAAACGCCTTTTTCATTTTACTATATTTCAACTTCTTGCCCATCGTGCGCTAGGGAAATTTTTAGTGGGTAACGTTTTTTTGTTTTGCTTTTATTTTGCGTATGATAAAAATCAGCATACGTAATGGTATTCAATAAGAATTGGCGCAATGCTTCATCATCACTTGAAGGTTCGTGGTGGAACAAAAATAAATGTTTAACGTGCGATTTCGCTGCCAATTTTACACCCATAAAATTATTGGAATGGCCCCAATTAACCTTTGTTACACTCGCAGTTGCCAAAGAATACATCGCATCAAAGATGAGAATGTCGGCATCTCTAAAAAATTCAATAAATGGATAGCCATCCTCGTGCGCGTTTTCAGTATGCTCGCAATCCGTTGAATAGACGATCGATTTCCCCTCTTTCTCAAAACGATAACCAAACGAAATCCCTGGGTGATTCTGCTGAATAGCTTTCATACTGAACCCACAACATTCAAAATTTTCCCATGGCATTTTGATATCAAATAGAATTTCAGCCCCAAGTGCTTTGAATGGTACCGGGAAACAGGGTGGTGTCATCTGATTGGTAAAGTATTCTTCTATATTGGGATGATAACCATGAACGATGATCTTATTTCCCGGAATATAGGCAGGAGCAAAGAACGGAAAACCCTGAATATGATCCCAATGCAAGTGGGTCAAAAATAAATGATAAGTACATGGGCGAGCAAAAACACCCGCTTTCGCATAAGCGATGCCGAGATCTCTCAGACCGGTTCCTGCATCACAAATCATGAATTCATCGGGCGTTCCCGACTCGATTTCAATACAAGATGTATTAACCCCACACGTATGCGTTAAATCGTAAGGGATTGTTTGCAAATAATCATCTATCGATTGTCCTTCTTTAATCCTCGTCTTAGGATCCGATGCATAAGCAATATTCTGTTTCAAATACTTTTGAAGATGTTCTGATGTAAACGTCGAAGGTAACGAACCCCTTGTGCCCCAAAATTTTACTTTCATCGTTCTAATCTTACATTATTTTTTTTATAATTGCAATTTATAATTTTTATCTTGTCAAAATTTTGAATTTTTTGGATCATAGGAACCATGAATATTCCCGTTCAAACGCTTGAATTATTTGATCCTGAAATTGCAAATTTAATCCATCAAGAAAAAGTTCGTCAAGAGACGGGCTTGGAATTAATCGCTTCTGAAAATTTCACACTACCTGCCGTTATGGAAGCTGTCGGCAGTGTTTTGACCAACAAATATGCCGAAGGTTATCCACAAAAGCGTTACTATGGAGGATGCCAATTTGTGGATGAAATTGAGCAACTGGCAATCGATCGTGCTAAAGCGCTTTTTGGAGCTGAACACGCCAATGTTCAACCGCATTCGGGCACTCAAGCAAATGTTGCGGTTTACTTATCTGTTTTGAAACCCGGCGATAAGCTCTTAACCATGCGTTTAGACTGCGGTGGCCATTTATCGCACGGCTATTCGAAAAATATCAGCGGCATGCTTTTCAATGTCGTGCATTATGGCGTAAACCTTCAAACGGGGTGTATCGATTACGATCAATTGGAAGAAGTTGCTATGCGTGAAAAACCCAATATGATCACCGTAGGAGCTTCGGCTTATCCACGTATTATCGATTTTGAACGCATGGGCGCGATTGCAAAAAAGTGCGGCGCCTATTTGTTGGCGGATATTGCACATATTGCGGGCTTGGTTGCCGCTGGATTGCATCCTTCCCCAGTACCCTATGCCGACTTTGTAACGACCACGACGCATAAAACCTTGCGCGGCCCCCGTGGTGGATTGATTTTGTGTAAAGAGTGTTATGCGAAGGCCTTAGATTCTATCGTATTTCCTGGAACACAAGGTGGGCCATTGATGCACGTGATTGCCGGTAAAGCCGTTTGCTTTAAACAAGCTTTGATGCCTGCATTTAAAGCATATCAGCGTGCCATTATTGAAAATACGAAATGCTTGGCAGATCAGTTTAAATCCAAAGGCTACAAGCTAGTCGGTGATGGTACCGACAATCATTTACTCTTGATAGACTTGCGGGTTTCTCACCCGGAAATGACCGGCAAACAAGCACAGGAACTTTTGGAAGCTAACAAGATTACCGTCAATCGCAATACAATACCTGGCGAAACACGTAGCCCCTTCCAAACGAGCGGCTTGCGCATTGGTTCAGCAGCATTAACGTCGCGCGGTATGGGAGTAAAGGAGATGGAACGCATTGCGGACTTAATCCATCAAACCTTGCAAGAAGGTAATCCCACGGGTAACGAAAGCATCCGCGCTTCGGTATTGAGTTTGTGCGAACAATTCCCACTCCCCTATTGATGCTTCTAAGGGAACTTTTTGAAAAAAGTTTCCCTTAAACCCTCAAAAACTTTTTCTTTATTTTGCAACACGGTTGCAAAATGACAAAAGTCTTAAGGGAGTTTGAGGGATTTTTTACAAAAAATCCTTCAAAGCACAAAAAAGCTAATGTATAATATATTATACGTTAGAACGTATTACGGATAGTTTATTAAACATAAGGTAGACTATAAAGCAAGGAAACTTTTTTCAAAAAGTTTCCTTATTATAAATACAAATAATGGTTAAAATGAATTTGGTAACGGAACCATGTCATTTGCTTTTTCACCAATGCGTAGGTGTTTTGAACGATCTGTTCGTGAAGTTGTTCTCGAGAAATTTCACCCGATAAATAGGCTATCGTTTCCCGATAACCAATAGCTGCTGCTGCGGGTGTATTCGGAACAAGCTGCTTGTTATCCAACAATCCTTTTACTTCCTCCAACAAGCCATTATTTAACATAGCTTGAGCCCTTTGGCGAATGCGCCATCGCAATAGCTCAATAGGCGTCTGAATAAGAAACGTTTCCTTAGGTAAATAAGAAAACGGATTTTCTTGGTGATACAATTCATCTTCCAATTCCTGCAACGTTTTTCCAGTTGCCCAACACCGCGCTAAAGCTTTTTTTACTTTGCGTAAATTCTTAAAATCAATGACCAAATCCTGCGCATGATTTATTTCTTTTAAAAGTTTTACTAGCAAATCGATACCGCCACACTCCTCCAAATACAAAATTTTCTGTTCTATTTCCTCCGGAATGGCAACATCATCCGCAACAGGCGCCAAAAAACTTTTTAAGTAAAAACCCGAACCGCCGACCACCAAAACATTGTGCCCTCGATTGATAATATCTTGAACACATTTATGCGCATAATTTACATAATCCTTTACCGAAAAATATTCGTTCGGCGCAACGATATCAATACCCCAATGTTTTACGCTATTTTGCTCAGAAAGGGTTGGCTTTGCCGTCCCAATATCCATGCCTTTATAAAAACAGAAAGCATCACAGGAAAGAATTTCACAATCATGTCGTTGCGCAAAATCAATAGAAAATGCGGTCTTCCCAGAAGTTGTTGGACCAGCTAATAAATAAAGTTTGGACATAATGGATCGAGGGTATCTGTAAAATGCTTTTGCGGAATGTATGGTACACCAAACCACTGTAACGTACATTCAATTTCTTGCTGCGTCGCGCAAATATCGTGCGGGATAACGACTTCCTTGATTTCCGTTTCAGCAACCTCAACGGTTTCCTTATAAGCGTATTTCGTATATAATTCCGGGTGCTTTTGCAAAAAATTCACATCCAATGCCTTTAATTTTTGAATATAAAACATCGCTTTATGACGATCGTTATGCGCATCCGCTACCTTTAGGAGGATTTCCAACGTCGCTACATCGTCTGGCTGAATTTTCAATACTCTCCTCCCCCAAAACTTAGCTGCTTCCAGCATACCGTTATTATAACAAAGCTCAGGCAATTTTTTTATGAAACTTCCCTTTTTAACGGGAATCATTTCCAATCCATTGAAGTAAGCCGTTAGCGCAGTTGCCGGATGCCCCAGTTGTTCTTCGATAGCGGATAACTTGAACCAAATGGAATGGTCCTGCGGATTGAGCTCCAAATAAAGCCGATAACAACGTCCTGCCGAATAAATATCCCCCAATTGACAATAGATTTCTGCTGCATGAAATGCACATTCGATGTATTGCTTATCGATATCCGCATGGAATAATTGTTCAAATGTTTGTGCTGCTAAAAGGTTTTCATTGTTTTCTTCATAAAGGAATGCTAATGTTTCCAACAAATCCAAGTTTTTATAAACATCTTTATGGACGAGATAATCGATAGCTGCCTGCGTTTGGTGATCTTTGCGAAACGATTCGACCGTTCCCAATATTTCAGCAATATTTTCCGATCGCTGCTGCATCTGACATCCGCACAAAAGTAAAACAAGAACTCGTGTTACCAGGGACAACATACCCTCTATTTCAAACAAAAAAACGATATTGGCAATCCCAAAATAAGGCAGACCTGTAACCTCAATTCTAGAGCGTGTCTACATAAGTTAAAATACGACAACTTTGAGGGATTTTTTGTAAAAAATCCCTCAAACTCCCTTAAAATTTTTGTCATTTTGCAACCATGTTGCAAAATAAGGAAAAAGTTTTTGAGGGTCTAAGGGAAACTTTTTTCAAAAAGTTCCCTTATGACTTATTCTTTTATGTTATCTCCCATGTATACGCTCTAAAATATACAAACAAAATGCAGAAAAGGCACCTCCCGTGTTTCATTACAAACTTGCCAAAAAAAAATGTTTCTGTTAATGTTGGAAATATGAGAACAATTTATGGGAAAACATTTTTGCGTTTAGTGCAAGATCCGGGATTTTTGCTCGCGGTTGCAAATGCTTTGCTTTTTTCACGCAATAGTTTACTTTCTTTTTTTGTTATCATAATAGCGTTGATCGCCATTGTTGCATTAAAGAGTTATGCTTGTGCCTCCGTGCCACAATCACCGTGTTTACAACTCTTACATCGCATCGGACAAAAATCGTTCGTTGGGCTTGAAATTATCGGCTATGCTTGCTTAATCGTCGCTTTTATCGCCATGACACAGCAGTTGTTTATCGAATTTGTATGTTCTTTCTGTTTCGGATTGGCAAATCTACTGCTTTCGTTCCGCTATACTCCCAATTCCGTTATATCGCAACAGAATTGGGATCTTGTATTAAAAAACGTTCGTACCAATACATCCCTAACACCATTCTTTCTGGCATTGCTCCAAGAACCTATCTTCCTTATCTGCGTCGGCTATCTTCATGCAGGACTCGCTGCTGGCAATGAGGCACTTTGGATCCTACCCATTATCTGCATTGTACCCTACATCACGATTAAGAAACCATACCTCAATCGTGCCATACCTCAAGGTGCCCTCTGCTTCTGTGCACTTTGGTTTACTATTATCGCCCTATCCCACCACATCTGGGTTCTCGCTGTATCCAATGCACTCTGTACATTTGCTTATGTAGAAATCACTTACCAGGAGCATAAACTTTTCTTATCTAAACAAAACCGATAAAAACATTTGACTTTCCTAACGAACAACTTACCTTTTTGTTTGTTATCCGGGACGTAACTCAGTCTGGCTAGAGTGCATGCTTTGGGAGCATGAGGTCGTAGGTTCAAATCCTATCGTCCCGACCACTTTTTTAAAGCTCATGCATTTCAAAGATGTAGTTCTAGATTCAATGGCTTACGCCTTACCTGATGAGGTTTGGACGTCGGCAATGATAGAAGATGCACTGTCGCCATTGTATCAGCGCTTGCATTTACCCTACGGTCGTTTAGCTGAAATGACCGGCATACAGGAACGCCGTCATTGGTCTTCCCATACGCTTCCATCAACTGCAGCCATTGAAGCCGGAGAGCGTTTGTTGCAGCAAAATGCTATCGATCGCACAACGATCGATACGCTTATTCATGCTTCGGTTTGTCGCAATCGACTCGAACCCGCCACGGCAGCTTATGTTCACCAAGGCCTCAAGTTATCTGAAAAAACTCAAATTTTTGATTTATCCAACGCCTGCTTAGGTGTCTTGAATGCCGTTATCGTAGGTGCTTCTATGATTGAAGCTGGAACGGCGCGTTCGGTGCTTATTGTTTCCGGCGAAAATGGTCGTTCACTGCTAGATAATACCATCCATACATTAAATCAAGATACTACCTTGACGCGAAAAACGCTAAAACCTTATTTCGCAAATCTGACCATCGGTTCCGGAGCCGTTGCGCTATTATTGCGATCTGCAAAGGACGTTGCAGCCCCCAAACCGCTGCTTTTAGGTGGTGTTGTACGAACAGATTCTTCGGCAAATACGCTGTGCGAAGGACATTCGTCCGCATCCGGACTGGCCATGCAAACACAGGCCACAGCGTTATTGGAAGCCGGAATTCGTTTATCTTCAAGCGCTTGGCAGGATTTCAAAAACGAACTAGGTTGGTCTGAAAACACACCACAGCATATCATTACGCACCAAGTAGGATACCAGCATCAAAAAAGAATCTACGATGCACTTCATTTAGATATTGCGAAAGATTTTTCAACCTTTCCAAAATGTGGAAACACCGGATCGGTTGCCCTACCCTTGTCGTTGTGTCAGGCACAAGAAGCTCACCGCATCCGTAATTGCGAGAACGTACTGCTATTGGGCATCGGTAGCGGATTGAGCACAGCGATGCTGGGAATTTTGTGGCAGGAATAACATCATGAAATTGCAAGCCATTTACCCGTTCAAACCGCATTTCTTCACTTTACCCGGACAAAAGCATCGTATTCATTATGTAGATGAAGGTTCGGGTGAAACCGTGGTAATGTTACACGGAAATCCCACGTGGTCATTCTTTTATCGCAATCTGATTCAGTTTTTAAAACCTATGTATCGTTGCCTCGTGCCGGACCATATCGGGTGCGGGTTATCCGATAAACCACAGAAATATAATTATTGCCTTAAGCAACATATTGAGAACACGCTGCAATGGTTAAAAGGCCTTAATGTAGGACGTTTCCATCTCATCGTACACGACTGGGGAGGCGCCATCGGCATGGGCGTTGCAATCCGTTGGCCTGCCAGTGTACAATCGCTTACCATTTTGAATTCGGCAGCATTTTTATCCGACAAAATGCCATTAAGAATTGGTTTATGCCGCATTCCATTTTTGGGACCTTGGGCAATAAAACATCTAAATATTTTCGCGAAAGCTGCCACACGGATGGCAACCTGCAAATTTTTAAACAAATCTGTCCGTCAGGGCTATCTTTATCCTTACGATACGCCTAAACATCGCATCGCCATCAATGCTTTTGTTCAAGATATTCCGATGGATCCAACGCATCCCACGTACGACACCCTGGAAGAAATTCAGAACAATTTGTGGCTTCTGAATAAAAAGCCCTGCTTGCTCGCTTGGGGGATGAAAGATTTTTGTTTCACACCAGAATTTCTAGAGCAATATCGCAAATATTTTCCGGAAGCCGAAATTGAAGCCTTCCATGACGCCGGACATTATGTTCTAGAAGATGCTCAAGAAGAAATATTGCCACGCATAAGAAAGTTCTTAATGCAGCATCCCATACGTTGATTTTCATTGCTAAAAAAACTAAATTCGTTTAAACTTGTATCTATGTTGCAAGGTAGGAATAAGCGGAAGAAGTTGCTTGGTGGCAATATTCTGATTACGGCTTTTATTTTTTTGTTTCTTTTAGCTGGGGCACTTCGCTTGTGCTATACAAATACATTGCATGAGACCAAATTAGCCAACATTTTTGTTCAAGAAACACAGGGGTTTTATTTACTGGAAAATTTGATGCATTTAGCAAGAGATTACGCTTACCAAATTGTGCAAAATCCCCGCGAACCTCACCTGTTTTTAAGCGCCAGCGCCTATAAAGATAAAGATAAACTCAATTTTAAAAAGGAAGACGGAACCTATAATGAAGGTTGGGTGGTCGATTTCAATGGTTCCTTGAGCAAACAACAAATCGTTCCAGATGATTTTCCTCTCCAAATTGAAATTGACCCAGAGAACGGGAAAAGCGGTTGGGAAATAAGAGGGGGCCCTATTTTCTGGCAGGATAATCGCAAGAAAAATGCTGAAGGAGCAATAGACACCAACGACGAACGTTACTTGGCGGAAGTATTCAT
The DNA here is from genome assembly GCA_002309885.1 of Verrucomicrobia bacterium UBA1183. Taxonomy (GTDB): domain Bacteria; phylum Verrucomicrobiota; class Verrucomicrobiia; order Opitutales; family UBA9783; genus UBA1183. The sequence goes on from DBYP01000024.1 coordinate 16,884, forward strand.
GCTGGGTTCACTGAATCTTAAATCAGATTTTCACCCCAATTGGACCATGCGTACAGTACAAACGATGGAAATCGAACGCAACCCATTATGTGATTTCCAACTTTATGCAGAAGGAGATACAACCATAACCACAAATATTAGTAATACTGACCGGCAAATAACCATAAACGGTCCTGTACAAATCAATGGGAACACACGCTTCAGCTGTAGTAATGGAGTTGCGGACAATAAAGTACTGTTTTATAACAAATTTAATAGCGCTGGCTATGCTTTATACATGGAAGGTTATGAAGTAGGTGATTACATTTTACCCAAAAAGTATCATATGCTTGATAATCACGAAAATTACCAAAGAACTCAGGGAACAGGTGCAAATGGCTTTTTCCTTAATCGATACGCCATCAATTATGGGGTCTCTACTTTCCGTTTGTCCGCTTCTCATAACAATTTTTCCGAAAATGTTGTTACCAACAGTGCCATGTATAACTCTGGCTACAACCACAACAATTTCGAAAGTTATGAGCGTTGCGTATTTGCACTTTATAATGGGAATTACACCACACGTTCCCGTGTTTACCGACCTATTGGGTTTGACCCAGAAAATTATTGGGGATTCTGGGAAGCATCCTACAGGCCTACGGTAGGCATCGGTGTTGAAGAAAACAAACAGATTTTAAATCATTGCTTCGGTTTTCACGGTTTGGCGCAAGGCTCCGTTAAAGATGATCCTGATATATTCTTCCAAAACCCCAATTATGGTACTTGGAAAGCGATGCAAGAACTACGCAAACTCGATGCCTACCAAGCCACCGAAAAATCACGCCTTGTAGAAATGCAAAAGCCCATCAATTTCCCTATTATCAAAATCCTCCTTTGGCAAGGCATGGAATCAAAAGATAAGGACGACATAAGCTTTTACGTTCCCAATAACTTTATTTATCCAACTTACCTATCCAGCGCTTTCCCAGCTACCAAAGACAATATTTACCTCAATCGATATTTAAGTTTAGTTTTTCCTTTTCGAGCCGGAGGTATCATAACTGGCTTCCGATTGTATTATACTGTTCCTGGTACCCAAAAATACGCTTATGCACTTACAAAACAACTGGTATTATCTGATGGAGATTTCCTCCAAGATCCTGTGCACATGAAAATTTCTAGTAACAAATTATGTTCTTGCGCCTGTGATAGTAAAGTATTAGTGGGTGGGAAGTTTGTAAAATTTAGCTCGTCTTCTTCAGGAGTTGATTACGACGATGATAGCGCTGCACCTGACAAGCTTATCGAAAAAGTTGATACCGTAAATTATGTCCGCTATTGGACCTTAGATCATTACGTTACACGTATCGACGACTTCCATTACAATTTTATGTATGATCGGAATCGAGCCAAATGGATTCAAATCATAGAGATTGACGTCAGTAGATTAAAATCAACACTCGAGGCATTAGATATATGGAATAATGGAGATGTAATGCCTATTGTGTGCGTACAAACCAGATGGCAAGGAGAAGATGCTACCTTTATAAATAAAAATTATCGTCTTGATACCAAAGGAAATGATAATGGCACCGACATAAGATATAATTATCAAGAAAATCGAAAAAATTTCTTTAAGGACAAAAAGAAAGCTGAAGGTTCTTACGTTTATCCAAACGATACGAGTCATCCACCGGTTATCGATATGGGTGTTCGCCTTATAAATGCAAGCGAACTTCCTGAAAGGGGTTTGACGTTTTATTGCCCCTATCCTCTTTATATAAAGGGAAATTTCAACAGTACTTCACCTAAACCTGCTTTAATTGTAACAGATTCGATAACCATCCTTCCGGACACATGGCAAGATTGGCGCAGTCAGATGGATCCTATTAAGTCTCATCTCTGGTACGATGGCTCTTCTTATACAGATCACCCAAAATTAACTGATAGTATATCTATTTATGCCGATATTATAACTGGAAGAACACACCCGCACTTTTGGATACAAGATCCAGATACTGTCGCTATAGACCCTAAACCCATAAATCAAACCCAAGCTCCCAATCCTGATTTAGGAATACACGATGCTTTCCGAACTTTATGTGATTTAGATAAACCGATCAACCTTTACGGCTCTCTTATGCTACCTTATTTCTGCCAAGAACAATGGGAACCTCCCATCAATTTTTGCAAAGTTCGTAATGAACATCCCACAAATCCATCCATTTTGTTTAATCCACTAGATCCGATAAATTATGCTCCTCCCGATATTAATCTAAATAAGAGAACTTTTGGCATACCCGCCGCGATGCCATTTTATTATCGCATCAACCGTGGACGAAAAACCCACTGCATTGGTAGTATAATCTACGAAGGTCTTATAAGTGAACTGTACAACAAGAACTGGGCGGAAGAAGCCAACACATTTTCCGATTACCATTCCGCATTACCCAATTATCTGAAATACGAGGTGGATCCGTAAAAAACGATGAAAAAATTTGGACATTTTTTTTATAAATCTCCTATAAGTGTTGAAGCTAATCTCTCGACACCCCCGCATACACTTGCTAAAAAATCATCCCGTGGGGATGTTTTCATGACGTCCTTAATTTTCCTATTTATCATGATTGGGACACTGCGCCTATGCAACGTAAAAACGCTGCATGAAGCTAAGTTAACCGGCATGTTTGTCCAAGAGACTCAGGGCTTTTATTTGCTTGAAAATTTGATGCATTTGGCAAGGGATTATGCTTACCAAATTGTACAAAATCCTCGCGAGCCCCATCTATTTTTGAGTGCCACTGCCTATCGGACGAAAGATAAACTCAATTTTAAAAAGGGAAACGGAACCTATGATGAAGGTTGGGTGGTCGATTTCAATGGTTCTCTGAGCAAACAACAAATCGTTCCGGATGATTTTTCGCTCCAAATCTTGGATAACGGGTGGGAAATAAGAGGTGGCCCCATTTTCTGGCAGGACAAGAAAAAGAATTCTAACGACGAACGTTACTTGGCGGAAGTATTCATGTTGGGATCGCTACAAATCAAATCGAATTTTATTCCCGATTGGACCATGCGCACGGTACAAACAATGGAGATTGAACGCAACCCATTATGTGATTTCCAGCTCTATGCGGAAGGTGATACAACTTTGACAACTAATATCACAAGTGATCCCTTAGATATAGAAATAAATGGAGCCGTACAGATTAATGGCAATGCACGTTTCAGTGCAACGAATGGTTGTGGGGATCTAAATTTTTATTGTAAAAACAAATTTAATAGCGCTGGTTATTCCTTATATATAGATGGAAGTACTGTAAACAACTACATTCTCCCTCAAAAATATCATATGTTCGACAATAGTGCAAATTATATGAAATCTTCTGGAACGGGCGCAAATGGCTTTTTCCTTAACCGATACGCCATCAATTATGGGGTCTCCACTTTCCGTTTGTCCGCTTCTCATAACAATTTTTCTGAAAATGTTGTTACCACCAGTGCCATGTATGAATTGGGATACAACCACAACAATTTCGAAAGTTATGAGCGTTGCGTATTTGCACTTTATAATGGGAATTACACCACGCGTTCGCGTGTTTACCGACCTATCGGTTTTGATCCGGAAAATTATTGGGGATTCTGGGAACCTTCTCAGGAACAACCTTGTGTCAGCAGCGGGAACAGCGAAACCGTCGAGCAAGACGAACAAGTCTTAAATTACTGCTTCGGATTTCATAATCTGGCACAAAGTAGCGCCCATGGCGGGCCGAATTTATACGCAAAAGCCAACCAAGAAAACAAATATAGTCCAGCGTATGCCATAAAAGAGTTAAGGAACCTCGGGGCTTATCAAATGACCGAAAAAGCGAACCTTGTCGAAATGCAAAAGCCCATCAATTTCCCGGCTATTATACTAAACATACGTACCAAATCAACGGAGAAAAACAGTTCAACTTTGTATGTTACCAATAACTTCATTTATTCAACTTACTTATCCAATGCTTTCCCGGCCACCCAAGACAATATTTTTCTAAATCGTTATTTTAATTTAGCCTTTCAAAGGAGTAGTATCTTAACTATCCAAGCGCACGCTTACCAATCCATAAAAACTTCAGACTACAGTTGTGAATCGGCTCTAACCCCCTCCATTGTAAACAACAACAAGTTTATGAATATTTCCGGGAATAAGACAGCATCACATACATTAGACAGTACTGCACTTGAGTTGTCCAACTCTTTTTTAAATCTAGAATCCGATTTTACACCAACAGGAAAGGATGATGACAATTGCCCACCGTATAGGCTTGCTGATAATGGTACCTATTGGGCTTTAGACCATTATGTTACTCGAATTTCAGGCAATCATTATAATTTTATATACGATCGCAATCGTGCCAAATGGATACAACTTGTAGATATCGACATCGGCGCATTAAAAACAAAACTCGAGGCACTGGATATATGGAACAACGGTACTGTAATGCCCATCGTCTGTGTAAATTCTGATTGGCAGGGTCTTGATGCTACCAAGGCTAACAAAAACTATCTTTGCGATGGTGTAGATATAAGGTACAAGTACAGTACGAATCGGGCTACATTCTTTACTAACTATGCGGATGGTTCTTATGTTTACCCTAACAATGGGAAACCCGTCATCGACATTGGTATTCGCCTCATCAACGCAAGCACACTTCCTGAAAGAGGTTTGACGTTTTATTGCCCTTATCCTCTTTACATAAAGGGAAATTTCAACCATACTTCACCCAAACCTGCTTTAATCATAACAGATTCTATAACCATTCTACCCGTTAATTGGCAGGACTGGCGCAGTCAAATGGATCCTATAAAATCTCACATTTGGTACGGTCCACCTTATTTGAATTCCAGCGGTTCAAGTGACTATAGGGCACATCCCTATTGTGGAGGTATAAACATCCATGCTGACATCATAACTGGAAGAACCCACCCGCATTTTTGGATACAAAGCGCCGATACAACCACAGGGACCAATCAAACAGTAGCTCCCAACCCCGATATGGGGATACACGACGCCTTCCGATCTTTATGCGACTACACCAATCGAACTTACGTTTACGGCTCACTTATGCTACCCTACTATTGTCAAGAACAGTGGGAGCCGCCTATCGATTTTTGTAAAACAGACACCATAAATCCTATAAATTACGCTTACCTTCCTATTAAGATGTTCCCCAGAGCTGATGTCGGTATTCCTGCCGCAATGCCGTTCTATTACCGCATCAATCGTGGACGCAAGACCCAGTGTATCGGGGAAAGAGCCTACGTCGCTCTCAAAGGAAATACGCTGTACAACAAAGATTGGTCATTGGAAGCCAACACATTTTCCGATTACCATACCGCGCTGCCCAATTATCTGAAATACGAAGAGGATCCTGAATAAGTAAGTTGCATTCTGCGGGTGTTTACAACGCTATGCAAGGATGACGCTCGCAGAAAGCTGATCTTCTTTTCGGTGGAACTTGCGGCGAGCAACACAGCAAAAAACTCATCGGTCTTAGGATGTGTCTACATAAACTAGAAATATTACGTTTTTGAAGGATTTTTTTTAAAAAATTCCTCAAACTCCCTTAAAAGCAGGGCAGAGGCCCTGCACCCTCGTCATTTTGCAACAATGTTGCAAAATTATGAAAGTTTTTGAGGGTTTAAGGGAACTTTTTTCAAAAAGTTCCCTTAGGATTTATTCTCTTATAATCTTTTATCTTCCATAGGCACACACCCATCCTTTCGTAGAGAGAATCCGTACACCATTTTCAAATAAAGAAAGCTGTGGTCTAAACCACAGCTTCAAGGAACACTATGAAAAAATTTAATGACCGGCAATCACAAGCGTCGGTTCTGTCTTGCGATAGGTAGCCGCAGATTGTAAGGTAAATATCTGCGTCATCAACAAGAACGTCGCCTTGGATTCCGTATCGTTATCCTTTATGTAAAACCATTTTCCGCGATAACGGCATGCGACATAAGCACCTGCCGGACGCGTCTTGCTGGAAGTTTCGCTGAAATGGACATTCAACAACCGGCACGAAATATCGGACCAATCAAAATCAGTACCATCCAAATTCTTGGTCGTTGTAACCAAACCGGCTTCACGTTCTGCTTCCGGAACATCTACACCTTGCGAAAGTAAGAAAAGCATCGACAACAATGGACGACAACGCACCGTCAACTTCGACGCTCCCATGTCATTGAAGTTCTCCTTCATCTTAAACCAGCTCGTTTGCGGATCTAAACCGGCCAAAGCTCTAAACTCGGCAAGTTCCTTCTTGAAAAGCGGATTCTCATTGATCTTCATAAACGGATCCGAAAAATTCGTTTCCGGCTTCTCTCCAAATTCCAACACATGAGCACGATACAAGCGCGTTAGCAGCTCCGTCCAACGATAGAAACGCTTATATTCCGGCGCGAAATGTGGCGTTGAAGCCCCTGCCGTCGGCGCATTATAGAGGTGATTGACCCTTTGAACGCACAAATTGAATACACGTTCCGGACGCCAACCCGATTCCAACATCGAAGTAACGATCGGCAACTGTATTGGCAGCAACATTTTTTGCACGAAATCTTTACCTTTTAGCTCAACAAAATCAATAACGGATTGATTCTTACCAGTAGCTCCTACGGAAGATTTTGCTGTTCCAGTATACTTCGCGGCAGCCATAATCGATTTATCTAAGCCAAGACTACCACTATTCCCCATGTCATTCGTTTGTGTAATCTTGTTAACTTCAAGGAAAACGGGGTTGTCTCGGTAACGCAATCGAACGATGTTTTGCAACAATTGCTCATCTTTGTTCATCGTGATTGCCTCGTTGTACGCCCCTTGGAATGTACGCAGAGCTTTCGGACCTACCTTGGCTGTTTGACAGCCACTCAACAGCAATGCAGCCACAAGACCGCTAACAGAAACACACTTCATACCTCTATAATGAACCCATAAAAAGTTATATGTCAAGCCTGTATTTAAAAATTGGATTTTTGCAAACGCTCAAGCTCTTTCCCCAAATTGACAACCGAAAAATCTTCCCAACGATCCGTACTATCTTTATTAAAAACACCGGCTTCTACAAAATTACGAACAATTTTTCCAACATCTTCACTGCAAAAAATATTCCAATAACTCAAAACGTTTTTCGCCAAAAAGCCCCAACGATTGAAAGCCAGCGGAATAACACCGGCACGCATCAATTCTTCTCCCGACAAATGCTGATCCGGCTCCAGATCAAGCGCTCGAACGGCAAAACCCAAAGCTTCATAAACGAAACAGTACGCTTCTTTTAAATAATCCAAATTTGTGGAACAAATCCTATCAACAACGCGCAAAAAACGATCCGAAAATTTTCCCATAAGGCGGGGCTTACTAAAAAATGGCTGCTCAGGTAGGGATCGAACCTACGACCAAGTGATTAACAGTCACCTGCTCTACCGCTGAGCTACTGAGCAACAACAGATAAGAGCATCGAAAAAAATCTGAACGATGTCAATGCCTAAAAATAAAAAAATTAATTCCAACCGTGTTTTTTGTAAAAATCACATAAAAATTTCGTTTTGGACGCAACCCCGGCTTCCAACGATAAAAAAGGACCCTTTAACGCTCTTGCGGCTGCGATTTTATCGTAAAGATTCGGCATTTGAAAATTTGAAATCAGCGGTTCTTCATGCACCCTATCCCAAATAAAAACGCGATTTTTTAAAGAAATTCCCTGCAATAACTTAAAAGCTGGCGCCAACGTATCATAAAAAAAACGGGAAGAATTTTGAGAAACCATGCGCTTCGTCTCCAAAAAACGTTTCTGAATCCAATCATCCGAAACGTTTTTTGGAACCGCAAGGCATTGATAGTCACAACGATACCCATTCTCCATAAGCGCCGCATGAATGCACGCTTCGTAAATAGGAGACAATAAGGTCACTTCTAGCAAAATCGGCATTTTTTCGCCAATACAGCGCAAGAGCACATTTGTTAACAAAATCAACGCAAATGCATTAGTTTTTTCGCGTAAAAGCGATTCACCGTAATTCTCTACAATTGCTTCTAAATCCGGATAAAATTTAACAAAATCCCGCACCGCAAAGGATACGCAAGACATATGATTACAACGCAATGCCTCCTTAACCGCAGGCAACAGCTGCGAAGTTTTTCCCGAACCTGATTGACCTACCAAACGCATATAAAAAGGTTGCGTGAGATTAAGCGTTAGGCTCGATGTTTTCTCTCGAAACGCACGTTCTGTCAAGACATCCCAAACGTTGTCATCGTACAGGAACGCACTACCTCCCCAACAGGACTCTATCCATTGAAAAACTTCTTTTGGAACCAACATTTCGGCAAAAAAAGAACCCTCTACCAGCACGATAGAGGGTTTCTACCCAACAAAGAAATTTACTCAGCTTCTTTCGTTTTAGCCTCAGCTGGAACTTCTTCTACCTTGGCTTCGGTCGAAACTTCCTCGGCTTTGGTGTTCTCAGCAGGAGCTGATTTTTTGGTCGCCTTCTTTTTAGACGAACGACGCTTCTCGGCAACCGCTTCAACCAATTGGATGAGCGCCATAGGAGCACCATCGCCTACACGCCACATCAATTTGTAAATGCGGGTATAACCTCCGTTGCGTTTCAAAAATTGCTCTACCAATTCATCGAATAATTTTTTAACGGCCGCTTCGCTACGAATGCGAGCAATCGCCAAACGACGATAATGCAACTTCTGTTCCGGCTTTTCAGCCAAAGCAGCACTTTTCGCCAACGTAATGATTCTCTCCGCAAACGGACGCAATGCCTTAGCTTTGATCACGGTCGTCTTGATTTTTCCATGCAAGAACAACTGCGAAGCCAAATTCGCCATCAGAGCCTTGCGATGTTCTTGCTTGACGCCCAATTGAAAGTGATGTTTTAAATGACGCATGATGATTCAATCCTTATAGAATAGTCGAAGTTGTATCCAACAACCGTTCATCAATCTTTCTACCAAATGAAAGACCTATCTGTTCCAATTTTGCTTTGATTTCGTTCAAAGACTTCTTACCGAAATTCCGATACTTCAACATTTCTGCTTCCGTCTTGCGAGCCAATTCACCGACCGTCAAGATGTTAGCATTGTTCAAGCAGTTCGCCGCACGAACAGAAAGTTCAATCTCGTTAACGCTCATATTTAACAACTTGCGCAAACGATTTTCTTCCTCGCCTGCCGCCCGCTTCTTGTCTTCAAATTCGATCTCCTCAGCGGTGAAGCGATTGAACAACTCGAGATGGTGCATCAAAATAACGGTGGCTTCTTTCAACGCATCTTCCGGCGTAATACGACCGTCGGTCGTAACTTCCAAAAAAAGCTTATCGAAATCTGTCATCTTACCCACACGCGTATTTTCAACGGTGTACTTGACCAAAGTAACCGGGCTGAACAAGCTGTCGATCGGAATAACACCCACCGGCTGATCCTCTTCTTTATTGTCCTCGGCCAAACGATAACCACGACCAACGATAACCTTCATATCCGCTTGGAAACGACGCTTTTCCGTCAACGTGCAAATAACCTGATCGGGGTTAACGATGGTGACGTCAGGATTAGGCTGAATATCCTTAGCCAAAACAGGTCCCACTTTCGTGACATCCAAATGCAAAACAACGGGATCACGACGCGCGGTTTTTAACAAAACTTTTTTCAAGTTCAAAACGATCTCGGTCACATCTTCGACAATGCCATCACAGCATTGGAATTCGTGGCTGACGCCCTCGATTTTGACGGATGCAATCGCTGCTCCCTCAATAGAACTCAATAAGACCCGACGTAAAGCGTTTCCGATTGTATGACCGAAACCTTTTTCAAAAGGATCGGCAACAAAGCAAGCAAACGTTGGCGTAGCGGTCTCTTCTATCCGCATTAGCCGGTTGGGTAATTCAAATTTTCCTAATCGTTTAGCCATGAGAAATAAAAATTAAAATTAACGACTATAAAATTCGACGATCAACTGTTCGTCAACTCCCGGAACCATCTCCTCACGTACAGGAAGACGATCGACCGTACCTTTCAAATTCTCTGCTTGAACCGTCAACCAAGGTGGGCAATTGCGACCCTGGCTCTCATCCAAACTACGGATAGCCAACTGACGAGAAGCAACCTTCTCGCAAACAGAAACAGTTTCGCCTGGCTTGCAGGTATAGCTTGGAATATTAACCTTGTGACCATCTACGCAAACATGTCCATGTCCAACTAACTGACGAGCCGCACGACGTGTCTTAGCGAATCCCATCAGATAAACGATATTATCCAAACGGCATTCCAGCAAGCGCAAAAAGTTTTCACCGGTTACGCCACGAGCACGCTTTGCCTTCTCGAAAGCCAAACGGAATTGAGCTTCCGACAATCCGAACATGAAACGTAACTTCTGCTTCTCATTTAATCCCAGCGAATAATCACTCACACGACGCTTCAAATGTGCACCGTGCATTCCCGGCAAATAGGGCTTTCTTTCGTATGCCTTGGTAATAGGAAATATCTCCGCCTTAAAGCGACGATTGATTCGTGTTGTTGGTCCTGTATAACGCATAACTAAAAACTCCTAATAAAATTAAACTCTCCGACGTTTTGGCGGACGACAACCATTATGAGGAACGGGCGTTACGTCCTTAATGGAAGAAACGCTCAAGCCCAATGTTTGCAACGTACGAATGGCCGCATCGCGTCCCATTCCAGGGCCTTTAACTTCAACGGCAACCTCGCGCAATCCGTGTCCCATAGCCACCTTAGCCGCTTCTGTTGTAACCACTTGCGCCGCGTAAGCTGTTGACTTACGAGAACCTTTGAAATTACAACGTCCGGCACTGGACCAGCCCAAAACATTTCCTTTTACGTCCGAGAAAACAACTTTGGTATTGTTGAATGTTGCCAGAACGTGACAAACCCCCGAGGTAACATTCTTGCTGCCTTTAGCGCGCTTAATCTTTAAACCGCCCTCAAGACCTTCCTGAGCTAACAAAGAATCCGCGGTCTCTTTCGCCTCTGGAGCAACATTTGCCGCCTCCGAACCCACTGCTGGAGCAACTTCTTCAGCGTTCTTCTTTTCAATTTTCAAATCTTCTGCCATGATAATTCACTATTTCTTACTGCTTACTACCCCAACGGTCTTACGTGCACCTTTGCGCGTACGAGCATTTGTACTTGTGCGCTGACCACGAACCGGCAAGCCTCTCAAATGACGCAAGCCGCGATAACAACGAATCGCTTGCAAACGCTTTATGTTGCTTACAATTTCGCGACGCAAATCACCTTCGATTTTGTATCCAGCACGCGTAATGGCTTCCGTAATCTTGTTCAGCTCTTCTTCATTCAAATCACGTGCACGCTTATCCGGATCCAAACCTGTCGTTTGAACGATCTCTAACGCACGCGTCAAGCCGATGCCGTATATGTACCGCAATGAATAGGCCAATTTCTTATTTCCTGGTATTTCAACTCCGAGTAAACGTGGCATAATTTTATTCTATTTTCCTATATCTATTAAAAAGTTGAGTTATTTTTTTAAAGTTGTCAATATTTCTGGTGAATCTTTTGTAATTAAAATTGTATGTTCGAAATGCGCACTGTAACTTCCGTCCTGCGTAACGAGCGTCCAACCGTCATCGAGCGTACACAATTTGGGCAATCCCAGCGTAAACATCGGCTCTATCGCAATCGTCATGCCTGCTTTCAAACGCGGGCCAGAATGTGGCATACCGTAATTGGGAACCTGCGGCTCTTCGTGCATCTGGCGACCAACACCGTGTCCTACCAACTCACGAACAACTCCCAAACGATGCTTCTCCGCAAAACTTTGGATAGCCCAGGAAATATCTCCAATGCAGTTACCTTCAACCGCCTGATCGATACCTTTATACAAAGCCTGTTCCGTTACATCCAACAAAAGCTGATGCTGTTTCGACAACGTTCCAACACCGACCGTTACGGTATTGTCGCCTACAAAACCACGATAATTAACGGCTACATCCAAGCTAACGATATCGCCATCTTGCACAATGACATCTCGGCGGCCGATACCGTGGACAATCTCATCATTGAGGGAAACACAGATGTAAGCCGGATAAGGATTTTTCTTATCACCGTAACCGTGGGCTGAACTAACCGCACCCAAAGAATCCATGACCGACTTCGCGAATTGATCCAGTTCCCATGTAGAAACACCGGCAACGACCTTCTGCTTAACCTCATTTAAAATATGAGCCGCACAGCGCCCTGCTTCGCGCATTCCCTCAATTTCTTCTTCAGTTTTTATGATTATCTTACTCACAGAACGTCCTTAGAATAAGAAATATTGTAGGATCCAAGAAAGTAACCCTAGCGTAAATAATGTCACAACGGTAATCCACAAAATGCGAACACCTTGGTCTTCCGTCTCCACCAACTTCTGGAACTGAGAAGCAAAAGCAAATCGACCGCGCAGCACACCCTTCGACAGAAAACCGTCATAATTACGTTGCAAAAGGTGCGTCTCCAGCTGCTTCATGGTATCCAACAAAACACCGACCGTAATCAAAGTTCCCGTTCCACCGAAGAACAAGGCAACACGATAAGGTATTTTGTACATGAAATAAAGCACATCTGGAAACAAAGCAATCACCGTCAAGAATATAGCTCCGGCCAACGTCAATCGCGTCATTACGAAATCCAAGAACTGAGCGGTACAATTACCTGGACGAACACCCGGAATGTAACCACCGTTTTTCTTCAATTCATCCGCAATTTGAAGCGGTTTGAACATGATGGACACCCAGAAATAGCTGAATCCCAAAATCAACAAACCATAAACCGTGTAATATAGACCCGAACCTTGAACTAAAATCATGGACCAGCGTTGAAATGCCGAAATTCCGAAAGCCGCACCCAGGTAAGCCAACAACTGTTGCGGGAACATCAATAATGCGCTCGCGAAGATAACCGGCATAACACCTGCGTAATTAACCTTCAAAGGTAAGAAAGAGCTCTGTCCACCGAACATCTTCCGTCCAACCAGACGCTTGGCATACTGAACGATAATCTTACGTTGTGCTTGTGTAACCGCTACCATGGCCGCAATTACGATAAACAACAAGGCAATCATCAAACCGCCCTGGAACCAACCGAAATTTAAACCGCCTTCGGCGCCCAATGGAGTTGTGAACATTTTCCCAAAAAGGAACAAGCTTTGCGGCAATCCTGACAAAATACCCACCGTAATCAACAACGAAACGCCATTACCAACACCGCGCTGCGTGATTTGCTCACCCAACCAAGTCAATATCATCGTTCCGGTCGTCAATAAAAAGGTACTGATAAGCAAAAACCAAAATCCGGTGTGAAGTGCTATCGGCCCAAACGATTCAATACTGAATCCCGGGAAAAGTTTGTCCGGATAATTCGTCAAAGCCATAACCAACAGCCAACCTTGAATAAAGCAGATACCTAACGTCAAATAACGCGTGTACTGCATCAAACGCTGGCGACCAAACTCACCTTCTTGTTGCAACTTAGCTAAAGAAGGCAACATCGCACCCAACAATTGGAAAATGATGGAGGCACTGATGTAGGGCATAACACCCAAACCGAAAATAGCACCTTTTAAGAAAGCTCCACCTGTAAACAGATTATACAAACCCACCAATTGACCGCCACCCAACATTTTTTGAGACTCAAAAAACGACTTCAAAGGCGCTGGATCAATACCTGGCAAAGGAATGTTACACCCGATTCTTGCCACAAATAGCAATGACAACGTAAACAGTATACGCCGCTTCAATTCGGGAATTCTAAAACAGTTTACAAATGCAGCCAACATAATGTTTATTCAGCTTCTATAATTTTTCCACCTGCAGCCTCAATCTTGGCTTTCGCGCCCGCTGAGATATGTTTTATCGAGAAAGAAAGGTTACGCTTCCACTCACCGTTGCCCAATATCTTGGTCGGCAAGGTAACATCTTTAACGAAACCTAACTCCAACAAAACAGTTTCATCAATAACTGCAGAAAAATCCGCCGGCAGGGCTGTTTCTAAAACGCCCAAATTGACCGTATTGAAATACTGTTTAAAATTGCTATTATTGAAACCGCGCTTCGGGAACTTGCGATACCACGGAATACCGGAGAAATTCTTTGGCGTAGAATATCCGGAACGTGCATTTCCTCCCTTGTTTCCGCGGGAAGATGTCTTTCCGTGACCGCTACCTTTACCGCAGCCCAAACGCTTGCTCTTCTGCAAACGATTTTTCGTTGATGGCAAATTATCTAATTTCATAACATGACCTTATGCTACCAAATCCCCTTCTGCTGCACGCAGAGCATTGATTTGTTTTTTCGTTCTCAATTGCAACAACGCATTGATCGTCGAACGTACCATGGACAAATTATTGTTTGCGCCCAAAGATTTCGACAAAACATCTTTGATGCCAACCATTTCCAACACGGCACGAACACCTCCACCCGCGATAATTCCCGTACCTGGGCACGCAGGTTTCAAAATAACACGTCCACCTCCAGATTCGCCTGTGACAACGTGCGGTATCGTATTGTTCAACAAAGAAATCTTGAAAACACGTTTCTTCGCATTTTCGCTCGCCTTACGAATGGCATCAGAGACCTCTTTGGCCTTGCCTAGACCTAAACCGATCAATCCTGCTTTGTTACCCGCAACAATCAAAACGGAGAAGCTGAAACGGCGTCCGCCCTTGACCACCTTCGCACAACGATTGATATGGACAACTTTCTCTTCCCAATTCTCAATCGGCTCAGAAATGATCAACTCTTTTCTCTCATTCAAAAAGTCCAAACTCGAATTCATAGCCTGTTCTTCAACAACCATAATCGTTCCTATTTAGAAATTTATTCCTTGTGCACGAACGGCATCTGCAAAAATTCGGACACAACCGAAATAAGAACGACCCGCTCTATCAAAAACAACCTTCTCAATGCCTTTCGACTTCAAAAGTTCGCCGAAAAGTTTGCCCAAAACCTCCATGCCGGCGCAATTTGGCTTAAGATGCTGACTCTTCAGGTCTTTCGACAAAGAAGATAAAGCTACCAACGTCCTGCCCGCATCATCATCGATACACTGAGCATAAGCATGTTTGTTGGATAAACACAAAGCCAAGCGAGGACGAGCTACCGTACCTTTGACTCGCGAACGAATCCTCCAGCGACGATTTCTTTCCAATCTCTGTTTTTCAGATAATTTCATAATGGTTACGCCTTCTTCTTTCCTTCTTTACGACGAATAAATTCGCCCACTATACGAACACCCTTGCCCTTGTAAGGCTCTACAGGATAATAACGCTTGATGTCCGCTGCAACCTGACCTACCACGCAACGGTCGGCACCTTCGACATGGATCTGCGTTCCGTCTTTGACTTGCAATGTAATACCCGCGGGAATTTCGTACTTTACAGGGTGCGAATATCCCAACGACAAATCTAAAACTTTTCCGCTCAAGGCTGCCTTAAAACCAACGCCTTGAATTTCGAGATCCTTAGCAAATGGCGTCTGAACACCCTTTACCATATTAGCAATGATCGCGCGCACTGTTCCGTGCATCGCCATAGAAAAACGATCATCACCTTTAGGTTCTACAATCACTTGACTGCCTTCCTGCTTAATACTTACGCAGGGATCGAAGGACTTAACAAGTTCACCTTTCGGACCTTTTACGGTAACCGTCGAACCCGAAATGGTAACTTGGACTTTCGTCCCCAGTTCTACCGGTAACTTTCCAATTCTACTCATCGCCTTACCAAACCTTACAAATTAATTCTCCGCCAACACTCTGTGCTTTAGCTTGAGCGCCTGTCAAAATACCTTTCGAGGTCGACAAAACACAAATACCCAAACCACTCAACACGCTCGGAATATGCTTTGAATCTACATACCAACGCGCTCCCGGTGTGCTGCAACGTTTCAAAACATTCAGAACCGGAACACCTTTAACGTACTTCAAACGAATTATCAACGTCTTCAAGCCGTTTTCCTCAGTCTCTTCAACACCCGAAATATAGCCCTCTGCCTTTAACAAAAGAGCAATGTTCTTCCGGAGATTTGAAAAAGGTACCGAGCAAGACGCTTTGCGTACACGGCTCGCGTTGCGAATTATTGTCAAAAAATCACCTATCGTATCCATAATTTTACCACGACGCCTTTGTTACACCCGGCAAAATGCCTTTCAATGCAAATTCCCGCAATGTTAAACGAGAAACTCCAAATTTACCAAAATAACCACGCGAACGTCCTGTAATCGAACAACGGTTACGATAGCGTACCGGTGATGAATTACGGGGTAAAAGCGCTAACGCGCGCTGAGCTGCAAAAAACTCCTCATCTGAAGTTTTCGGATCCAAAATCTTGGCTTTCAACTCTCTCCGCTTAGCCAAATGTTTCTGGATCAAACGAGCCCGATGTTCATTGCGTTCTATAGAAGATTTCTTAGCCATAGACTTACTTTCTGAATGCCATTCCTAATTTTTCCAACAACAACAAGGCTGCTTTATCGCTCTCTGTTGTTGTAACAATCGCAATATCCAAACCGATATTCTGACGGTTGCTGGTTTCGACCTTGATTTCAGGGAAAATCGTATGATCTGCAATACCAATATTCAGATTACCATGCTTATCCATCTTTTTGGAAACACCACGGAAGTCACGAATAACCGGCAATGCAATATTGATCAAGCGATACAAGAAATCATACATACGCGCGCCACGCAATGTAACCTTAACCCCCGCAGGAACCCCTTGACGCAACTTAAAGTTAGAAATACTTTTCTTTGCTTTGGTGATCAACGGCTTCTGTCCAGCAATTAAGCCGATTTCCTTAACCAACTGTTCGATGTGAGCTTTGTCGAGATCAGCATCAATGCGGGAATTCAAAACAACTTTTTCTACACCTGGAACAACATGGACATTCTTGCAATCTAATTCTTTCATCAAAGCCGGAACAACCTGCTTCAAGTAGAATTCCTTTAAAACCGGCATATTACTCATTGTTTCCACCCTTTCCATGGGTTGCTTCCGCATTTTCACTCGAAGCTACAGCCATTACATTGGAATAATGTATGGGCATCTCTCGTTCAACAATGCTACCCTTCGGGTTCTCTTGCGTCTTTTTTAAACACTTTTTACGCAAATTAACCCCCTCCACAATCACTTTTTGAGAGTCACGAAGAACTTTTAATACTTTTCCGCGTTTTCCCTTGTGTTCACCGGAAATAACCACAACTTCAGTATC
>DBYP01000013.1 GCA_002309885.1 Verrucomicrobia bacterium UBA1183
AAAAACTTTTATAATTTTGCAACAATGCAGCAAAATGACGGGGGTGCAGGGCCGCTGCCCTGCTTTGATGGGTGGTTTTTACAAAAGCCCTCTCAAGGCACAAGACGATTAATGTATAATATATTATACGTTAGACCGTATTACGGATAGTTTATTAATCATAAGGTGGGCGTAAAGCGCAAGGGAATTTTTTGAAAAAAGTTTCCCTTGAACCCTCAAAAACTTCTCTTTATTTTGCAACCATGTTGCAAAATGACGGGGGTGCAGGGCCGCTGCCCTGCTTTTGAGAGGGCTTGGGAGAGCTTTTACAAAAGATCTCCCAAAAACTTCTATCATTTTGCGATGGTACTTCAACACTACGGGTACGCAGGAATAGTCTTTTGTTAAGGGGCTGGGAGTGTGTATTTCTGTAGCGAAGCATGTAGGTCTTCGGGGTTGAAATTGCAAAAACTCGCATTTTTTGGTGGACGTTTTTTCGATAACTCATGAGACTTATGCTATGGAAAAATCGTTCGTTCATTTGCATGTACACTCAGAGTACAGTCTGCTGGATGGGGCTTGCAAAATGGAACGTTTGATTCATCGGGCTTCGGAGCTAGGTTTTTCTTCGTTGGGTTTGACCGATCACGGGAATTTGTACGGTATTCCACAGTTCTATAATGCAGCTAAAAAGGCAGGTATTAAGCCTATTCTGGGGTGCGAAATTTATCTGCTTTATGAAGGTACGCGTTTAGAAAAGCAGCGAACGCAGGGGGTTGAAAATTTGAAGTTGGGGCATTCCTGCTTGCTGGCTAAGGATTGGGAAGGTTTTCGCAATCTTACGCGGTTGGTTTCAGATGCGCATGTAAATGGGTTCTATTATAAGCCCAGAACAGATTTGGAGCAGCTGGCAAAATACAGTCAGGGACTAATTGCCACTTCGGGCTGCATCAGCGGTATTCTTCCGCAATTTCTTTTACGCGGTGAATATAAAAAGGCTGAAAAAGCGCTGGGAGTTTTTGTAGATATTTTTGGCAAGGAAGATTTCTACATCGAGCTGCAGAATCAAGGCATGCAGGAACAAGCCGAGATTAATCCGCACCTGATTCAATTAGCCAAAACGTTTGACCTAAAATGTATTGTAACCAACGATGTCCATTACGTTTATGCGAATGATTGGGAAGCGCAAGATGCTTTGCTTTGCATTCAAACGGGTTCTAAAATTGCGGATGAGCAGCGGATGCGGATGCCGAACCACCAGTTCTATTTGAAGTCGCGCGAAGAGATGGAGCGTGCTTTCCCGGACAATTTCGAGGCGTTGGATAACACGCTGGAGCTTGCTGAAAAGTGTAACGTAGAAATTCCGTTTGGCGACAATCACTATCCAGTTTTCCATTTAACGCATTTGCCGGAAGCGTTGAAACAGAAGTATGCGAGCAACAAAGAGCTCTTTTATGATCTCTGCAAAGAAGGGCTCAAAAAGCGTTACGCCATTGATTTCGATAGTGGAGAAGGCAAAAACGTTTTTGGACTTACCCCGAAGGAGGTTATCGAGCGCCTGAAGTACGAATGGAAGATTATTGAGCAAACCGGTTTCATTGATTATTTCCTCATTGTTTGGGATTTCATTCACTGGGCAAAGACGCAAGGTATTCCGGTAGGCCCGGGACGTGGTTCTGCGGCAGGTTCCTTGGTAGCTTACCTGATGACGATTACGGATACCGACCCAATTCGATTCAATCTCCTATTTGAGCGTTTCCTCAATCCGGAACGTGTTTCTCCACCCGATATCGACGTTGACTTTTGCATGCGCCGCCGCGAGGAAGTGATTCAGTACGTAAGGCGCGTTTATGGAGAATCGAATGTCGGCAACATTATTACTTTCGGAACGTTGGGCGCTAAAATGGTGGTGCGGGATTTGGCGCGTGTTTATGATGTCCCTTATGCCGAGGCCGATCGTTGGTCAAAGATGATCCCGGATGATTTGCACATAACGTTGGCAGATGCTTTGGAAAAATCTTATGAATTGAAGCAGGAAGTACATGCGAATCCGGTGGCAGAAAAGGTTTTTGAAGAAGGGCAAATTTTGGAAGGTGTGGCACGAAATTCCGGAACACACGCGTGTGGTATCATTATTTGGGATAAACCGCTATCGGAATTGGTGCCAACAACGCTGCAAGATGGCGCCTTGACGACGCAATATTCCAAGGAATACGTTGAAAGCTTGGGCTTGCTGAAGATGGATTTCTTGGGTTTAAAGACGCTGACCATCATCAGCGATGCTCAGAATTTGATAAGAACGCAGCTCGATCCCAACTTTGATATTCATGCGGTTCCTTTCGAAGATGATCTGACATTCAAAATGCTTAATAAGGGTGAAACTATTGGGGTATTCCAGCTAGAATCGCCATTTGTGCAAAAAATTTGTCAGCAGTTTGAATTGAATTCGATTGACGAAATCAGCGCCCTCAGTGCGCTCAATCGTCCAGGGCCCATGGAATGGATTCCAGATTACATCAATGGCAAAAAGCACCCGGATCAAATAAAGTACGTCCATCCCTTACTGGAACCCGTTTGTCGGAAAACGTATGGTATTTTGGTTTTCCAAGAGCAGGTTATGCAAGCGGCGCAGGTGATTGCCGGTTATAGCTTAGGCGGTGCGGATATTTTGCGCCGTGCGATGGGTAAGAAAAAAGTGGATGTGATGAATGCTCAGCGCGAGGTTTTTGTCAAAGGCGCTTGGGAACATAACAGCATTCCGGACGGCAAAGCCAACGAAATTTTTGATATTTTGGCGAAATTTGCCGGTTACGGTTTCAATAAATCCCATTCCGACGCTTACGCGATTATCATCTATCAAACGGCCTATTTAAAGGCGCATTATCCAACGCAGTTCATGGCAGCCATTTTGTCGTCCGAATTGGGAAATGCGGATAAATTGTCGTTTTACATTGAAAATTGCCGTTCCCAATTGGATATTGAAATTTTGGGCCCGGATATCAATGAATCTTTGGATGTATTTACGCCCATACCCTCGTCCGAAAAACGCCAAATTCGCTTCGGTTTATCGGCCATTAAAGGTGTTGGAGACGCGGCTTCTTCAAAGATTTTGGAAGAACGCAAGGCGCATGGCAATTTTACATCGTTTGCGGATTTTGCCAAACGTGTTGATCCGAAAGCAACCAACAAGCGTGTGGTCGAAAGTCTCATAAAGGCGGGTGCTTTTGATAAGTTTGGCGAAGATCGACGCTACCTGCTGGATAATATGGAAGTTTTGCTAAAATCGGCTTCCATTGCGCAACAAGATCTTCAGAAAGGGCAGGGATCGTTGTTCGATTTCGATGAAATGTTCAACGTCGCTTCTGAAGAAAAGCCGGAAGCGCGTCCCGAAGCCGGAATGCCGTTGTTTGAAAAATTAAAGTACGAAAAGGAATTGCTCGGGTTTTATCTATCGGGACATCCCTTGGATGTTTTGGGCGGCTTGGAGAAAATTTTCCAAACCTATACACCGGAAGAATTACCGCTTGTGCCGAGCGGCGAAGCTTTCCGCATCTGCGGTGTTGTTGAAGAACTCAATAAGCGAATTTCCAAGAAAAATAATCGGCCGTGGCTGGCTTTTACGCTTTCTACCAAGGAAATGCGCTATAATTTGCAGCTGTTTTCCGAAAATTTTGAAAAATTCGGCTCGTTGGTTCAAGAAGGCGCCTTGATTATTGTCGAAGGAACCGTTCGCAAAACCGAAGAGGGCTATCAGCTCAATGTGCAACGCGTTATCGATTTCAATAAGCACTTTCCGGATTTGATAAAAACGTTTCACTGGATTGTTAAAGCCGATGAGCATGCGACGGATTTTTTTGAGAAACTGCGTGCACTGATTTCGCAAAAAGATGGAACCACCGAAATCAAAGTCAGCTTCCAAATGGACGAAAATTACGCCTTGGAAGGGGTCTTGCCTTACGGTGCTCGTACGCAACTTTCCTTAAAAGACCTCGCCGATTTGCGGAAACATCCCGCGGTCTATGGCTTGGAAGTTACTCCAGTCGACATCACGCCATTCCCCAAAAAGGATTTTCGCTCATTTGCCCCACGCGCGGATTTTTGAGAAAAAACAATTCAATTTTGATGGATTTTTTGTAAAAAACCCCTCAAATTCGCTCAAAAGCAGAACAGAGGCCCTGCACCCCGGTCATTTTGCAACCGTGTTGCAAAATGATGAAAGTTTTTGAGAGTTTAAGGGAAGCGTTTTCCAAAAAAGTTCTCTTATGCTTTGCTTTACAGGACTACTCTAAAGTTTCCACCTCATCCACGTACAGCAAAGTTTTGCGGTTATTTAGGGTAAATTCCGCGGTTCGTAGCGCCCAACCACTTTTGAACTTCTTGAGGTGCTTTAGCGTAAAACTTGCACGGAAATCGCTCCGGCTATCCCACAGTTTCGCCTGCAAAATAGTATTGAAATGCTTGTCTAAGAATACTTCTGTATGTAAATCGTATGCAAATTGTGCTACCTTTGTATGCAAATTGTACTCAGATAGTAATACTTGGAGGGCGCGACGTCCTAATTTTGCGGTTTTGGAACAACGGATAACATTCCAATTTAAAAACGGCATGGCAATCATGTGGATACACATGCCCGGCAAATCCTGCAAAGGCGCTGTAAATGCTTCCGGTTTAATCCAACATAATTTGTTGGGATATAATGCGAAACGCGGATTGCTTTTATTGAAGGTCAGACTTCTGCCGGATGCAAAAGTGAGGGTTATCCAATGTGCTGAACCCTGCTGAATGCCTTCCAATGTGCCGTATTGACGGCTGCCATCGCAAATCCAGTGCACATGCCACCGGTAATGTTTTTGCGGAACAAACTGTCGAAGTGTCGCTAAACGCGCCATAACATCGGTCTTAATCAACGCTTCATCCGGTTTTAAGATGCTCCAAAGAGAGGTTGTGCTTAGGACAAAAAGGAACAAAAACCGACAAAAGAGAAAGGTATGTTTTGTCATTTCGTGAACCAATCTAAGCAATTTATTTACGTTTAGGAAGTTTGTTTTTCAATAATCTTTTGAGGAATTTTTTGAGGAAATATGCTGCTAAGGGAACTTTTTGAAAAAAGCTTCCCCTAAACCCTCAAAAACTTTCATAATTTTGCAACATAGTTGCAAAATGGAGAAAAGTTTTGAGAGGGCTTGGGAGAGCTTTTACAAAAGAGCTCTCAAAGTTGTAACATTTTAGTTCACTTAGGTTAAAGCTGAACTTATGAAGCTTGGTAAATTTATCTTGCTTTTAGCCCGACAACTTAGAAAATGGTAGCATGCTTAAAACGCTCATTATCGATAATTTGGCGCTGATTGATCATGCAGAATTCGAATTTGATTCAGGGCTCACGTGCTTTACGGGTGAAACCGGAGCCGGTAAGAGCGTTTTTTTAAGCGCACTGAAGTTATTGGCAGGCCAGCGATGCGAACGTATGTCGTTGCGCCCCGGCACTTCTCAGGGAAAAATTGAAGGGCTTTTCGAATTTAAAGATGCTCTGTTGGAAACTGTCCAAGCTTTTTTGGAAGACAACGATATTACGCCCTGCGAAGAAGGAACGCTCATTGTACGCCGTACTTTTGGAGACAAACAGAAGATATCTTTGAACGGCAACTTGGTACCACTTACAACCTTAAAAGCTTTGGGGGCATTATGGCTGGAATTCCACACTCCATCTGAACCTCAGCGCTTATTTCAACCGTCGGTTCAAATCGATTTATTAGATCGTTATTGCGGATTGGCAGAAGATCGGAAGCATTACGAGAAGCTTTATAAGGAGTACACCGATGTGCGTCAGCAATTGCAAGCCTTGAAAGCGCAAGTTCAATTATCGCCAGAAGCGCTAGCGTATTTGAAAAATCAATTGCAAGCATTTGCAGAGTTGGAGCTCTCCCAAGAGGCTATTGAACAGCTTGAGCGGGAATTTAAGCGCATTTCTCAAAAGGAAGAATGCTTGCAGATCCTACATGCAATACAAGCGGTATTTGGGGAAACGCCAGGGCTTAATCTTTCGTTAGATCAGTTGCAAAATCATTTACTACAGCTTGCATCTCGTTTGGATACAGCGCAACCGCTGGTCGAACAACTGCAAAAGGCGCGTATCGAATTGCAGGATATCGAAGCCGCCTGTGAGCAGGAACAAAATTCTTTTGATTTGGATCCCGAGCAATGTGCGCGTATACAACAACGTATGCAGATTTGGCTGGATTTGCAACAGCGATATGGCAATTCTCTTGAGCAGGTGCTTTCTGCAAAAGAGTCTTTAACGCAACAACTGGATAACGCTGAGCATGGTGAAGAGAAAATCTTTCAGCTCCAAAGCCAGTACGAGCTTTGTGAAAAAAATTGCCGCGAATGGGCTTGTCGTTTGCATAAAGCGCGAGAATCGAAAATAAAATCTTTGGAAGAGCTCATAACGGATTGTTTGAAAAGTTTGGGCTTCCGAAATCCTAAATTTGAGATTGCATTGACAATTAAACAAGAACTGGATAACCGTGGACTTTCTTCGGTGGTCTTTAATTTCGCTTCAGATGCGGCTTTGCCTTGCTTACCCTTGGGGAATGTTGCTTCGTCCGGTGAATTATCGCGTGTTTTATTGGCATTAAAAAGTGTTCTCAACGATGTACAGTCGGTTCCCATTTTGGTCTTTGATGAAATTGATGCCAATGTTGGTGGTGAAATAGGGCAAAAAGTTGGGTGCTTACTCAAGAGATTGGGTCAAAATGCACAGGTTTTTTGCGTAACACACCTGCCTCAAGTTGCCAGCCAAAGTGACCACCATTTTTATGTAACCAAGTCCGTAAAAGATCAAATTCCGACCATACAATTTGAGGCTTTGAAAGAGGTCAATGCTCGCTGCCGTGAACTCGCGCGCATGTTGGGAAATCCAGATTCTGCTTCGGCCCTACAACACGCCAAAACGCTGTTAGAAGCGCATTAAGAGAACTTTTTGAAATTAAACTCTCAAAAACTTTCATCATTTTGCAACATCGTTGCAAAATGCATGGGGTGCAGGGCCTCTGTTCTGCTTTTGAGCGAGTTTGAGGGATTTTTTACAAAAAATCCCTCAAAATTAACTTTTCTTCAACGCCTGCTGCATTTTTAGCTCTAATATTTGGCGCATATTGGTTGCTGAACCTTTTAATAATTGATTCCCAACGACCCACAATGCAAGCGTATTGGGGCGCGTCGTGTCCCAGCGCAGCCGTCCGACATGACAAAGGCTATCGTTCATGGCGCAATAAACATCTGGATAATTTTTTTCGTAAAACCGTACGCCAGGAGCTTCTTGGAGCGCTTTTTGGGCTTGTTCTAACGAAATTTTTTGATCAAATGTTGCGGATATCGCAATGGAATGGCAGGTAAGTGCCGGGATGCGAACACAAGTTGCAAACACTTCTAATTTGGGCAAACGTAAAATCTTGCGGCTTTCCAACAAAATCTTCCGTTCTTCTTCGCTAACCCCCTGCGCATCAAACGCACCAATTTGGGGAATCGCATTGAACAACAAAGTTTTGGGGAAGGCTAAAGGGGTTCCTAGGTCTTTATGAGAAACCCAAGCATTACATTGATCGATTAGTTCTGTGTAGCCCTTGCGTCCGGCGCCTGAAGCCGCCTGATAGCTACATAACGAAAAAGACTTTAAGCCGTACAACTTATGCAATGGATGGAGCGCCATCAAAGCCAGTGTTGTTGTACAATTAGGACTCGATACACACTGCGAACATAATGCCTTTGTTTCGGAATTAATTTCGGGAATAATCAAAGGAATGTCGTTTTTTTGTCGAAACGCTGAGCTCCCATCGATAATAAATGCGCGAGCGTTGGATTGGATCAGAGGGATCCACTTGCGGGAAATTTCGGGTGGTGTTGCAAACAAAACGACATCTAAAGGACATTTCAGCAATTGTTCTATGGAATGTACAGGGAAATGCGATTTATTTACATAAAGTTCTGTATCGTTTCGCCCGAACAAATGCAGACCGTATGGTAGCGTTACATGCTCGATAATTTCTTTAACGAGCGCGTTTCCAACTAAACCTGTTGCGCCAACGACACCAATTTCCACGAGAAAGTAAATTAAGCTATCTTTTTATAAAAGCAAACACAACTTTCGGAGAAATTTCCATCCGGATGTTTTCGCGTATGATATTCGGGACCATAATAAGCGAAAAAGGTACCTCCGGGTTGAAAATTTAATTTTTGAAGCAATTTTATGGAGGCAATGTTTTTATCCGCGATGCGATCTGAAAATAAATAGCTGCAATGGGTGTTCTGAGCCAAAATATCGGTGCAGGTGGAAATCATATGCGTCATGAGCCCTTTGCGCTGAAATTCCGGGAAAAGATTATAGGAAATATTGCCGACCCAATCGTTATCTCCCAATGTTTGACTTAAAAATTTGTAATTTTCTAAGCTGATGGTGACAAAATTAAGCCAATGCGCTACATTCGGTGTTATGTTATACGGCGATAAACAGCTTTGGAAAGCGTTCTCTACAAAATGCTCGTGGAGCCATTGCCATCTATCTGCAAAATTTAGCTTCGTTAATTCTTCCAATGCTAGCTTTTGTACAAAACATTGCGACCAAGCAGGCAATAATTTATTGTTAAAAATGGATGTTAGGGTTTCCAAACGATAGGGGTCGACCTGAAAAAATGCGATCGGCTTGTTTTCCCAAAAGAGTAAAAAGCTAATAAAGAAGCGATGCGTTAGGCATGTGGAAATATTTTTTACAATAAGATCCATCTTGGCTTCTGGGAAAAACTCCAGGTCTTCATAATTGTGGACGTGCGTCCCATAGGCTCGCAATAAATCGTATAAATAAGGCGCATCGTTGGGTTGTGCACAACGTACATAAAAATCGCCTAGCGAGGAAATTTTGTCTTTTAATGCAAGAGCTTCTGTTTCTGCTAATTGAGAACAAATTCCTCCCTGTGTGAATGGGAAAAAGCGATAAAAATCGTTTTTTACAGACGTGGTAAAAATCGGTATACGTGCATCTAACATCTAGCCTTGAAGCAACATAATTCGGAATTCTTCCAGTAGTTCTGCGCTGACCGTTTCAGCTTGCAAAACCCGTATTGCATCTTGATAGAGCAACTTTATGGCACTCCGAGGTTCCGCTTTTTTCAATTCCTGCAAGCGAGCAATCAAATTTTGCAATGTCTGTTGATATTCCAGCGGCGTTAGCTGCTCAAATAACTGTAATTCAGGCTTCAATACGTCACCCACCTCACTGCCCAACGTCTTTACATTTAAAATTCGGACCAAACGATCATCCAGAGTTGTGGTCGCACTTTCTTCCCGCTTCTTCTGTATAAAATTGTGTGCAATCTCCTCCGCTATCGTTATCTTGGACACTCCCGTATTCATGTCCAAAAAACGCTTCTTCCAATTCGCCAACGCCATATAACATTCATTATAGGCATTCTAAAACGAAAAATCAAGTTGCAAAATTAATGGAGGGCAAATTCAACTTTGAATGTGCCAAGTGAATTTTTTTTTAAAGCGACTAAACAAGCAGTTTTTGAGCGATTTTTTACAAAAAATTCCTCAAAGCAGGGCAGCGGCCCTGCACCCCCGTCATTTTGCAACGTCGTTGCAAAATTATGGAAGTTTTTGAGGGTTCAAGGGAAGCTTTTTTCAAAAAGTTCCCTTAGAATCCGGTTTGGCGAAATAAAAAGCTTGACAAAGTTTAAAAATGTCTTTAACTATGTGAGCCATGTCGTTAATAGATCTGTTTATAGTGGCTGCATTTTTGTGTAGCACTCTTTACATCGGGTTACGTTCTAGCAAAAACATAAAGACATTCAAAGATTACGCGATTGGGAATCGGCGATTTTCTGATTTTGTTATCTTTTGCACCTTGGCAGCAAGTTGCATTGGAGGGACGTCGACGATGGGTTGTGTTGGAAAGACATATGCTGTAGGTGTTGGACAAATTATTGTACAATTGGGTGTTCCATTCGCACTGCTTTTGGTGGCTTTGGTTCTAGCTCAGCGTTTCAGCAACTACTACGGCTGTTGTTCTCTGGGTGATATGTTTTACCAAGCCTATGGGAAACCTGGTAAGGTGCTAGCTGGTATTACGGGTTCTGCGTATGAAGTGATCAGCTCCGGAATTCAGTTTATGGGAATGGGAACGACACTGAATATTTTGACAGGAATACCTTATGTGCCCTGTTTGCTGATATCTGCAGGGATTATATTTATTTATACGGGCAAGGGGGGCGTTCGTGCGGTTACATTTACCGATGTTTTGCAATTTATTGTGCTGATCATCGCGATCCCGTTGCTATTGGTGATTGTTTTGGGGAAAATAGGTGGTATACACCAACTATTTGAAACGTTACCGATTTCACATTCTACAGTATCAGGAGAGACATTGCATCGTTATTTATTTTTAGCCTTGCCATTCATGTTGCCGACCTTATCGCCGATTTATGTACAGCGTTTTTTGATGTCCAGGAATCGTACTCAAGGCTCTAAGGCTTGTTTTAGGGTTTCTTTGGTTTATTTGTTTATCGCCTTTATGGCTGTTCTCTTGGGCTTGTGCGCACGTGTACTTTTACCCAACTTGCTTAAAGCGGATAAGGCCTTGGTAACGTTGGTAGGGCAATATTTACCGGTAGGTATGTACGGTTTTGTTGTTGCGGGTATTTTGGCCGTATTGATGTCCACAGTTGATTCGCAATTGAACAGCGGAAGTATTATGTTTGTAAACGATGTTATTGTTCCACTATCGGGCAAGAATATTTCGGACGAAATGAAATTGAGAATGTCACGTTGGTCTGCTTGGATTATCGGAATTGCTGCTATCGTGTTTGCAAGCTATAGTACGAGTATTTTTGAAGTGAAAGTCATCGGTAAAAGCTTGTGGCTCTCGGTCATTTTGGTGCCGCTGTACTTCCTTCTCTTCAATTTGAAAATATCCGTGAGAGGATTGCTTTTCAGTGCCTTTGTGGGCCTGGGAACCATTGTTTTGTGGAATGCGAATATCAAACCGGTTACAAAGATTGATGGTTTGTTCCCGGGGCTTTTTGCGAATTTCATTCTTGTATTGCTCTTCTATTTCTTGGGAGGCGGTAAAAAGGTGCTTTCTAAGCAGGAACTTGAACTCATTCAGCAAAATGAAGAGGTTGAGCCTCAAGGAAAGTTTGATGAAAATAAATTCCGTTTTAAGAGTAACGTTTTCCTCGGATTCTGTTTGGTATTCATCCAAATGGTTCCTCTAATTTTTCATTCGGGAGTGATTACGCCGTTTAAAGCGTTTCTCGTTATGGTAAATGGAACGATGGCGGTTTTGCTGATTTTCGGAACCTCACTTACGTTTTTCAAGGAGAAACGATTTTTTACTTCTTTTAAGTTGCTTGTATTACTGCTTTGCTTGCCACTGACGTCAGTGTACCTATTATTTACGGCGCCAGAGAATGGTCTGCATCTTTTAACCTTGGCCATTTCGTTGCTGATTATGATGATGGTCGCCGATGAAAAACATCGAGAGAAAGTGTTGATGATTTGTACACTCCTTGCGATTTCGGTGATATTTGCGATCTTTAAGACGCATCTTAACATTGTTTGGCCAGAGGCTTTTCAAGGTTGGCATGTGGTTTATTTGCTGGGGTTTGGGGCGGTTATCATGTTATTGCGCTCCAGCATGCGGGTTTTGATGTTCGAAAAAGAATTAGCGGTACTTTCCGAACGCTACAAACTTGCACGCAATATTTCGCATGATATTATGACGCCGATGATGGTTTTGCGTTTGTTGTTGCAAAAAAAACCGTCTGAGATCAGCGAAGAAGAACGCAAGTTGATGCTCAATACGGTTAGTGAAATGTCTGGCATTGTGGATTCGATTATTCCGGGAAACTACAAAAAATACGAAAATCTTTCCTTGGAAAATGTCAATAAGGTGCTGGAAGATTGTGTCGCTAAAAAAAAGTTCCTGTACCAAGGGCTGCAGCTGCGATTGGATGAGCAAGAGCAAGTGGTTGCGCGTGTGGATGCCATTCTTTTGGGAAGGGTTGTTTCCAATATTCTAAATGTTTGCCTGGAAGCTTTACCCACCAACGAAGGCATTATCGTTATCCGGGTGGGTAAAGATATCCATGGAAATGTACAAATATTGTTCCGCGATAATGGCAATGGGCTCTCGAAGGTTGTCCTCTCGAAGATTTTCCGGCGCAACGAACGTTTGTCGGATGAACTTGGTTTTGGAGTCGGTTTGGAAGATATACGGAATATCATTTCAAATTGGCATGGTCGTTTGACGATAGGCATTGGGGAAGGACAAGGATCGGGCGTTCGTATTTTGCTCCCCGGCGAGAATTATTCTCACATCATAGAGGGCGAATCCAATATCGAAAAGCAGAATACGGTTCGTAGGGCTTTGAAGGGGAAAACAAGCCTTTACGATCCATTGACCGCATCGCAGTTCGTTATTTTGGATTCGAGCAGTGCTTATTTATTGGCTGCAGAAACCAGCGCTCAGCGTTTGGGATTATCCCTGAAGACCTTTCAGGTGCCCGAATCCATGTTCGCTGAGGTGGATACGTTACCTAAGGGTACCTGTTTCTTTATAGAGCATGAACCCAATGGTGTATTCGATGGTATTGAAGTCGCTCAAAAGTTATCTAAACTTGGATTTAAAAATTTGGTCTTGATTTCAGCCTTCGTTCCGGATATACCAGATGTTGATTGCGTTCAAAGGATTATGGACAAAAACTTGCCGATTTTCGAAATGAAGGACGAAGCTTAAAAACTGTGAAGGACACTCCAAAAGATCGGGCGCGTAAGCATTTACGCGCTTTGCTGGTGCAGATAGAGCGCCACAATCGACTCTATTATCAGGAAAATGCACCCGAAATTTCCGATTTCGAATACGATTGCTTGCAAGCTGAGGTAAAGTCGATTTATCAGCGTTTCCCGGAATTGGAGCATGCCGAAGGTCCCGGAAGCGATCTGCAAGAAAATTCCTTTGCGCAGGTACCGCATTGGAGTCCCATGTTGAGCTTGGCAAATACGTATTCCAAAGAAGAATTTTTCGATTTTGATGCAAAACTTAGAGAAAAGATTGCCGGCAAGATAGCCTACGTTTTGGAACCCAAAGTCGACGGTATGGCGATCAATCTGCTCTATAAAAATGGTGTATTTTTTAAAGCTTTGACGCGAGGCGATGGGAAGATAGGTGAAGAGGTTACAGATAACATCAAAACCATCGAAGCGATACCGTTGAATTTGCGGGATAAGACGTACGAAGAAATCGAAGTACGTGGCGAAGTTTATATTTCGAATACGGATTTTGAAGCGATCAATACTGAACAGGAACTCTTGGGATTGGAAACATTTTCCAATGCGCGCAATCTCGCTTCTGGAAGTGTTAAATTGCTTGATGTGGAAGAGGTAAAGAAGCGACGTTTGAGTTTTGTGGCACATGGAATTGGTGCAAATTCGCATTTTTTCGATCAGGTTTCTTGTCGGAAATGGCTTGCTGAGCAAGGTTTTCCGGTATTCCCTTCCATCGATGTGGTTAGTTCGGTTGAAGAAGCCTGGAATTTTATCGAGCATTTCCACAATATCGCACCGCAATTACCTTATAAAACCGATGGCGTTGTGGTAAAATTGAACGATCGTAATCAGCAAGCGACGCTGGGGGCAACCGCCAAATCGCCTCGTTGGGCCATTGCTTATAAATTTGAGCCCGAATCCGCCGAAACGAAGCTCCAAGCGGTTACATTCCAAGTGGGTCGAACGGGTGTTATAACGCCCGTTGCGGAATTGGAGCCGGTTGAGCTGTGCGGTTCTCGCATTGCGCGCGCAACATTGCACAATTTCGATGAAATTGCGCGCAAGGATATCCGGGTTGGAGATTATGTGATTTTGCAGAAAGCGGGCGAAGTGATTCCGGCAATTGTGGCGGTTAATAAGGCCAGACGTTCATCCGAAGCGCGTCCTGTTGTCGTGCCCAAAGTATGTCCAGTCTGTGGAGCGCCCTTATCCAAAACGGACGAAGAGGTCGCATTGCGCTGTACGTCGTTGGAATGTCCGGAGCAATTGCGGTTGAAAATTGTCCATTTTGCCTCTAAAGAGGCGATGGATATTGCAGGTATGGGGCCAAAAATCGTGGATGTCATCACGCAACAAGGTTGGGTTCATCACATCGCGGATTTGTTTTCGCTTTGGCGTTATCGGAACGTTTGGATTACCCTGGAAGGCTTCGGTGAGACGCTTGTGGATCAGCTCCTAAATGCTATCGAGCAAGCCAAAAACCGGCCATTGTGGCGTTTTGTTTACGGTTTGAGTATTAACGGTATCGGTATCGAATCCGCAAAGAATTTGGCAAAAGCGTTTCCGACGTTGGATGCCTTGTGGACGGCTTCGCTTGAAGAATTACAAAAAGTTCCGTTGGTGGGACATTGCACCGCGCAATCGATACAGTGTTTTTATGCCAATGTGGCTAATCGCAAGGTATTGGAAGCGCTAAATCAGGTCGGATTTTCATTAACAACAGAATACCTAGATGAGAATCTTGCTTGGAGCGGGAAGAGCTTCGTTTTAACGGGAAGTTTGCAGAAAATGACGCGAAGTGAAGCTAAGCAGCGCATCGAGCAATGGGGTGGGAAGGTTAGTGAAAGTGTTACGTCGAAGACGTTCGCGGTGATTGTCGGCGAACATCCGGGCGACAAGTTGAAGAAGGCGCAGGGCTTGAACGTTACGATTTGGGATGAGGCGCAGTTTGAGGATGCATTGAATGCAAATTGAAGTTAAAGTCATCGCGCGCGCTTCCAAATGTGAAGTTATTCCATTGGATACGTGTCGTTTTAAGGTGAAACTTACCCGTCCGGCACTCGAAGGTAAAGCCAATGAGCAACTTATTCAGGTATTGGCAGATCATTTCCAGGTTTCAAAGGCTGCTATCCATATCGTTTCGGGGGAAAAATCTTCTCAAAAACGTCTAAAGATTGAAGGTATGTGAAGCGCGCCCTTTACGGGAACTATAAGGGAACTTTTTGAAAAAAGTTCCCTTAAACCCTCAAAAACTTTTACTCATTTTGCAGCAATGCTGCAAAATATGAAAAGTTTTGAGAGGATTTGGGAGATCTTTTGCAAAAGATCTCCCAAGACTAACTCGTTTAACTTTACAGTTGTGGCACAAAATGTGCTGCGCTAACCGTTAGAATGAGTTCACATCAAAAACCGGAAGAAGTTTTAGAAGAATTGGAGCAATTGGATAAGCGTTTAGCGAAATTGCAAACGTTTTTAAGAGCGAGCAAGACCGGCAATGTCGGCGATAGCTTGTTGACAAAGTCGAACGTTGAAAAGGCGATCCATTTGTTAGAAGAGATAAATCCTGAAGAAAAAAATATGGTGGCAGCGCTTAAGGCATTGATGCCTTTGGCAGAAAAGACCGACAAAGAATTGGCACAAAAGCCCAAAAAGACACCACCAGCGCTTGAAGGGGACATCAATGGTAGTCGAGCTACTTTAGAGCGTACCTCTTGGACTTCCCAGCTAAAAACCCGAATGTCACCGCATAAAATCATATAAAAATGTCCACAAACGTACCAGGTGTTGCTTATACGTATTCCGTGCCAAAGTGCTTTGGAAGTACTTCAGGAACGACGATTTCAGATTTGCATCATAGCATCCAAACGTCATTTGAGCACTATGCGACCATTCGAGACAATTTACTTCTTCAGTTGAATCGGATTTTTTTGGGGGATGACCCTGAGGAGCATGTTAAACCAGATGCCGACGGACATATTTCGATGGCAGATTTTGTAAAAAAAGCTCCAAGTAGAGAGAAAATAGCAACGTTAAAAACAACATTAGCAACAGCAGAAGCTTTATTACCAGGAAAAGAAGAGGCATTAGAAGCTGCAGATATAGCACTAGACAAAGCATTCGAGGCTGAAGCGGAAGTAAATGAGAGAATAAATGATGCAAATATTGACCTACAGAATGCACAGATTGACCTACAGAATGCACGGGAGCAGTTAGATCAAGCAATATCAGAGGAAGCAATAGAAGCAGCAGAAGAAGCAATAGAAGCAGCAGAAGAAGCAATAGATGACGCCAATGGGAGAAAACACGCAGCAGAATTGGAAAAACCAGATATAGATAATGCCTTGAAGGATGCTACAGAAGCTCAAAGTCAGGCAGAAAAAGAAAGAAATGATGTAAAATCCGAAATAGATAGAGCTAAAAGTGCCTTGAAAAGAGGTTTTAGTAGCTTTTCCGACTGTGATGAAAGTACGGCGGCTTATAAATTTTATGGTCGGCAAATCATTGATGAAATCAACAAGCTTACGGACTATATCAATGAAGCCCAAAGGATTTTGGGTAAATGGGGATCATTGACAGGAAATAATTTGAGCTCGTTGGTGCATGTGGATGTGGTGCGTTTGGAATGTTTGGAGCAATTTTGTTCCGAAATACACCAAAAATTTGGTACACGTTACTATTACGATTTTGACGAAGATACCTGGAAGTTAGCGGAAGACGACTATGCCGAGTACGAAAGTTCGGGCACAACCTACGAACAAATTGGCGATACTTATGATACTTACGATGCTATTTACAAAACAGAAGTAAAATGCAATGACAAGGGAGAAAGCCAAAAAACGCTTGAATGTTTTAACGAACTTAATTTGTTAGATCGATTAAAATACATTAATCTTTACTACGTTATCAAGGAAGCGGGTGCTACCAATTACGTTTTCCCAGGAAGTAAAAAGGCGGGATATCCTTGCGTGGCAGAAGCAGGTATTGAGGATACAGATGTGCGTATTGCACGTTTGGAAAAGTTTTATTTGGGATATTTGATCGATCGTGACGGTCCTATCAATGCGTTTTGTTCCTTGTATGAAGTTAAAGTTCGAGCGCTTCAGGAGACACTTAATGAGCTGAAGAAACGCGTCGATGCTTTTAATGTATATTTGGATTTTATCAATCGCGGTCTAAGCATGTTGAACCAAAGTCAATCGGGTCGTGACATGGAAAGATTTCCCGTAGGTGCCGTTATTGCGCTTACCTACCTCTGTGGACAGAATATGTACAATTTGTTTGAGTTCGAAGGAGAGAAATATTTGGTTATACCATCGGTTAATGATTACGAGGATTCTGAGGATCTCTTGGCAATTAATGGTAAGCATTATCTTCTCGTAAAAGCAGATGATAGCGGGAAAAATTTTCTCCTAGGCGATCAAGCAAAGGTTGGTAGCAAATATTGGGGAAACAGCTACTTTGCTTCCACTGCGGGAAATAGGGATACAGGTGTGGGAGGGCAAGGGGAAGATGCCTATACGGATCGGAAACTTTATAAAAAGAACAGTGTAGCCTATATTGCCGATAAGCCAGGAGGAGATGTAGATAAGCCTGACGGTAATGACGGCGAAGCAAATTGGACCACGACGAAAGCGTATTGTTCCGGAGGTTTAGATAATAATGGATATTACACTAAAGTAACTATTGATATATCCGACTTTAAACTACCAAAACGACTAGATTGTGCGAATATTGATCCCAAAAGTGTCTTATTTTATCCGGATTATTCTGCATGGACTCAAGATGAAGATGCAAAGGAAAATCAACAAGCCATGATCAACGCCTGGACGAAAGCCCTTAAGGATAAAACACAATACATCGATAATGCGATACAAAATGTTAACATTGATATCGAGCAGAGTCGCAATAAGATCAATACGTATGAAACGCAGGCGTCAACGTTCCGTAGTCGCGTCTATGATGTTTATGTCAATACCATTCGTAAAACGAAAGCTTAATAACTATGTCTATTCCATCTATTTACGCTTATCCTGTACCCAAATTAGCTGATGGTACGTTCGCAACTACCAAAACAGGTTCGCCAGAAACAAGTACGATTGCTAACATTCATGATAAGTATGTAGCACTTTTTGGAGGTACGCCCACAACTAGTACTCAACCCGTTGTTGGCAATTATACAACGTTGCTCAATAGTGCTCTAACCCAATTAAGAGCCATTTTAGATGGTTATTCCGATATTAAATTAGATGATCTTCCTTATACTTTTTCGGTCCTTAGAAGTGACAAATTTTATACGGCTGCGCAGACGATAAATGGACAACGTATCGATGGAAATTGTCGCGAAGGTTTTTTAGCCTATCGATATTATTTAAAAACGATAGTATCTGCATTGGATCGCATTTATGGTTACTTAGAGGATAGTCGTAAAATTCTGGCAGCGCTTAAGAGCGAAACAGATTCGAATATTGCTCACACACTAATTACACAACTAGAAATTAATGAGGATTTTATCCATCAAGAATTTGAAACGTTATGGACACATTATAGATACAACGCGGATACCAAGCAGTGGGATAAGGTTGTAGATGAAGGTTTTGTATCTCAATTGGAATCTCAATTGGAAGATGTACTTTATCAGCATGATTCAAGAGGGAATTTAATTGATGTAAATGGTAACATAATTAGAAAAGGGATAGATGGTAAGTACCACATAGTGGATACAAACAATGAACTAACAAGTACAGAAAGTGCTCCTACAATATCTCTTACTAGGGATAGCGCGGGAAATATATTAGATGTAAATGGCAACATAGTGAAACAATGTCTTAATACTGCTGGTAAAGCCGATGGTAAATATTATGAGATAAATTCAGAGGGTACCGAACTATCTGGAACACAACGTGCTCCAAGTACTCTTGCTCGAGACGAGGAAGGATATTTCATCGATTCTGAAGGTCACAGACTAAAAATAGATCTATTGGGATATTGGCACAAATTGAATTCGAAGAATCAATCAACTCCGCTTTTTAGCACACCTTGTCCGTATTTTCCTGGAGGTTTCGATGCCGATGGTGACAAGGTGGTTATGAAATACTGTGATGATGATGGGGAAATACAAGATGATGCGACTCCAGTGCTTGTTAAAAGTGAATTCAAAAGTACCACTGGTTCGCAAGTCGGGTTCCTTATAGACGTTGATGGTGCTCCAATAAGTAAAGGGGAAGATGGAGTTTACTATAAATTGAAAAACCAGAATACTGACAATGATCCTACTTATAAGGAAGGGGCGTTCGACGAACCTCTTCAACCGACTTTACCGGTTTATGCTCGAAAAGAGCAAGGTGCTACAAAGTGTGAAACAAAAGGTGGAGAATTGTGGTTACATGATAAATACTTTAAAGCGTATGGAAATGGAGATTTAAAAAAGGATAATGATGGTAATCCCATAGAAGCAACCCCGCAAATCTACAGGGATAAAGATGGTTTTGTTTTGAGTGATTCTTTTGATGAGGAGAATCCTTCAGGGAAAAGAGTAGTGAAAGCTGATGGGAGTGTTTATCAGCTAGATTCTGAAGGCAAATTAACAATGCAAAAAGCTACTGCAGGTACGGTGCAACTTTTACGAGATGTGCAAATTGCTTACAAAGATTCTACGAGTAGTAGTGGCGAAAGAAAAGATAAGCCATTAACGGTCTTCAATTCGATTACATTGATGGATAGTTTACGGTACATATACTATTACTATAAATTGATTTTTCAGTACGGCGCTAACGATTACAGCGTTTTCCCGAATGATTCTGAAATCGGCTATCCCTGTTTGCCGGATGTTCAGGCCACAAAACCTACCGAAGATACAAAATCGCTGGGCGCTTTGGAAGTATTTTATGTCGGTTATCTCATCAATCGTGATGGACCCATTAACGCGGTTTCTTCCTTTTTTGAGGCTAAGACTTCCGCTTTACGCAACAATCTCGCTTTGCAATCTCAAAAAATAAGTGCACTTAACGTTTATCTGGGCTTCATTAATCGTGGCATGGATATGTTAAACGCGAGCCAAAGAGACGAAAAACAGAGAATCCCTATAGGTACCGTTATTACACTTACTTACCTTTGTGGTCAAAATATGTACAATTTGTTTGAGTTCGAAGGAGAAAAATATTTGGTTATACCATCGGTTAATGATTATACAGATGCTAACGCAATCAACAATAAGCATTATCTCCTCATAAAAGCGGATGACAGCGGGAAAAATCTTCTCATAGGAGACGACGCTACTACAGGGAGCAAGCATTGGGGAAACAGTTTTTTTGCTTCTCAAGGACCTGATAGTACGGGAAGAGCAGGAGACAAGTTGGATGGGATGCTTTATAAATATGATGGGTTGGTCTATATTGCCGATAAAGCAGATGTAGATGCAGATCAAGGTAAATACGGTGAAAAAAATTGGGTAACTACCAAGGGTTATTATTCAAAAAGTAAATATAAAAATAATAGATATTATAACGCAGAGGAAGTGGAGATAACGGATTTTAAGCTACCAACACAAATAGAGTGTACGAACGTCGTTCCTGGAAGCGTTAAAGACTATACGGATTATTCCCCCTGTAGTACTGAAGAGAGACAGACAACCATGATAAAATCTTGGACGGATGCCTTTTCCACCAAAACACAATTCATCAATACCGCCATCGATAGTATCAATACCGATGTGACGGTCGACCGCTCGAAAATCGACACGCTGGATTCTCTAACGTCTACGTTCCGTTCCCGTGCCCAAGATGTCTACATGAATACCGTCGCTAATGTTAGAGGATAAGGCAGAGCTCTTCCGGTAAGATAGCGCAGATCTACTTTGCTAGAGTGGGCCTATGGAAGATAAAAAGTTGTAAGAGAATAAGTTATAAGGGAACTTTTTGTAAAAAACCTCTCAAAAATAAAAAATTATAATTGAGATTTGCGTTCCTGTGAAAAATCGTTTGTATGGTACAAAATAAATTTGAACACATGTCCAAACGATTGGCAATTTCGGTTTATGTGGTATCCATCCTGTTCTTCGGGTGCTTCTTCATTTGGCCCATTTGGGAAATCATCCGTGGCGGCTTCTTTGATTACGAGCACGGCTTTACGCTGAGCTATTTGAAGACGGTATTTCAGAATCCCGTTTACGTGGAAGGGCTGCTGAATTCATTTATTATGGGCATTGGTTCGACGGTGCTGGGACTCTTTATCGCGGTGCCGTTGGCATATATTTTCAATGGGTACGAATTTTGGGGAAAGCGTTTCTTTTCAGGATTGGTTCTGCTGCCTATCATGTTGCCGCCTTTTGTCGGAGCTAACGGTGTGCTTCAGCTTTTGGGCACTTACGGAACGTTCAATACGATTTTGGTAAAATTGGGATGTATGGATCCCGCACAACCGTTCGATTGGCTGGGTGCGTTTCCCATGACCAGCATCATCGTAATGAATGCGCTCAGCCTTTATCCCATCCTCTACCTTAATATCGTGGCGTCTCTTGCCAATATCGATCCGGCGTTAAGTGAGGCCGCTGAGAATCTGGGCTGTAAGGGCTTTCGTAAATTTTGGAAGATTACATTCCCTCTAATCCGACCGGGCGTATTCGCCGGTTGTACGATTGTATTCATTTGGGCATTCACCGAACTGGGTGTCCCGCTGATGTTCAATTTCAACCGCATAACCTCGGTTCATATTTATAACGGCCTGAAGGAGATCGGCGATAACCCCTTCCCATACGCCCTTGTCGCGGTTATGTTCATCCTATCGGCATTGTTTTACCTACTAGGGAAAGGTTTGTTCGAACGTAATAATTATGCGATGGTAGCGAAGGCTTCCCATGGACATGTCGCCAAACATCCGAAGTTTTTTGGAAATTTGTGTTGCTGTTCCTTGTTCTCTGGTGTAACCCTGCTTGCGTTAGCACCTCATATGAGCGTTATTTTCTTTTCTTTGGCCTCCGATTGGTACAAAACCATACTGCCAAACTCTTGGACATTTGACAACTACATTGCGGCTTTGGGTGATTCCTTAACGATACCATCCATCCAAAATAGCCTCATTTATGCTTCGTTTGCAACCATCGTAAGCGCCATATTGGGTATTGGAATCGCTTTTGTCATTGTTCGAACGAAGTTGCCCGGACGTCAGTTGTTGGATACTTGTTCGATGATGCCATTGGCGGTCCCAGGGTTGGTTATGGCTTTCGGATTTGTCGCAATGGCTCAGGAAGGGCGCATATTTGCTTGTTTGAATCCGGTCAAAAACCCGACCATTCTGCTGATTATTTCTTACGCAATAAGAAAGCTGCCTTTTATGGTACGTTCTAGCGTGGCTGGATTGCAACAAATCGCGCCTGCTTACGAGGAAGCTGCTCAGAATTTGGGCTGTTCTTATATGAAAGCCGTACGCAAAATTACGCTACCATTGATCGCAGCGAACTTGATGGCGGGAGCGATATTGGTATTCTCTCAAGCCATGTTGGAAGTGTCAGATTCATTAATATTGGCGCAAAAGCAAGCCTTTTATCCCATCACGAAAGCGATTTACGAACTGCTCAATTTATTGGGAAATGGAACGTTTTTGTCGTGTGCCTTAGGTGTTTGGGCTATGACATTCTTGGCCGTCACCATCATTGGAGCTTCGGTACTACTGGGTAAAAGTTTTGGGGCTATATTTAAGGTATAAAAAATCGAGTAGGGAAAAGGTTACCTACTCGACCCAATATGCAAAAAAGAAATTATTTTAGCTGAACTTAGGTTCAAATGTGGTGGTCGCCTTGGGCTTCAATACGAAATTTTCGCCTTCAGACCACTGTTCATCATTGATGAGAACCTTAAATTCAACGGCTTTTTTCAATTCAGCTTTGAAAACCCAGCACTTCCGCTTTTCACAATAAGATAGAGCAATACCCTTATCCCAATTGAGCGGAGCTTGTTCGCCACGGATAAATAGCGTATTTCCAAAGCCGATATCGCACTTTAAGAGCGCTGTAGCAACTTTTGTGGAAGCTTTTGTCTTGCAGCTACCGCAAGTGCATTTTTTTTCTGCTGCGGCACAGCTTTTGGTTTTGCATGCTGTTGCCTTTTTACACGTTTTAGATTCGTCTGCCTTCATAATCACTTCAGTTATATCCTCATTGTATAATTTTTGAAAAAAAATAGCAAGTAAGATTTTATTTCCTACTTGCTCATTTTAATCCTTACGAAGAAATTAGCTGTTAATAAGCTTGAGCGCCGTTTGTGGCAAAACATTTGCTTGCATCAACATGGCTGCGTTCGCTTGCGCTAAGATTTGCAGTCGTGTGAATTGTGTCGATTCGTTGGCTACGTCTGTATCAATAATTCGGCTATTCGCAGCTTCCAAATTTACCTTGTTAATCGCCAACATGTCTTGCGCAAAATCAAGACGGTTGGCTTGTGCTCCGTTGGTAGCGCGATAGGTTGCAACCGATTGTATGGCTGTCGTTAACGTACTGATGCCCAAAGAGCCTAAAGAACCCAAGCTGATGCTGGATATGATAGCTTTTAGGGTGCACTTGGCTAAAGTCAAAACTTGAGAGCCCGTTTCATTCAAAACGATACCGCTTAGCTGCGCACCAAACAATGTTACGCCGTTGAACATTTCCGCTTTATAAACATTCAACTGCTTTAAAAGATTTTTAAATTCTGTATTATAATTATCGCGGTCGCTGACAGATTTGGTTACATCGCTGTGTAACATCTTTAATTCCGCAATACGTTCCAAAATAGAACCAAAGCCTTGCAAAGCTCCATCCTGGGTTTGCAAAAAAGATACCGCATTCGCTAAACATGTTTTGACAGCACCTGTACGTTTAATCGCTGCCTGCATTTTTACAGAAACCGCAAGACCTCCAGCATCATCTGCCGGATTGTTGATGCGTTTACCGCTGGATAAACGATTGAGACTTTTTTCTAACGCAGCATGCGTATTATTTAAGAACCGAGCAGCATTCGAAGCTGTCTCGTTCGTATTTATAGTAAGTAATGTCATGTATGTTTCCTCCTTGAATATTACCGAACAACATCCTTGTTGTTGGTGGGCAATTGTAATAGCCCTCTATATATATAAATCGGCATTTTTTTTCAAAACTTTAGTAAAATTTTGACTTTTTTTAAAAAAATTTATAAATTAGGAGTATGCACTCTTATTCAGCACTATTTCCATTGTTGGCAGTATCGCTTCTTAACGGGGCTCCGGTACATTCTAATTCGCCACATTCTCCCTATACGCAACTTAAGGTTTTAGTTGAGGATGTAAATTCGCTCAAAGAAAACTTGGAAAAGCTGAAATCGAATGATGATATTTCCGAAATACTTCTGGGTGAAAATAGGCAGTTATCAACTAAAATCGAACTGCTAGAAAATGAAAATAAAAAATTGCAAACTCAATTGTCAAATCTAGATGCGGTTTATAAGAAACAGACGCAGGATTTAATATCTCTATCGCAAGATTTTCAGCAATTTAAAGACTTGCAAACTCAGCTATCAGATTTGGATGGAGTTTATAAGAAACAGAAACAAGATTTACTCTCTCTATCGAAGGATTTTCAGAAATTTAAAAAATTGCAAAACCAATTGTCAAGTTTAGATGCGGCTTATAAGAAACAGACGCAAGATATAATCTCTCTATCGAAGGATTTTCAGCAGTGTAAAGACCTGCAAACTCAACTGTCGGATCTGGATGAGTCTTATAAGAAACATACACAAGATATAATCTCTCTATCGCAAGATTTTCAGCAATTTAAAAACTTGCAAGCCCAACTGTCAGACCTGGATGAGGTTTATAAGAAACAGACGCAAGATTTGCTATCTTTATCGAAAGATTTTCAGAAATTTCGTTCTAAAACCAAGGAAAATAACAATGGTATAAAAAATCGTGATCTTGCTTTGGTTAAGAAAGATATTTCCCAAATAAAGGAATCGCTAAGTTCGACACAGCACGAAATAGGGAACTTCGAAAGAAGGTTGACGGATGACGGTGCGCGAAATTCACAAACCCTCCAGGAGCAATTGAAAAAAATTAAATCGGAATTGTTGGTTTTTTGTCAGGAAACCAACCGGAGATTGCAAGATGTTACCGAGCAAATGAAAAATAATTTGTCAAAAGCTACCTATAACGGTTGCATTAAACATACAATCGCCTCGGGAGAATCTCTGGCTTCCATTGCCCGGCTGTATAACACAACGCCCGATCAAATCCTTTCCGCAAATCATTTGCAAGATACACGAGGATTGCACGTCGGTGATGCAATTTTGGTACCTCAAGAGGTCTTTTGAAGAAGATAAATAAGGGAACTTTTTGAAAAAAGTTCCCTTAACCCTCAAAAATTTTCATGATTTTGCAGCAATGCTGCAAAATAAGGAAAAGTTTTGAGAGGGTTTGGGAGATCTTTTGCAAAAGATCTCTCAAAATTCAAAGCTAGCACGCTTTAAAATAGTTCCGTTTGTTCGCATCGGAGGGGTTTAAACTTTTGTGCGAGTCTTTTTAATCCCAAATCCTCCAAGGCTTTGCTCAAAGCGGTTAAGTTGGCATCAACGTTGTGAATTTTCTCCCAAAACGTTTCGGCATAGGCGGGATTGCAATCTAAAGCTGCCAATTGCTTATTCTTTTGTAATAAATCCTTTGATTGAGCCAAAATTTCTCGAAAGCGTTCCGGACGAAGCGTTGCCAGGTTTTGATAGAGGGTTTCCAAATTGTCATATTCCGACAACCATTGCATTGCGGTTTTAGGGCCAACACCTGGAATGCCGGGATAATTGTCTGCAGAGTCGCCCATCAGTGCCAAAAAATCCACTATCTGTTCCGGTCGCACGCCCATTTTTTGCTTAACATCGTCCGATGCCAGCCGTGCCCAGCCTTGCGGTGTTGGAATCATCTGATCGATCGTTGCACAAACGCATTGCA
This sequence comes from Verrucomicrobia bacterium UBA1183, assembly GCA_002309885.1. GTDB lineage: Bacteria > Verrucomicrobiota > Verrucomicrobiia > Opitutales > UBA9783 > UBA1183. Next base: position 25,738 of record DBYP01000013.1, read on the forward strand.
TCAAATCCTTGTCGGCGCTTACAATAGCTGCAGAGCGATGTTCTTGCTGAATTCTTTGACAAAGCGAACCGATAATATCATCTGCTTCGATGCCGGATTCTTCGCAGCATGTGCCGCCCATAAGAGGGATAAGTTGCTTAATATACGGTAGCTGTAATTTAAAATCTTCCGGTGTTTCTGCGCGATTGGCCTTATAAGTATCCAAAAGTTGTGTGCGTCTTTGAGAGCGTCCGCAGTCAAAACATACAACCAAATGTTGATAACGGACGGTTTGTTGCAAGGTATGTAGGGAATTGAAAAAGCCGTAAATGGCATTGACCGGCAACTGCTGTTGATTGGACAAATATTTTACGCCATAAAAGCTACGAAATGCCAAATTATTGCCATCGACAAGCAGGTAATCAACTTCTTTATTAAGACTCGACATTCGATTTCAATATATCCACGAAAGTCTCTTGCGGTATGGAAACGCGGCCGATCTGCTTCATACGCTTTTTACCTTCTTTTTGTTTTTCAAGCAATTTGCGCTTTCGGGTAATATCACCGCCATAACATTTAGCGGTTACATCTTTGCGGTAAGCGCCCAACGTTTCACGCGCAATCACTTTTCCCCAAACGCAAGCTTGAATCGGTACTTTGAACATCTGCTTCGGAAGCAAATTTTTCAAACGTTCGCATAATTGCCGTCCTTGGTATTCGGCTTTGGTTCGGTGAACGATACTCGAAAAAGCATCTACAGGCTCGCCATTGACCATGATATCCATCTTGACGAGATCCGAACGAATGTAATCGCTCAGTTCGTAATCCATAGAGCCATAACCTTTGGTGATGCTCTTGAGACGATCGTTAAAATCCAACAAAATTTCGTTCAGTGGCAGTGTGCAGGTCAGCAAAATGCGCTGTTCATCCAGCGTTTCTGTCGAAAGACATTCGCCGCGTTTTTCACGTACCAAATCCAAAATATTGCCGATGGATTCGTTTGGAATATGAATGGAAGCCTTTATGGTAGGTTCTTCGATATAGTTTATGAAAGAAGGTTCCGGCAATCGAAGCGGATTATCGACATCCAAGTTGGTTCCGTCGGTTAAATGTACATGATAAACGACGCTTGGATAAGTTGCGATGAGATCCAAATCATATTCACGGCGCAGACGCTCTTGGATGATTTCCATGTGAAGAAGCCCCAAGAAGCCGCATCGGAAGCCGAATCCCAAAGCAGTCGAACTTTCCGATTGAAAAGTCAAAGAAGCATCGTTCAGCTGTAACTTAAATAGTCCCGTTTTTAGTCGCTCGTAATCCTTTGTATCCAAAGGATAAAGCCCGCTGAAAACCATAGGCTTTATCTCTTTATAGCCCGGAAGAGGTTCTTGCGCCGGCCGCTGACATAAGGTGAGGGTATCGCCAATCTTGATGTCGGTTAACGTCTTTAAATGGGTTACAACATAGCCCACTTCGCCCGCATTTAATACATCTGTTTCTTGCATGTGAGGGGTAAAAATACCCACTTCTTTAGCTTGTGTGGTTGTTCCATGGCGCATCATCAAGACCGATTGCCCCGGCTTTAAGCTGCCGTTAAATATACGAACGTAGCAAATAAGCCCCTTGTAGGTGTCGTAAGTTGCATCAAAGATGAGTGCTTGCAAGGGAGCTTCCGGATCAATTTTTGGCCCAGGAATTCGCTCGATAACAGCGCCTAACAATTCAGCAACCCCCGTACCGGTTTTACCGCTAACATTCAAGGTTTCTTCGGCAGGAATGGTCAAAATGTCTTCCAATTGTTTTTTTACCTTTTCGACATCCGCGCTGGGCAAATCAATCTTGTTGAGCACCGGAATAATCACCAAGCCATTTTGCATGGCCAGCAATGCGTTTGCAACCGTCTGAGCCTCGATACCCTGGGATGCGTCTACCAGCAAAATAGCACCTTCACAGGCTGCTAAGCTTCGCGAAACTTCGTACGAAAAGTCAACGTGTCCTGGGGTATCAATGAGATTAAAGGTATAATGCTGCCCTTTATATTCGTAATGCATGGTTACCGGATGCGACTTAATCGTGATACCTTTCTCACGTTCCAAATCCATGGAATCCAGCAACTGCTCTTGCATTTTTCGCTTTTCAATCGTTTGTGTCATTTCCAGCAAACGGTCCGAAAGCGTTGTCTTTCCATGATCAACGTGTGCGATAATGCAAAAATTACGAATTGGGTTCATACCTCAAAGATTTTGTAGCATATCAGGTTCGGAAGCGCTTTTAACGTTCAAACTTGCATCGGTGCGTTTTGCTAATCCCGCAATGACATTTCCAGGGCCACATTCGAAGCAAACATCGCCATTTTGTTCCGAACATTTCCGCAAACATTTTTCGAACAAAACGGTCGACGTGAGTTGAATTCCCAACGCAGTTCGTATGGCTTCAGGATCGCTTATCGCTTCACCGGTGGTATTGGTCAAAACCGTAATGGAAGGCACTTGGAACGGAATGTTTTTCAAATAGGCTTCAAACTGTACGCGAGCTGGCTGCATCCAACGGGAGTGATAAGCTCCGGCGACTTTCAGTGGAATAGCCATCTTAAAGCCGCGTTCTTTGGCAATAAATTCCGCCTTCCTCAAATTTTCCAAAGTGCCCGAAACGACCGTTTGCCCTGGGCAGTTTTTATTGGAAACATCCAAATCGAAATCGCTGCACAATTTTTGGAGAGCTTCGTCGGTTCCTGCAATCAGTGCTAACATCCCCGTAGGTTGCCTATCGCACGCTTCTTGCATCAAACGACCACGCTCAGCGACCATCTTCAAGCCCGTTTCGAAATCAAAAACATCCGCAACCGCCAAGGCAGTCAATTCCCCCAAGCTGATACCGGTGGTGGCGATAATCGGATTTTTATCGAAAACACCAAGTTTTTTCAAATGAGCAAAAATGGCATAGCCGACCACAAACAGCGCCGGTTGACATATGCGCGTCTCCTGCAATGCCTCTGTGGGACCATTGAAACACAGATCGCTCAAACGGAAAGGAAGCATTTTATCCGCCAAATCGAAATATTTACGAACGGTCTCGCTAGCATCGTACCAAGCTTTACCCATGCCAACAACTTGTGCACCTTGTCCTGGAAACAAAAGTATTGTCTTCATAACTTTATATTTGTGCGGATTGCGGCAAGCCCTTTTCGTAAGTAACTTGCATTTCGCCATTCAATAACGGCATGGCGTATTTCACGAACGCATAGCGGATTTCCATCGCTTTTTCGTTAATCCAATCGGTCGGTAGGAATTTCATACCGGAACTCAATTCCTGTGCAGATAAGCAGCTGATTTCCGTCGTATTCTCCTTGCGCGTCAAAATAACGACTTTACCTGTTTCGCCTCCTTCAGCTATCCACTGAATTGCTTTGCGACCACACAGAACAGCTTCATCCGCATCCGTTTTGGAAATAAAGTGTGCAAAAGGTTGTGCGTTCAGATCGCAGAAATTCAAATAGGGGGTCAATCCCAATTCTCGTTGCAAAAGATCGTACAAATATGCACCCACATTGGGATAGCCGGCTAAATCAAACGCCATTCCCTCTTCGTTAACCAACTGCGAATGTGTAACGATGCAGACATGGGCATGTTTTTCTAGCTTTTGTTTCAAAATTTCCAAAAAGCTGGCTTCGTTGAAAGGCTGTTCGGGAAGACAAACCATATAAGGCGCATTTTCGGGATTTTTGTTGGCATGATGAAGTACAGAACCTGCAACCAGCCAACCGTTGTTACCGCCTTCAATTTCGCAAATTCCCACCGGGATATGTGCTGTCTTCAGAAAACGTTCTAACGCGATTACGTAAGCATTTAAAAACTTCAAATAGCTACCATAACCCAAGCTGTGTTCCGTAAGTGGCGTCTCATTATAGTTAGACTGCGGTACGGCAATAACTTGCAACTCGTACGCGTTGCTTTTGGCAGCCTCCTCCAAACAATGCATCCACTCCAAGGACTTTTGGTCACCTATAATGCCCACGTAATGGATATCTTTTTGTGACAGTATCGCAACCATTTGCCCAAAATCTTGCGATGAATAATTCGTTACCGGATCAGAACCCATCACGTAACCATCGGTTGTCAATAAAAGCTGCGCATTTTTTTGTGATAAATCGGCAAGATCAACAAAATTTTCGCGAAGTATTCCCTCGAATCCATCGTAAACACCGTAAATTTCCTCGATATCCTCATGGTTTAACGCCTCCGAAAGCATGCCATACAAGACCGCATTTCCTACAACACTCGGATTTCCAGACTGCAAAATCAACAAATTTCCAGATTTCATTATGCTAGTAGGATGAAGAACTTAGCATATTTTTTCAATAGGAAAATATGGGGAATTTTGATGCCTGAATTATCCTAGGGTGTCATACATTAGTTTTTGTATCCTGATCAATTCCCCTCCCAAAAAAATCCCTTAAACGCCCTCAAAAGCAAGGCAGCAGCCCTGCACACCGGTTATTTTGCAATGCCGTTGCAAAATTAGTAAACGTTTTTGAGGATTTAAGGGAACTTTTTTCAAAAAGTTTCCTTATAATTTATTTCTTATAGTTTTGATACGGTCTAAAAACGGCTACGCACTCATTTTAAGAAGGATTGCGGTCGTTTGCATCCTTTATTCAACAATATTTAGTAAAACGACTTGCAAGTTTACCAATAATTCATCATTGTAAGGACTATATGAATGTGAACGAAGGGCAAAATGAAGCGTTGAAACAATTGCGACATTCCGCTGCGCACGTTTTGGGAGCAGCAGTTCTGCGATTATTTCCAACGGCTAAATATGATATCGGTCCGGCAATAGATAACGGATTTTATTACGATTTTGACTTGCCACGAACTTTGACCGCAAAGGATTTAGAAGCTATTGAAGCGGAGATGAAGAAAATCATTGCGGCCAATTTCCCCTTCGAACGCTTGGAAGTTTCTCGTGAAGAAGCTAAAAAGCAAATGCAAGCCTTGAATCAAACCTATAAGCTGGAACGTTTAGAGGATATTCCTGAAGGCGAAACCGTTTCTCTTTACAAAAGTGGAGAATTTTTAGATCTCTGTCGCGGGCCACACATTGCAAAAACGGGCGAAATTAAGGCGATCAAATTGCTGAATATTGCTGGTTGTTATTATCGTGGAGATGAACATCGTCAGCAACTGCAGCGCATCTACGGAACAGCTTTCTTTTCCCAAGAAGAACTCGATGCTTATTTAAAGCAGCTAGAATGGGCACGAGAACATGATCACCGAAAGTTGGGCGTTAAATTAAATCTGTTCATGATCGATAACGTGGTGGGGCAAGGTCTCATTTTATGGACACCTAAAGGAACCATTTTACGTCGCCAATTGCAGTCATTTTTGGAAGCTGAATTGGAAAAGCAGAATTACGTCCAAGTTATAACGCCTCACATTGGCAAATTGGATTTATTCAAGATTTCCGGTCATTATCCGTACTACAAAGATTCGCAGTTTGCTCCTATTTGGGAACGTGATAGCTGGAAGAAAGCGATCGAAAGCTCAAAAAGTTGCCAAGAATTGCAGGAGCATTTGGAAGTAAAAACGGATGTTGAAGGTTTCTTATTAAAGCCGATGAATTGTCCAATGCACGTCCGTCTGTACGCTGCGCAACCTCATTCGTACCGCGATTTGCCTGTAAGAATGGCCGAATTTGGCACTGTATATCGTTGGGAACAGTCCGGCGAATTGGGAGGGCTGACGCGCGTCCGTGGCTTTACACAAGATGATGCGCATATTTTCTGCCGCGAAGATCAGCTGGAAGATGAACTCAAAGGTTGCCTAAAGCTTATCAATATTATCTTTACAACTTTGGGTATGAGCGATTACCGTGTTCGCATCTCTTTACGTGATCCGGAATCCGATAAATACATCGGCGACGACGCACTTTGGGAGAAGGCAGAAGAAGGGTTGAGGAAAGCCGCCAAACAACTCGATAAACCCGCTACCGAAGCGAAGGGTGAAGCGGCATTCTACGGTCCCAAGTTGGACTTCATTGTTCGAGATGTTATTGGCCGTGAGTGGCAGTTGGGAACGATACAAATCGACTACAACCTGCCTTATCGCTTTAAGATTAGCTACATTGGTTCTGACAATCAACCGCATGTCCCAATCATGATTCACCGCGCACCGTTCGGCTCATTGGAACGCTTTTGCGGATTGCTAATCGAACATTTTGGTGGCGATTTCCCCTTGTGGCTATCTCCAGAACAAGTCCGTATCTTGCCGATAAACGACGACTTGATCCCTTACGCGGATGAAATTTTTGCACGATTAAAGGCTGCGCATATCCGTTGTTCTGTCGATGATCATTCCGAGAAACTCGGCGCAAAGATTCGTCAAGCGGAAAGCGATAAAGTTCCTTACGTTCTGGTTGTTGGTGCCAAAGAAAAGGAAAATCGATCGGTCTCGGTACGTTCGCGTTGCCAACCCAGCAACAATGGTACCTATACCATCGAAGACATTATTGCATTGTTGACCAAGGAAATTGACGATAAATTGCTGCCTGAATCGATGCGTAAATGAACTTGCGACCTTTCATGGATAATCGGTTTTATCTGTGAGAGGTCCAAAAAATCTTCAAAAAACGCTTGACCGGCGCAGATATCGAATGCAGTATAAAAGCTATTAAAAATTTAGGAGAGAATAGAGAGATGTCCGTAGAAGTTAAATTACGCAAGAGTGAGCCTTTAGAAAAGGCGTTACGTCGCTTGAAGAAGAAGTTGGATCGCGAAGGTATTTTGCGGGATGTAAAAGCGAAGCGCTATTTTGAAAAGCCTTGCGAAACACGACGCCAAAAAGAAAAAGTCGCTGCTTTCAATAACATGTTGCGCCAAAAGCGCGAATGTGCTTGATTTCGCATAAATGGCTTTATCGCTAGATCAGACGAGGCATATTTTGTCGCGTCTGGGTGTTTGTCCCAATCGAAAGTTGGGGCAGAATTTTTTAGTCGATTCTCGCATTACAGAACAGTCTTTGCGTTGGGCGGATTTGTCTCCAACGGATGTGGTTATTGAAGTGGGTCCGGGTTGTGGGACCTTGACCGAGCATCTCTTTAAAACCGGCGCCACCATATTCGCTGTAGAAAAAGATGCCGCATTTTATCGGTATATTTCCGAAACTTATCCCATAGATGTATTGCACGGCGATGCGCTTGAATATCCAGTCGGACGTTTTCAGTTAGATAAACCTTACAAAATTGTTGCAAATTTACCCTATGCTATCGCGAGTGTCTGGCTTGCCACTATTTTGGACCTTCCTCGTTTACCAGACACTATGATTCTTCTGGTGCAAAAGGAAGCCGCTGATCGTTGGTTTGCAAAATCCGGCTCAAAACATTTTTGTGCATTGGGTATTGCCCTGCAGGCCGCTTACGAGCTAAAAGATACACTGTTTGTTTCCAAAAAGTGTTTTTATCCGCAACCCAAAGTCGATTCGTTGCTTATTTATGCGCAAAAAAAGCCAGATGGCATCATACTTTCGCAAGCTTTTAAGGATTTTCTCCGCGCACTATTCCTCCATCGGCGGCAACAAATCGGTCGCTCTTGCCGAGAAACATCCTCACAATATGGAGCTTTATTCTTATCTCACCTGCGCTCCCAAAATCTAAATGAGAAAATCCGCGCTGAAGACATTCCCTTGGAACAATGGCTTCGATTTTATCAAGAAACACAGTCAACACAGCTCAGTTTTTAGAGCATGCCTGTACGAGCGAGGAAAGGCAGCTTTGAGCGCTCTTTCGCAAAAACCACCCACCAAGCCGTTTTTAGAGGATTTTAATAGGCAATTTTTGGGCGAGTTTTTGTAAAAGCTCTCCCAAAGCAGGGCCGCTGCCCTGCTTTTAAGGGAGTTTGAGGGACTTTTTACAAAAAATCCTTCAAAAACGTAATATTTCTAGTTTATGTGGATACACTCTAGCTTGTAAATCATCCGTAGACACTTCTTAAAAAGCACAAAAATCGCTTGACGTTATTTTTTAGTATGAGACAGTAGGAATAATATTTTTACTACATGAAAAAATTGATTTTTTTATTGTGTATCATTGTTGATGCTCGCCTTCTTTGCTTTGGAGGTCCTACGCCGGAACAAATTAAAAAGGCCTGCGTGCTGCTTGACTTAATTCCTCACATAGTAGAAGATAAAGGTGAAGATAAAGCAGCTGAATTTTTTGAAAATGAATTAGCAAAAATTCCCAAAACTTACCCTAACCGTGAAGATGTTTTCTGCTATAGAAAAATAACGCTTTCTTTTTATGAACACTTTGTCAAACGCTGCTACTGGAAGTGTAGAGCCGCTGAGGTTGTAAAAATATTTCGGACGAAAATTTTAAATGACGAACTAACAACCGATGAAGATTTGGAAAAACATTACATTCGCCAATTAGAAATAAATTTCCTTTCCGATCAAATAATGACACCTTTTATGTATGGTACTAGAAATACAGATCTTATTACAGAGACTTCTGTACTTAGAGAATTGATGGATTTAAAAAGACAAACCTCAACAAACGATTTTCAAACATTGGTTAAAAAAGCACTGGAACCAGAATGGAACGGAATCGCCCTTGCACTAGCGGAAGAAAATCCTGAATATTTTTTATTTGCAGCCATTAAAACCGGTAATGAAGCGGTTTTCACCGAAATATTAAAGAGAAATCCTCAGATAAACATACGTAACGAAAATGGATTTACTCCTCTCATGCTTGCAATTGGGAAACAAAATTATGCTTTTACAGAGCAATTACTCTTGCGAGGTGCCGATATTGATACAAATTTCCCAGAGGGAAATTTTACAGCTCTCGACTTTGCAGTTCATTACAATGGTGAAAAAATTGTACAATTATTGTTAGAAAATAAAGCCAATCCCAATGTATATATTCACACGGAAACTCGAAAGAGTATCATTATGAGGTTGCTTGAAGCAGGGATGGATATTGAAAATATACCCCAAGAACGTTTAGATGATGATATGTTGAAACAATACATACTTACATGTCAAAAACGTTTTCCTCAAGAATTTGAAGGAATCACGGGGAAGGATATTTTTTGGGTATTTTTTCGTTTGATTACTGAAGGAAAGATAAATTTCTCAAGAAATCACATTAAAATGCTTTTTGTGAAGCTTCTTAAAGATGAGGATGAAGAAGAAACAACAAGGCTACCTCTCGAGGTTACCCAAGAAACTCACGAAAAACAAGAAGATACTCCCAAGCCTCAAAATAAAAGCCCTAAAAAAACGTCAGATCCATATATTAGGGCAGAAATGAATCGTATTTCTTGCGCATTACGTGGAACTCCATCTACAGGTACACAAAATAACAGAAATAAAGCAGCTACCGCGAGTGCTAAAAAAGCACAACGAGGCGCTAGTACTACACCCCCTAAACTTAAAGCAACGGTTAGTGTTCCTCAAGAACCCTACTCGATAATTTTCAAATTGACACCAGACGTTAGAAGTCGAGATATCGACGGTGATAAGGCCATGAAGATTGTAAACGAAGTTTTGTCCATACTAAAAATCGGAGGCATGACTATCCATGTTTCTTCAAAGGAACATCGCATGTTAAAGGTAGGCGATACCATACCAGAATGGGCTAAAGGTTTCTTTGAAACACACGCTAAAGTTAATCAATTAGCGCAACCTCATCCAGGAACTAAAATTCGTACCGATCATTACGATGATTGGCTTTCTTATTTATTTCATTTTGTATGTTTGCTTGCTTGCCAAGAAGGTAACCCTCATGCTGAAAGCGCAAAGGAGTTACTGTTAAAATATGAGGCTTATCTAATCAAAAAAGAAATAGATGCAAGTCACAAGCCTTTATCAGAAAAATTAAGGACCATTTGGAGAAGCTAGTACGCATATCTCAAACTAAGAAATTGCAATCTTAAGTGAAGCTTTTTAAAAACTTTTCTCGGGGATTTTCCTCTAAAAGGTTTTTCGTAGCCGGTAAATCGTTTATAAACGACTCTGATTTATCGTTTCCTTTTATTTCTTGATTACATTTCAATGGTGGATGCATCGTGTTTATGCCATTATAATTGACTTTGGGGTTTATTTTTGTTAGTATTGCATCTATGAGACACTTACCCAAATTACTCGCATTGTTGATTTTTACGAACACCTTAAGTATATCTACAAAAGCAGCTCTTCCCCCAGGAACGTTAGATATCATAAAAGAAAACAAAGAGGTCTGTCTTGATTTGGGTGGACAGGCTCTGAGCCCTGAGGATATAAAAGGGCTAGGGGAAATGCTAGAATCAAACACATCCATAAAGACGCTTATCTTGGCTCACAACTATTTGGATAATTCCTGTGAAGAAGAAATAAAAAGCATACTATGCTCAAATAATACGTTAACCGAGCTCGATTTGAGTGGAAATTTTATAAGTGAACGTCGTATTACAAATGCCATAGAGTTTGCTAAAAAATTAGGAATAAAATGGGAACGTAAAGCGAGAAATAAGTTTTGTTTGGAAAGAATTTCGGGGATAAAAGGATTAGTACAACGCCCTGCCTCTGAAGATTTGGACGACAGCCCTTTAGCCCTCAACAGGGGTAATTTAGGGATCTGGAGAAAAAATCAGAAAGCTAAAGATCAAGAAAGAGAGCTTTATCGTACTGAAAAAGAATTAGACCAAGGAAAAATTTATGACCAAGAATGATCTCATTACTGCGATAGAACGACACCTACATCAAACTTTAGCTCGAGATAAAAGCAGCGCAACGCGACGCGATTGGTGGTTAGCGTGCTGCTATGCTCTCAACGATAATATTTTTCAACGTTTGAGTGAAAATCAGCTCGAACAGAAAAAGAAGGATGTCAAACGCGTTTATTATTTTTCCTTAGAATACTTGATGGGGCGTCTACTGAACACCAACTTGGATAATTTGAATTTCAAGGATACCCTCATCGCTGCTCTCAAGGATTTAGGTCAAGATTACGAACTTCTGCGGCAAGAAGAGGTCGATATGGGCCTGGGTAATGGCGGTTTGGGACGCTTGGCGGCCTGCTTTATGGATTCCCTGGCAACTTTGGATTATCCGGCAGTAGGTTATGGAATTTTGTACGAATTTGGACTATTCAACCAAAAAATTGTTAACCATCGTCAGGAAGAATTTCCCGACAGCTGGCTCAAATTTGGAAACCCATGGCGCTTATTACGTTCGGAACGTACACAAAAAGTTCAATTATATGGACATCTCGAAGATGTTTATGATGACAAAGGCGATTGCCAAAAGAAGTGGGTGGGTACGAAAACCATTCTGGGACTGCCTTGGGATATTCCGATCGTGGGTTATCGAGGTAAAACGGTCAATTATATCCGGCTGTGGGAATCGCGTGCTTCAGAAGGGTTTGATTTGAAAACCTTCAATGAAGGAGGTTACATTGAAGCTGTTCGTGAGAAAGCTGAAGGCGAGACGATATCGAAGGTACTCTACCCGAACGATAAGACCGAAAACGGTAAGGAATTGCGCTTGGTTCAACAATACTTTTTTGTATCCTGCTCATTGAAGGATATTTTGAGGCGCTACAAAGTTGCACATAAGGGTTGGACGGATTTCCCACAAAAGGTCGTCATTCAATTGAACGATACGCACCCCGCGATAGCAGTTCCGGAATTGATGCGATTGTTTATTGACGAAGAAGGTATGGCTTGGGAAGATGCCTGGAAATTGTGCCGCAAAGTCTTTGCGTACACTAACCACACGCTGTTACCAGAAGCTTTAGAAAAATGGAGCGTTCCGCTAATGGAAAAAGTTTTGCCCCGACATTTGCAGATTATCTACGAAATCAATCAGTGGTTTTTAACCAACGAAGTTGAGAAAAAATGGCCCGGCGATGTTGAAAAGAAGCGCGAGCTTTCTCTTATCGAGGAAGGTTATCCGCGCTATGTTCGCATGGCGTATTTATCGGTCGTAGCGAGTTTTTCCGTTAACGGTGTTGCCAAGCTCCATACGGACTTGTTGAAAACCAAACTATTCCCGGGATTTCATAAACTTTACCCCAAGAAATTCAATAACAAAACGAATGGTGTCACGCCACGGCGTTGGATAAAATCAATTAACCCGAAGCTGGCGAATTTAATTACGGATGCTTTGGGCAATGATAAGTGGCTAACGGATCTAGAGCAGCTGCGACAATTAGAAAGCTATGTGGAGGATGATAAATTCTTGCAGAAATATAGAGCGATAAAACACGCTAACAAATGCAAATTGGCTCAATACATCGAAGAAACATGCGCCATTTCTGTAGATCCCAACGCGTTATTTGATGTACAGATCAAGCGCTTACATGAGTATAAACGCCAACATCTAAATCTGCTCCATTGCTTAAAATTGTATTACGATTTGCTACACGGCAAACGTTCAACAGACTTTAAGCGTGTTGTCATCTTTTCGGGGAAAGCTGCACCGGAATATCACATGGCAAAGGAAATCATTCACAGTATCAATTTACTTGCAGAACATGTAAATGCTGACAAACGTATTGGAAACGCTTTAAAAATCGTTTTCTTGCCCAATTATAGCATTACATTAGCGGGTAAAATTATTCCTGCTGCCGATCTTTCCGAACAAATTTCAACCGCAGGTAAAGAAGCCTCTGGAACCGGAAATATGAAACTGGGGCTGAATGGAGCTTGTACCATAGGAACTTTAGATGGCGCCAATGTTGAAATGTTGGATCATGTCGGCCCGGAAAACATATTTATATTTGGGAATACGGTCGAGAGCCTTGAAAAACTACAGCAATCCGGCTACAAGTCCTACGACACCTATCACTCCGATCCTGAAATTAAACAATTACTCGATTGGATGGATTCCGACTTCTTTACCGAACGAGGTCACAATCCAATGCGTATCGTTCGTAATGGCTTGTTGGATGGCGGAGATCCGTTCTTTGTTTTGGCAGATTTTCGTTCCTACTGCGATATGCAAAAGAAGGTAGAATCTATCTATCAACAACCTCGTTTGTGGGCTCAAAAGGCGCTCTTTAACACAGCTCGCTTAGGCTACTTCTCTAGCGATCGTACTATCCACGACTACGTCAAAGATATTTGGAAGCTGTAAGGTGTTTTATACTGCGGAAGAGATAAAGTTCTCTTCCGCAAAAACACACGTTGATTTTCGTAAAATTTTCATATAATATGTCGATGCTCCGCAGCATTTATGCGGTCAAAGAAATCATTGGCATTGTAATTTGCGGTCTCCATAAGAAATAAGACAAGGCATTTACGGGATATGTGATAGGTGCGCCTCTGTTCCTTACCACGCTTGGCTTTGGCATTCCAAACATGACCTAACATTTTTTGGTTATCAAAACAGTCGCGTATGTATTGTTCGCTTTTCCCAAGGAGAGCTGCTACCTCCTTTACGGTGTACCAAGTTTTGTTGTCGGATAATAATTGCTCAAAAAAAACGTAATTTGGACCTTGCTCAAACTCCATTTCAGAAACTAATCTCGGTAAAACATACGTCCTACGATATCTAACAAATAAGTTTTTACTTAAAAATCAAACATAATTTGTGTTAATCTTTGTTAAAATAACGTTTTTCGGTTTACAATACATCCAAAAACATCACCATTTCAACGTTATAAGATTTGAAAAAGCAACATTCCTTGATACGGAAACAGAAAATGGTACAAATATTTCTAAAATAAGATACCAAAAGCTAAGTATATTCTTTAAAAAGCGTCCTACTTTTCACAAAAAAACATAATGAGCTTGCAGTTCATGGAATAAAAATACATTTTATTTATATGCAGCAGTCAATCGGTGAACGTTTACAGCAGGCGCGCCAGCGTCTTGGATTGTCTATAGATGAAGTTTCTGAAAAGCTTAAAATAAGAAAGGATATTCTTCTTAATTTTGAAGCTAATGAGTTCGTTTCCAAATTGCCCAGTGTTTACGCGCGCGGATTCTTTAGGTCTTATGTGAAATTCCTAAAGTTGAACGAAGCGAGCATGTGGGAAGAATACTCGAATATAGTGGGTAATGATAAAACGACCGCGAATTTGACGTTGGGGCATCTGCAAATTGAGAATTCGGAAGAAAAAATTAAAGATGGCGAACCGCAGATAACCGAACTAGACACACAGGAAAATTCGGCGAAATTTGTAAAGCCGGTGTTGCAATTTGTTTACTTCAAGTGGTTAATCGGTTGTATCGTTGCACTGATTCTATTGCTTGTTGTTTCCTGCAGTTTGCCGAAAAAAACAAAAGACGTAGTTACCGAAAACGTGGCGACTTCGGATGAAATTTTCGATACACTAAAAGCACCTTCTTACGAAGAAATTACATTGGTTGCCTTGGATTCGGTTCAAGTTTTTGTTCGACAGGAAAGCGATAAAAAACGGTTATTTTCAGGAACTTTGGAAAAAAATGAACGGCGTCCTATTGCCAAGGAAGACGTGCTGCAGATTTCATTTTCTGAAGGGAATCGCCTGTTGATAGAGCGTTCGGATGGCTCTTCCATTCGTCCGCAAAAACCGGGACGCGGCTGGATTCGTTTACAATGAAAATAGCAAAAACAGCGATTACTTTGAAGCGTGTTGTCACAACACCGTCCGGGGCTGGGCTTTTTTTGGGAAATGATAGGAAAACGTTCGTCATCTATGTCGATTTACTCATGGGTGAACAGATTAATTTAGCACTAAAAAAACAAGCACAACCACGACCATTGACGTTCGATTTTTTCCGATATGTACTGCAGAGTTTTGAAATTTCTGTCGAAACCATCGTTATTTACAGAGCCGAAAATGGCGTGTTCTATTCTCGCGTTGTGATGTCGCAACAAGATGCATTGCAACGGGTCGCGGAAATGGATATCCGTACGAGCGATGCCATATTGCTGTCTTTGACCATGAATAAGCCGCTTTTCATCGCAGATAATGTGTTTGAAAAGGTTCCAGATGCAACCGATATATTAAATAATTTTAATAGACTTACCGCCCAATGATTCCGTTTCCCAAGAACGGCTTAGCATTGGCGCCGATGCGAGCTTTAACGCAACCACCGTTTTGGCGCATTTTAAACCGTTATGGAACGCCGGATGCCTACTTTAGTGAGTTTATTCGAGTTCACGAAAATTTTCGTGTCGATCCAAAAATGATCGATACCGCCCTAGAATCCGCCGGCAATTGCCCGCTTTGGATTCAACTCATGGGAAATGATCCGAAAGCGTTGGAACAAAACGTTCGCATTTTGGAGACCTACCCGATCGCTGGCATTGATTTCAACGTGGGCTGCCCGGTCCCGAAAATTTTCAAAAAACAAGCGGGTGGCGGACTTTTGAGAGATTTGCCGTTGTTACGCGATTTACTACTGCACCTACGTTCGGTATGCACCAAACCTTTGAGTGTAAAATTCCGCATCGGCTTCAATTCCGCCGAACACTTTGACGAGATTTTGGCGATACTTAACGAAGTTCAACCTGCTTTAGTAACGTTACATGCACGGACCGTCACCGATTTATACCGTGGCAAACCGCGCTATGAATACATCAAAATTGCCTGCCGGCAGTTATCATTTCCCTTGCTTGCTAATGGCAACATTGAAACGGTACAAGATATCCAATCTATCCTAAAGAATACCGGATGCTATGGTGCTATGCTGGGACGTGCGGCCGTACGCAATCCGTGGATTTTTCAGCAATGGAATGAATATAAAAATCATCAACCGGCAACTTACCCCACATTCGCGGATGTTTACTACTATCTGCAAGATTTGTTTCTGGAATTCGGTTGGGCGGGAAAAGATGAACTGTCTGCCTTAGGTTGCTTGAAACGATTTACCAATTACATCGGACCCGCCATAGACGAAAATGGTGCATTTCTGCACCAAATCCGCACCGCAAACTCCCTAAAAACATTCTGGAGTATTTGCGCTACTTTTTTGCAAAACAATCCCTTGCCCTATTACGGCCAACCCTTCGCTAATCTACACGCCCAGCCGAATAAAGAGGGAGTGTTTAGGAACTAAATCGTATTTACGAAAGATAAAACTCATAACAAAACGAATCGTAAGGGAACTTTTTGAAAAAAGTTCCCCTTGAACCCTCAAAAACTTTTCACGATTTTGCAACGCTGTTGCAAAATAAGAAAAGTTTTAAGGGAGTTTGAGGGATTTTTTACAAAAAATCCTTCAAAAACGTAATATTTCTAGCTTATGTAGAACACGCCCTAGACGGTGTCTCAACTTTGCTTCTCCTGCACAACATTTCCTTTGTTATCTGAAACTTTCGCATAGGGAACATTTGAAAGTTAAATTTACCCTTCTTTTGCTTTACGGGCATTACGGACATTTTCTAATGTGTCAGGCGCATATCTATGTTGTGCGATATCACCATCCAGAAAACTAAGTCCTGCGTTCCTTGGGACAAATGGTGGTGGTTCATCAGACTGGCTCAGGTGGTGGTACGCCATCATCGTCATCCGGTGGCAGCGGTGGTGGTACGCCATCATCGTCATCCGGTGACAGCGGTGGTGGTGGCGGTGGTACGCTATCATCGTCTGGCGATTGGTTGGATTGTTTTGGTGTCGTTATATTTGGATTTTCCCTTCTCCACCTATTAATGGAGCCTTCGTTTATGATAGGCTTCTTTCTATTATTTGATCCGTTGGATTTTTTTTCATTTTTTATTATTTCACCATATTGCTTTCTCACATCCTCTGGGAGATTCTTTGGACCAAATAATTCACAAGCAAAGCGAAAGTCTCTGTTGTCTTCTTTTTTACGAAAATATTCACCTAACTTCTCTTTAGCACCAGCTGGGAGATTCGACACTTCCTCGTGGTTGAAACTCTTAATAAAACTCTCATCGTCCATTGTAGCGTACACTTTATCTAAGGTTACAGCATCTCCATGTTTTTTGGCCTTATCAAATATTTTTTGAAGCCTTTTCTGTGCATCTTGAGGAAGGAATTTCCAATTACCAACAACAGTTGCGCACGCAAGAAGATCATCTTGTGATTTACATATTTTCGCCAATTCCTTTTTGTCTGGCTTAAGAAGATTTTCCCAACCCTTTTTAAATACGATCTTTCCACCTAAAATTTGAACCTTCCTCAGAGCTTCTCTTTCTTCCATTCTCTTTTCTTCTGCATTTATTTTTTCTCTAATCTTTTCGGGAAATTTTGACCTATCAGTATCTTTGCTCAGCCAGTAAAGATCCTCATCTGACATATTCTTAGCCCAGTCTGTAACTAAATTCTTACAATTCTCATCTTCAACCGATGATGGATCTTTGCAATATTTTTCCATTATCTTTTTTTTAAGCAGTTCTCTGAATGCCTCTTTACAATTATTATCCCCCTCAAGAGCCCTGTTTTTGTGAATCGTGCCCAGTATATTTTGCAGAGAATTCCGTTCAATTAGAGCAGGAAAGTAATCTCCTTCCGAGAACTTTTTCAAGAAGTCCTCGTTATAGTCAGTGGAGTCTTCGCCTCTTTGGAATCCATACATAAAATGTAATATTATATCTTTATCCTCAGCCATTACGGGAAACGTTTCTCCCTTGTTTTCAGGAAGCGTTACACTTCTAGAGGAATATGATTTATCTGTTAATGACAGAAGCCTTTTTTTTATTTCCCCAAAAACTTCGGTGGCCTTCCCCTTGATTTTTTCAATGGGAGTATTTTTGGAAGTTTCTGACGCGCTCGCTGTGTTCGGTGTGGGTACGCTGCCACTTCCTGATATATTTGAGGTCATGATATTCCTCCTGTAAAAATCTCATACTGTTATTTATGTACCTGTAGATCGGTACAAACTATAACTACTCTAAAACTTTTTTACAGGAAAGGCAAGAAACAAAAAATATTGCGACAAAAAATTTGGTGGCAAGAGGCGGAATCGGACCGCCGACACAAGGATTTTCAGTCCTCTGCTCTACCAACTGAGCTATCTCGCCACGCGAATGATATGCGTTTATACAAAAACGGAAATTGGATTACGTCAATATTAAATAACAAAAATTTTAGTCAGGAACCGATGTGTAACTTATGTGCCCTTCTTTATTTTGCTCGAGAACGTGTCCATACAAACTAATTTGTTGTTATTTTGAGGGATTTTTTGTAAAAAATCCCTCAACCTCCCTTAAAACTTTTCCCTATTTTGCAACTCCGTTGCAAAATTATGAAAGTTTTTGAGGGTCTAAGGGAAACTTTTTTCAAAAAGTTCCCTTAGATTCAAAATTGCAATATTTTAACTTGTGTAGACACACTCTCGATAAAACGCCTAAGTTGGTGTCGAGAAAATTCAAAAATGCATTTGTATGAATTTTGGCTTGTCGTAGAAACCAATAAATTGCAAAATAAGTTAAGATTTTTATGAAACCCCGTTTGTTGACTCTTTTAGGGATTTTTTTATTGAGCGCTTTTGTGGAAGCACGGCCATCGCTTTCATCCGATATGCCCGTTGTTTACGATACGGGAAAGAAGTGTTCTTTGGCGGAAGGAAATGCGGAATTTCTCAATAACGATTTTTGTTTAAATGCAGATCGCATCTATTATTTTTCGGAAAATGCGAAAGTTTTGGCTCAAGGCAGCGTTCGCATAACAAATCCATTTCTGCGTGCGAAAGCAGATGAAGGTACCTACATACACAATTCGCAAGCGCTTGAAGCACCCTCGTTTGTAATGGAAGTCAAAGGCAACGGTGTTGTCGGCAAGCATCTGCATGGCACAACGCAGCACCTGTTAGCAGAGGATTTGTCCATTGATTGTAATAATTCGCAGAATCCGATAGCAGGTGTCCATATTACTGCCAAACGCGGTGAATTGCACGGCAACGAGTATTTTGAACTTTACGATGCGGTGTTTTATATAGGAAAGATACCGTTGTTTTATACTCCTTATTACCGCCATGATTTCAAACGTTCCACACTGCGTTGGAAGGCAGACGTTGGGCTCCTTCGCCGCGATAAAGAATTTGGGCGCTATATTCGAAATGATTTGTTGTTTGATTTCGGTTGGCGTTTTAAGCCAGGATTGATGCTCGACTACTACCGTAAACGCAATATCTTGGTCGGTGGTATTCTTGAATACGACGAAGATTGGGGCAAGGGTGTCTTTAAAACCGCTCGAGCTCATGATGCCGATATAACACCCCATAGGGTCACGGATCCGCATTTGAAAAATCCACGCTATATGTTGGAATGGCGTCACCAAGGACATCTCGATACGCGCACCGATTTGGCCGTTCAAATGGAATGGATGAGCGATAA
Source organism: Verrucomicrobia bacterium UBA1183 (assembly GCA_002309885.1). Lineage (GTDB taxonomy): Bacteria > Verrucomicrobiota > Verrucomicrobiia > Opitutales > UBA9783 > UBA1183. The sequence continues at coordinate 44,982 of DBYP01000013.1, forward strand.
GAACTTTTTTAAAGATTATCGTCCTGATGAAAACAATGGCACACGTCAGCATCCAGATAATTTCGCTGAAATTTCCCATCGCACCGAAAACACGGTTACCAGCGTATTGGCACGTTATCGTTTTAATCATTTTCAGCAAATTCAAGAACGGCTTCCAGAGCTTAGATTCGAGTATCTGCCGGCAAAATGGAACGATACACCGCTGTATTATCAGTACGGTTTTGGCTTAAGTCATTTGCGTGAAAATCCGTCGTATGTTTCTCGGATAGAGCCCAAAGAATTGCGGCGTTTGGATGGGTATTTCGGTCTCGCGATGCCTCAAAATATATGCTCATGGTGTACGTTTACACCGATAGCTCAAACGCGATTAATTCAGTACTTCGATCTCAAAAATACAGCCCACAAAAGCGATTACATGCGGCATTTGTGGCAGATCGGATTCGATCTGAAGTTCAAAGCTTACGGAGATTATGCCTATACCAATGAATATTGGAATATCCACAATTTTAGACATCTTATTCAGCCTATTGTCCAATATCGCTACATGCCCAGAGGCCACCAAGGCAGAACGTTTATACCCGCCATTGACCGAGAAGCGCTCGATGGACGTCGCGTTTCTCTTCAAGAGCTCGACTTATTGCATCGCCGCGATATCGATGATTTGAATGATATGCATTTGCTGCGCTTGGGTGTCGAAAATTTCCTTTATACCAATTATGAAAAATCTAGTCCTTCACAATGGATGCATTTAAATCTTTATCAGGACATTCGTTTTAAAAAGTCAATCGATGCACATAACAAGAAACAAAAGACCTTGTCGGATACTTTTGTCGATTTTCAATGGACGCCAGCAAGCTTTTTCTCATTCAATCAATACCTGCGATATGATCCCAACAAAAAGCGCTTACGCGAAAGCCAAACGTCCGTTTCTTTGAGCGAAAATGACCTATGGAGATTGTCCGTAAGCCATGATTATCTGCAAGATGAGGATGCTTATTATACCAATCAAAACTCCGTAAGTTTGTCCTACAGAATCAATTCAACCAATGTCGTTTCTGCGGGTATTTCGACAGATGCCCACAAACCCGATCTGATACGTCAAACTTACACGTGGTCCACAATTATTGCAAAAACTTGGAAGCTTGATTTTATTTTTGAGTGGAAGAAACGCCCAAGGCCGTTGCGTTCTAATACAAAAGAGAGTTGGAACGTAAAATTTATTTTGAACCTTATTGAATGGTAAACAATGAAACTACCGGAAAATACGATGCATTCGACCCTCATTAAACGCGACCTATTGTCACGAAATGAGGATGAAAAAAGTGTTTACTTGCTGCGCTTATCTTTGCCAGATCCGCAGTGCACATTCGAACCGGGAGATATCGTTTTTATCTGCCCCGAAAATAATCCGCAGTGGGTTGCAAGGACTTTAGCGATATTGCAGGCCAATCCGTCGAAACTCGTTGTTAATGAAGAAGGTGAACGTATTTCTCTTGAAGAAGCCCTTAAATCGGAATATGAGTTGCGCTTGCGTCCCAGCGTTTTGGCTCAATTTAATGAAGATCAGGCGAACGATTTTTGGCTCTGTCTTGCAGAACTTCGGGCCCAAAAAGGAACGACGTTCGATGAACAGGAGGTTTTGGCTTGGTTAAAGCCGATGCGTCCACGAGCTTATTCCATTGCTTCGGCGCAAAAGCTTTTGCCCAACGTATTGGAAGTGATTGTCGGTTTGGTAACTTTCCGTGATGTCAAAGGCGGCGTTTGCGAAGGTCTTTCAAGCGGTTTTTTGTGCAAACGTCTACCCATAGGAGGTACGGTAAAAATTTATGTTAAACCGTCCCGTTTCCGTTTACCGGAAGATCCGTCTCGTCCTGTTATCATGGTTGGCCCCGGCACCGGAATTGCTCCGTTTAAAGCTTTTTTGGAATACAGAAAAGCGATTCGCGCTACCGGGAAAACTTGGCTGTTTTGTGGCGGAAGACACCGCGAAAATGATTTCATCTTAGAAGAATTCTTAGAAAACTTACAACATAATCATCACCTAACGCGCTTAGATTTGGCTTTTTCACGCGATCAAGCTTACAAGATTTACGTTCAAGATCGCATGAAAGAACACGCACAAGCGCTTTGGTCGTGGTTTCAACAAGGTGCGTATTTTTACATTTGTGGCGATGCCAAGCGTATGGCAAAAGATGTTGAAGAGACTTTGCTAAATATCATCCAAGAGCAGGAGCATCTATCCTTAGAGGAAGCACAAATCTATTTGAAAGATTTACGCCTGGCGGGACGTTACCAGAAGGATGTTTATTGATGGATGCTTACACCATTTATAACAAACCCGAAAACGATGTAAATTTGCTCCATTGGGGACATTTTTCAGCTCCAGATGCATTTTTTGCACTAAAAATCGGACAAAAAACTGTAGCTTTTGTTTCTGAGCTTGAATATGGTCGTTGTAAACAAGAAAGCACCTTCGATGAGGTGGTTCTGCTGTCCGAAGTTCGCAAAAAGCTAGCTTTGACCGACAGCAACTGCTTTTGGCCCCATTTTTTCGAATATTTGAGCAAAACATATGGAATTCAACGTTTTTTTATTCCTAATAATTTCCCAGCATTTATCTATAAACAGCTGATAGAGCATCCTCAGTTTACCGTAGATTTTGATGAAAAATTCTTCAAAACGCAACGAGCCATTAAAACGGAAACTGAGATTGCCGAAATTCGTAAAGCCTGTGCGTTGACCGCGGCAACCCTAGAGCATGCCAAAGCGATTCTCAAAGCCTGCGAAACACGTTCCGAACAACTCTATTGGGAAGGAGAAATTTTGACGTCTGAACGTTTGCGGTTCTTGATGGAAAGCTATTGTCACGAACACGGCGGTAAAGCGGATGGAACCATTGTCGCTTGCGGTCAAGAAGCCGCGAATCCACACTGTGAAGGACAAGGAGCATTAAAACCCCATCAGCTCATCGTTATGGATTTCTTCCCGTGCTTGCAAAGCTCGCATTATTACGGAGATATGACACGAACGATTATGGTAGGTACACCCAGCAAAGAGCAAAAGCGCATGTACGATTGCGTTTGGGAATGCCAGAAACACCTCATCGCACAAGTACGTCCCGGTGTGTCTACAAAAAGCTTGATGGCATTTGCCGTGAAATTTTTCGAAGATAGCGGATTTGGTTTAAAAAGAACCGAGAACGGCTGCGAAGGCTTTATCCATAGCGTCGGACACGGTATCGGACTGGATTTGCACGAATACCCCTCGGTAGGTAACCAAGAAATCGTGCTGGAAACCGGTATGGTAATCACCATAGAACCCGGGCTTTATTACAAAAATATCGGCGGTGTACGCATCGAAGATGATGTCTTGGTTACCAAAAACGGCTGCGAAGTGTTAACTCATTGCGGCTACGAACTTTCTTTGTAATTAATTCTTTTACCCTATTAATTCCAAGGGAACTTTTTGCAAAAAGCTTCCCTTGGACCCTCAAAAACTTCTCTTTATTTTGCAACAGTGTTGCAAAATGACTTGGGTGCAGGGCCGCTGCCCTGCTTTGATGGGTGGTTTTTACGAAGGAGCGCTCAAGGCACAAGACGATTAATGTATAATATATTATACGTTAGCCTGTGTTACGGATAGTTTATTAATCATAAGGTGGGCGTAGAGTGCAAGGGAACTTTTTGAAAAAAGTTTCCCTTGGACCCTCAAAAACTTCTCTTTATTTTGCAACAATGTTGCAAAATGACGGGGGTGCAGGACCGCTGCCCTGCTTTGGGTGAGTTTTTACAAAAGCTCGCTCCCAAATGTACTATTTCTAGCTTGTACAGAGACGCTTTAAGCTTCTCTGAAAAATGAGGCACCTACGACAAAATCTTTTACGCCGAATGGCAGGAAATCCTGCGCGATTTTGGGATTTATACCGCCATCGAGACATAGAAGGAGATTCGGATACTGTTGTCGCAAGCGTTGGACGCGTTGATAGGTTTCTGGGATAAAGGCCTGGCCGCTAAATCCGGGATGTACGCTCATCATCAGTACATGATGCGGAGGATTATCCAAGTAAGGTGTTAAGGCTTCCAAAGGCGTTTCGGGATTGATCGCTAAACCATACGGGATGGAATATTTTTGGAATAATTTCAGACTATTTTTTAGCGAATCTTCTGCGATTTCTATGTGAATCGTAATACTTTGTGCACCACTTTCGATGAATTTTGGAATAAAATCTTCCGGTCGAGATAGCATCAAATGGACATCGCGAAATAACTCTGGATAGTTTTGGGTAATGGCACGAACCACCGACGGACCAAAGCTGATGTTGGGCACAAAATGACCATCCATAATATCCAAATGCACGCCCGACAGTCCCGCTGTTCGGATCTTTTCAAGACCTTCCCTGAATTGAAGTGGATCGGCAGCCAATATCGACGGCCACCAATTAATGTTCATCGGATGCATTTAGTTCGGTGTTAAAAGTGAATGCCTTATCTACGTTAGCGATTAACATGGCAAGTTGTTTGGCCAACTTGTGCGACAACTGCGGCATGCGTTGATATTCAATCGCTTGAGCGGAATCGGTTGCATTGATACTCAGGCTGGCACTCAACGTTTTGTCCTTGAAAAAATATTCGCCCGAACGATTACTTTTTAAACTGCAACGGATAATCGCATTTAAGGATAATGTTTTTGCGGTATCGGTATCATATTCATCCACAGTACCGATAGAGCGTCCATAATGTGTTATCGTTGTTTCCAAGGTGGCATCGCTATCGGTTTCTGAACCTAGTGCTGCAATGCCCAGATGTGCAATTTCTTCACGGATTTGGCGCGATAAGATTCCAGACATCTGCGCAACAACAGCTTCTGTAATTGCTGGAGCAACATAGATCGATTGGATGCCGGATTGGGCAATCGGATAACCTGCATGATAGCGACAGCCGGAAAACATCAGCGTTAAAGTACACAGAACAAAAGTTTTTGCCAAAGATTTATTCATAGGTAAAAAGTTTTTCGCTTGCCATTATGCTAATTTTTTTTTAGATTATCAAGAGCAATAGCTTTAAAAGTTTAGGTAAGATGGAAGTCGGATTTAGTAAAATAGAAAATGTCACCATTTTAAGTATCAAAGGACGTGCGGACGTTTCAAGTGCTTCTAAGTTGGAAGGTGCGTGTAAAAAGATTTTGGAGTTGCAAGAGAAGGATATCATTGTTGATGGTACGCAGCTTGAATTTATCAGCAGTGCTGGATTAAGAGTGCTTCTAAGATTAGCTAAAGAAGTAAAGAAAAATGCGGGACGTCTGGCGGTAGCTCATGTCAATGATCTTGTACGTAACATTTTCGAAATTTCCGGATTTGTAGAGTTATTCCCGATATACGATAATGTTGTCGAAGCTTTATCGCATTTTCAAAAGAAATCGCAGTAAAGTTTTATGGATCAATCCATTATTGTTGAACTATCCTCGAAAGCAATGTCGATGGTGCTATTGCTATCCTTGCCCGCCATCTTATTAGCTACGTGCGTGGGATTAGGCGTCAGCTTGTTGCAAGCCTTGACGCAAGTTCAAGAGCAAACGTTGAGCTTTGCTGTACGTCTTATCTGTATTACGATTGTTATCATGATGTCTGCGCACTGGATGGGAACGGAGCTGGTACGTTATATGGATTCTATTTTTACCTTGATTAAACAATGGACCGGTAGATGACCCTCGCGCATTTACAGCCTTTTCTGGATTTTATCGTAACTTGGGGATTGTGTAGCGGTCGATTGTTGGGATTTGCTGCGGTTTCTGTTTTTTTTTCTAATCAATATATTACGGGAATTGCTCGAAATGCTGTTGTGCTTTCCTTGGGATTACTACTGTTCCCCGTGCTCCAGACAGATTGCCAAGCCTTATTAGCAGGTAATTTTTCATGGACGCTGTGCATTGCCATGAAGGAAGTTTTCGTAGGAATTCTTTTGGGATGGCTTTCGAATTGTATTTTTTATGTTGCACAAAGCGTGGGCTTCCTTATCGATACCCAGCGCGGTGCATCTATGGCGAGCATGTTCGATCCATTATCCAACTCACAAACAAGTCCATTGGGAGACTTTTTGATGAAATTCTTGTTGGCTCTATTTTTGGTAACCGGATTGTTTATGGGACTCATGAAGATGGTTTATTGCAGTTATCAAGCGCTACCGTTTCAAGTAGTCACGAATCCATTTGAGGGTTTGGATTTTCGATTTTTCAATTTTCAAATGGGAACCGATTTGATGAACAAAATTCTTCTGTTAGGAGGCCCTGTGTTTTTCATCCTTTTCCTATCCGAATTTGGTTTGGGATTGGTAACGCGTTTTGCACCACAATTGAACGTTTTCTTCCTTTCTATGCCGATAAAAAGTGAATTGGCGATGCTCTTTTTTATATTGTACTTATCCTATCTGACGCGCTATTTTACAACACACTTCGATGACAATAATTGTGCTGCAAAATTCTTGCAGTTGATTTCTAATCTATGAGCGAGAAGACCGAACAACCTACCGCAAAAAAGCTTCGGGATGCCCGCAAAAAAGGTCAAGTACCCAACAGTAAGGACGTTACGTCAACGGCATTGCTGATCGTTATCTTTTCCTATTTTGCATTGCGGCGAGAATATGTTTTAAGGACGCTTATGGATCTCATGGTTGTTCCCGCAAAGTTTTTCAATGAACCCTTTTTGGATGCTTGCGACGAAATGGGCTTGGCCTGCTTATCGGTAGGCGTTAAAGTGATATTGCCGTTGGTTTTATTCGTCTTTTTTACGGGTGTTTTTTCTCACCTCTGCCAATTTGGAATTTTGTTCGCATTTGAATCTTTGAAGCCCAATTTCAGCAAATTGAATCCTATATCTAAGCTTAAACAAATCTTTTCGCTCAAAAATCTTGTGGAATTCTTAAAATCCGCCGCAAAAATTCTTTTTTTGGGAACGTTGTTGTATTTTGTGATAAGAAGTACGCTAGACCCGCTTTTGAAAACACCTTTTTATTCCTTGAAGGACTTCATAAATTTACTGCCAAAAATTTTAAAAACATTCGCATTCAACGTATGTTTTGCTTATATTGTGGTGGCATTTTTGGATTTTATTTTCCAGCGCTACAATCATACAAAACAGCTGATGATGACCAAGGATGAAGTAAAGCGTGAATTTAAGGAAAGTGAAGGTGACCCCACCATAAAAGGAAAACGTAAGCAGTTACATCGCGAATTACTGCAAGGAAGCCCAGCGCAGAAAACCAAACGTGCTTCCGGGCTGATCGTAAACCCGACGCACTACGCCATTGCAATTTATTACAATGAAGTAATTACGCCGTTGCCCATCGTATTGGCGAAAGGTATCGATTACCAAGCCCAATTGATGAAGAAAGTAGCGCGTGAATTCAACATTCCTATCATGGAAAACGTACCGTTGGCGCATGCGCTCTACGATTTGGCTGACGAAGGCCGCTATATTCCGCGAGAATTAATCGAGCCTGTCGCTAAAGTTATTCGCTGGATTCAGGATCAAAAAGCTCAAGAAGCAACCACGGAAGCCCTTAAAAATTTGGTAAGATAAGCTAGGGCGTATCTACATAAGCTAGAAATATTACGTTTTTGAAGGATTTTTTGTAAAAAATCCCTCAAGCTCCCTTAAAAGCAGGGCAGCGGCCCTGCACCCCGACCATTTTGCAACATTGTTGCAAAATTATGAAAGTTTTTGAGGGTTTAAGGGAAGCTTTTTCAAAAAGTTCCCTTATAACTTATTCTCTTACAATTTTTTATCTTCCGTAGACACCATCGCAAATCATTTCGGCAAAGCAAACCGGAAGGGATTAAAGGAAAGTGCCCAATGGGGATCGCTGAAGGTTCCGGAGATTTTTGCGGAAAAGCCTTTGGAAATCGGTTGAAAAATCTGCACAAAATGCTTCATTACAGGAAAATTGAGTTGTTTGTAATCCAAAAATGAAAAATGAATATCGCCTTGTATTTTCTGGTTTGAAAGGTCGATACGTCCACTAAGATTTGCGCGTGTGGAGGGACCCAACAAAGTCGATTTTTGTGTTGAAATTTGTTTTTCGGTAAAGGAAAAATCGGAAATAAGCTTATCAAATGAAACCACCGGAAGCCACTTAAATTTTTTGGAAAACAACCGTGTTAATGGACCAAGGACATGAACTTGCGACAAATTGGGATTTTGAAACTCCAAATGTCCGCCTCCAGAAACGCGCATCGGATCCGCATATTCCCCTTGCCCTTTCAATTCGAGATCGAGCACACCATCGTACGTTTCAAGATTATCCTTAGGAATGGCTTTCGTCCAAAGTTGAAATAGCGGATGGTTAAATAGCGGTTTTGTGGCTATATGCTGACCGGTAAATTGGAAATTGAAATGTTTTTTTTGCCAAAAAATATCTGCTACAACAGGACTTACGCCTAATAATTTCGCTTTCAGATTTTTGATTTGGGTAGATTGAGGATTCCAAACATAATCGGCACTAAAATCGTGCACCGGGAAATCCCAAACATTTCCCTTGGGTAGCTTCAGTCCTACAACGAGATGATCTTCGTCATCGGATTTGCTTGAAATAGTCCCTTCAAAATTTGCTTGCGCTTCCGCATCAGGATTGAAACGTTTCAGCATTTCAAATGCCTCGCTTTCCCCAACAAAATCCTGCAGCAAATGCAACCAATCGCGCGCTTCAAAACAGCCATTTCCATTGAAAATCCAGCGTTCTTTTTGGGAATCGGGAACCTCATAAGGCCAGTGAATTTCACACGCGCCATGCTTCCGATGCATTTTTAAATGATGGATGCACAACCAACAATATCCGGGACAATTTCCAAAATTCATGTGGAAGCGTTGAAGCTGTGATTGCTTAAAATGAACATTTTTAGCGGAAGCAAAACCAAAACACAACGAACGCGGCTCTTTGACTTTAAAGCTTAGATGAAAATTGGCATAAGGATAGGTTTTGTTGAAGTGAAATTGCTTGAAAAAGGGTTCCCACCAAGCCGGCAGATAGTGTTTGAAAGCGTACGTAAGTTCAGGCGCAATACGTCCTGCACACTGGAGTTCGCCTAAATCCCAATGTAAATCATAAAATCCAGATATCCGCGGATGCATTTTATCGGCATAAAGACAAGTGTCCCAAGAAAACCTTTCTTTACGTTCAACTTCAAATGTACTGTGAATATGACGCAATTTAACCGAATTCAAAGACGCATTTTTAGTATCAAAAACGCCACGAAGATGCTGCCGATTGCCATAAAATCTCAAGTATAATGGATGTTGAAATGAAAGATTGTAAGATTGCAATGCTTCCCACTTTTTGAACAAAACCTCCGAAGTGCATTTTGCAAATCCACTGTCGAGTTCCCCATGGCTTAAATCGGAAAACGTTCCCTCGGCTTCCAGCATGCCGCTCTGTAATTGGACATACGCAGCTATCGGTTCCCCCAAGGAAATATTATGCGCATTAAGCGCGAGCGTTGTGGCACCCAAATATTCATGAGGCATTTGAGCTTGAACGAAGGCTTGCCGTAATACATCCGTTTGCAAATTGAGAATACCACTACCATGAACCGGTGCCAGGCATAAATTCTGCCATGCGACGCTATCTGATTTTTGTAAGTATTTAAGCCATGCACCGTCGATGAAAAAACAGCCATACCCCCCGGTCGCGTGCATGTGATTAAATGTGAGATTGCCGACTTGGTTATAAATATACTTTCCAGCAATATGCACTTTCAAATCTCGTACAAAGCAACTTCCTGATGGCGTTTTAAGTGAATCAACCGCCTCGGCAAGTGCCCTGAATGTTTTTGGGATGAAGGCATCGCCCACCATTTGCATGTGCAAAAAATTACGATTTTCCAATTCCAAAAAGGCCTTGTAGCTACCACCGTGCTCCTTCACAACACCATTTATATGCGAAAAAACATGAGGTCCATATTTCAATACGGCTTGATTTACATGACAAGTTACACCGTTTCTCCTGAAATGTAATACGAGCTTAGGACAATAAAATTCGGATTTTTTACGAACAATCTTTACGTTGAATAGGCTTAAACAATGCCCTTTAATAATGGCTTTGGAAGTTTGTATTCGCAGAAACGGCTGGAACCAATGCAAAGGCAATTCCCCTTCGGTATTGAAGAGAAGCACCACGCCCAACAAAAGCGTACCGCATAAAAAACTTATGCTTTTTTTCATGGATTCGACAAAAATGTTCGCGACATGTTTTCCCAAAATGGACGATGTAAAATGTCAAACAACGTGTTAATCCAATTTTGTGGCAACAAGAAGTAGGCATCGCGATATTTGGCCGTCTGTAAATTGCCACCTATACGATCGCTGAACTCTAACCGGTATAAATAATGCACCTGTTGCGCATCCACTGTCTCAATTTCCAGCCGATAAGATAGGGCGTTAAACAGCGGATATTGTACCGGGCCTTCGAGCCATTTTTGCGCTCGCAAAGAAGAAAAACAGCTTACATCGACGTCTTGGGGATTTATGGAGGTCACTGTGCCATTCGACGCAATAATTTTAAAGGAAGAAATGGTTTCACTGGGCTTCCACTCCCAAATTAAACGATTTCGAAAATCATCCAATGTCTTTTGAAACAAGGTTTCATCTACGACGGCCAATTGGAATACCGTAGGCTCTTTCTCAAATTTCAGATAATAATCCTCATTTCTTTTGTAGAAATAAATATGCCGACTCTCCGTATTGAAAAATAGCGTTACTTCGGCAATCGTATTTTCGGGAAAATCGGTGAAATTATCCAGAAATTTCTCCACGTAAATCGCATTCAGTGCATTCAAAAACATCCGTATGGAAGTCATAGAAGCCTTTTGCGTGTTGCCTATCGGTGCATCCGTATTATTCCATATTTCCCATTTATTATCTTCAATGGCCTGTAGCGTCAATTGCTGATGGGGTGTGCTATAAACTATTTTGTTTACGTCTTGAATTTTCAAATTAAAGAGAGTCCGTTCGCGCAGTGTTTCCTGAGCATTTATCAGCCGTTCAATGCCGTTCGAGGCAAACAAGAACAACGGCCCTGCATGGTTACGTTGTGCAACATAAACATTATTTTCCGCCTCCCAAGGCAGCAATTCCAATGTGCAAGATTTTTCTCGATACTGCAGCGTTAGGTGATAGGTTTCGGCATTTTGATTGAATCGAGAAAGCCAATCTTTGGTTTCTTCAGGCTTCAAAAAACGAAGATACTCCAAATGCGTCAGTTGCTGACCAACCACCTCCATACGTTCTGCATCAATGGGCGCCGTGATAGGCGATTTGAAAAGCCAACGCCCTTGTTCCTGAGTAATATACAGTTTTTTCTGTGGCGTATCGAATGTGATACCCCTCAATTCATTCCAAGAAAATATGAAGGGATGCCCCCATTTTTCAGGGGTTAACGATAAAGCATCTAGGAATTTTGCTCCGAATACAAAAACATCATTCGTACCCGATTCGGTAACGTAAATGTTGTCCACATCGGGAATCTGTCCAAAAAGTAACGTATGGGATTTATCGTTGGTAAAACATTTTAGCGTACACAAAGGCAGCGTAAGCCCGTAACGATTTAAATCCGCCGCATTTTGGAGTTTAAACGAAAGTTTTGGTTTTGAAAATATAAACTGCTGAATTAGGTTGTCTATCGCAATAGGGTTAGCTTCCCACTCTACCGGCTCTTGTAAAAACCATTGCTGATCTTTCTTGATTAAAACAACATGCGCGTCTTTCGATTCAAAATTTATTTCAATTTTTTGCAAATCCAAAGCACTTTCTTGCAGTGTCAGTTTAGGCAAAACCACTTCCTCGGCCGGATGCTGCTTCATGTACAGAAAAACAGCAATCCAGAGGGCATTTAAAAACGTTAAAAAAAAGGTTAATCCTATGCGCAACATGATTTATTCTTTTCTTAATATAATGACGACAAACCCCACAATGAAGAAGATAAAAGGCAAAACCAAAAAATTCAATATTAAGGTTAGGAAAGTTTGTTGCGGTATGACCAATTTTTCCGGCATCCCATTTTGAACGACTTCGTAGGGCGGTAATATTGCGGTATTTTCAAAATACCGATAAATGGATTGCAAAAACAAGCGATTACCCAGCAAATTGATATGCGCGTTATCGAGCCATTCTGAACAACCCACAATAACTGCCTTATCGGGATGCAAGTTGAGATGATAATTATCGTCACCCAAATTGTTATAGCATAAACATAAGGTGTGTGGCCCCAAAGGATCGCTTCCGGCATTGTATCGGATATTAATCAAATTTTGCTTATTCTTGACCCAACTCGTTTCAGAAGACAAGATACAAGCTGTCAAAGAAGTTGCACTTTCGTCGGCAATAAGCCGCGTTGTTAAGCCGAAAACCAGACCTACGTTTCTATCAATCAAAGGCTGATTGATAGGATGTGGATTGAAACGCCGGATCAGCAGATTGCCCGAATTATTCAATAAATCAGAACTGGAATCCAAAACAACTTCGGAATCGCAGGTAACTCCTAAGCTTTTAAGGAAGTCCTCCAAGCCATGCTCATACACCGGCTGCAGGCAAAGCAAAACATGGCCGTGGCGTTTTTGAAGATATTGCCTTAACTCGGAACATTCTTGCGGTAAGAAAGGCAGCTTGGGGCCTAAAATAACGACCATATCCGCATCCTCGGGAATGGCATTTCCCAACTCTAAAAAATTAACATTACAGTGCATCTGTTGAAAAATTTGATGTACAATAGAACCGCCATTTTCAGGATGATTTTCGCGACCATCCAACTCGCCGTGTCCGATTATCCAATAAATATTTTTGGCAGGCGATGCCAATTGAGCCAATGTATTGATCAAAACAGATTCTCCGATGAATACCTTATCTTGTTCCAATTCTTCAAAAGGTATAGCGGCACAATCCTCTGCTAGCGCCAGAAGCACACCGGAAGTTATTTCCGTTTTATATTGTCCTCTCAAAGATAAAAGCAATTTAGGATCCCGCAAGACATCCACTTCGCGATACTCAAACAGCGAACGATTACCACGGAATTCATTTTTCAAATTGTGCGCCAAAGCGCGCAACTTACGTAGAAGTTCAGGTTTGGGTTGTTCGCGATTCTTTATGAAGACGAACAGTTTTATCGGCGACTTTAATGTTTTCAAAAATGCCTTGGAAACGCCCTGTAACTCATGGACGTGATTTGCGGAAAAATCGAAACGGAAGCTGGTATAAGACAAAAGCACCTGAACCCCCAAAACAAGCAATCCAATCAGCAGCCATTGTACCCCTGTATTGGCTTTTTTCACTCGATTAAAATATTTAAAATTATCCAACCACCTCATCGTAATATTTTATTTTCAAGAACCGTTATACCCAAAAGCAACGTTAATATACCGCTCGTTATGTGGAATATGAAAGGTCGTATATCGAAAATTCCATGGCATAAATCGTCTATATTTTCGAAAAAATCGATATAAAGGACATAATTGTAGGGAATACTGCCGATTTCACACAGAGATTTTACCCCCACTAGGAGCATAAAAAGGAAGCAAAAGCATAAAAAGCACGCTAGTGTAGGCGTACGCGTCAGACTACTGGCGAAAACACCCAACGCGATGAATAAAAAGCCCGTTGAGGCCATAAATAGTGTACCTCCTTGCAATACAGTAGCGGTTATAAGCGGTTGCGTTAGGGTTTCTTTTAGGCAATATTGTGTAAAAAAAGGAAAAATAAGGCTGATCTCCCACAGCATCAGATAAAACAAGTAGGTTACGGTGAATTTGCTCATAACCAAACTAGAAATACTTACCGGGGTCGACAGTGTGCTTTCCAAAAGCCCTGAGCGCTGTTCCTCGGATAATGTACGCATGGTTATGATGGGAATAACAAACAACGTTGGCAGCCAAAAAATTTCGAAAAACATTTGTAAGCAATCGAAAGGTTCTGTGCTTTGCGTGTTTAAAAACAGAATGTAAATGAAATTAAATCCCATTAAAATGAGAAATAGCGTTGCAATAAAATACGTGGAGGGACGATAGAGCCACTTATAAATTTCTTGTTGAAACAAAATGTAGAAATTTTTCATCTTTAGACCTCATTTTTCCTTCCAAGAAAATTTCGTAAGTTTCAAAAATAGCATTTCCAACGTCGGTTCTATTTTGAAAAATTGTTGCAATGGGTAATGTTTTTCTAGCAACCAACGCACGAAATGAGTTTCTTCAAATGGGACGTCTTCTTTCAATTCCAAAACAAAATCGTGTTGTCCTTCATCATGCAGACACCTCAAGCCGAAATTTTCTTTAGAAAGTGCTTCTGAAAACTCAAGACACGGTTTTTGCAACACCAACTTGTAACGCTTTTGCGGGAAATAACGCTCGCGCAAACTTTCCGAAGTTCCATTGGCCACCAGTTCACCTTGATGAATAATAAGCAATTTGCTGCAAGCCGCCTCAACTTCCGGCAAAATATGACTAGAAAAGATAATCGTTGTTTCCCCTTTTAAATCCCTGAGTAAATCACGGATGCCCATGATCTGGTGCGGATCCAATCCGATCGTTGGTTCATCCAAGATAATGAATTGCGGCTTGCCCAATAATGCATCGGCAATGCCAACCCGCTGACGAAAACCTTTGGACAAGGTACGAATCATCTTTTTGGCCGCTGTCCTCAATAAATCGCACCGTTCCATCACATCGCCTACGGCCATGGATACATTATCGATACGCTTTAAATGTGCCCGAAACCGCAGATATTCTTCCACGCGCATATCTTCCGGCAGAGGGTTATTTTCCGGCATATACCCCAACGAACATTTGATCTGCTGCAGCCGGGTCGTTAAGGGCATTCCGTTGATGTAAACACAGCCCTCAGAGGCCGGCAAAAGACCGCATAATATGCGTAACGTCGTGCTTTTCCCAGCACCATTAGGGCCTAAAAAACCGACAATCTGTCCCGGTTCTATCTCAAAGTTCAGATTTCGAATAGCGGCCTTATGCCCGTAATATTTACACAAATGTTCAACTTTGATACTTGCCGCCATATCTGTTTCAGATTGCCTAAAAAAATAGATTTAGGCAATCTTTATTTGTCGGCTTTTTGGATTTCGATGCGACCTGTACCCCAACGGCTCTTGTGATGACGCGTATGAAAATGAATTCTCAAATTTTGATAAGAACGCGTTCTTGTGGGCATAGAGGGATAAGGAATACTCTCGTGGATCATCTTATATAAAAGATGTATTTGTAAAGGCGACATATAGCGCTTATGTTCGGCGTCCAAAACTTTGAGGCAGTAACCAATGATGGATCTTAGCCCGGAAGATTTAGGATTTGTTTTGCTAATTTGTTCTGCCCCAATCGCACACAAATATAAAATTGCTACGATTCTTTCTCCTTTAGGTTTTTTCGCTTTTTGAACATTCTGGAGACATCTTACCCAACGATTATAAGCCCCTTTCTTTACGCCTATCTCGCAAATATCAGACAAAGTTTCCTCCTCAAATAACTCCAAACCTCTTATATATGCCATAATCATATCATGATCAAGCCCCTCAGGATAGATAAGTTCTCCCCTTAGCCATCCACAAGCCGAGAAGCACATAATAAATGCCAAATAAAAGTACCGAATGTTCTGTTTTTTGTACCACATTCCCTGAGAATAATATGTTTTCAGATTTTCTGTCAATGAGAAAATAGGGAAATGGGCACATTCAACCTTGAAGCGCAAACTCTAAGCTCGAAAAAGAATCGTAAAGCCGAGGCATTTTCTAGAGCATGTCTGCACAAGCTAGAAATAGTACATTTGGGAGCGAGCTTTTGTAAAAGCTCTCCCAAAGCAGGGCAGCGGCCCTGCACCCCCGTCATTTTGCAACACTGTTGCAAAATTATGGAAGTTTTTGAAGGTCCAAGGGAAGCTTTTTTCAAAAAGTTCCCTTGCGCTCTACGCCCACCTTATGATTAATAAACTATCCGTAATACGGCCTAACGTATAATATATTATACATTAATCGTCTTGTGCCTTGGGAGA